>JAGQTS010000348.1 GCA_020438895.1 Mycobacterium sp.
TCGTCCTGGTCGTGGGTGACCAGGATGGCGGTCGCGCCCACGGTCCTGAGCAGATTGCGCACCTCGGCGCGCAGTCGGGCGCGTAACGCGGCGTCCAGAGAACTGAAAGGCTCGTCGAGCAGGACCACGTCGGGGGCCGGTGCCAGAGCACGGGCCAGGGCCACCCGCTGCTGCTGACCACCGGAGAGGTCCTGCGGCCGGGCCCGGGCGAAATCACGCAGGCCAACCAGGTCGAGCATCTCCTCGATCCGGGGGGCCGACCCGCGCGGGAGGCCGAAGCCGATATTGCCCCAGACGTCCAGGTGTGGGAAGAGTGCACCCTCCTGCGGAACGATCCCGACCCGGCGTCGCTCCGGCTGCACGAACACCCGGCCGGCGCCGGCTGTCGGGGCCGACGTCACCACCCGGTCACCGAAACGCACCACCCCGGCGCTCGGGGCGAGGAAACCGGCCAGCACCCGAAGCAGGGTGGTCTTGCCGGATCCACTGGCGCCGAGGACGGCGGCCAGTGCCCCGGACGGGACGTCCAGGTCGAGGCGGTCGAGCACGAGCGCGGCGCCAAAGCCGATGCTCACCCCGCCCACGGTCACCGCGGTCATGTGCGTCCCACCTCGCCGATCGTCACCGACCGGCTGAGCAGCCAGGCGGGTATTGCGGCCAGCGCCACCAATGTCATCGCATACGGGGCCGCGGCTCCGTATGCCGCCACTTCGGTCCGGCTCCACAGTTCGGTGGCCAGGGTGTCCATGCCGGTCGGGCGCAGCATGAGGGTGGCGGGAAGTTCCTTCATCGCCGTCAGCAGGACGATCAGTCCGCCCGCGGCGATTCCGGGCAGGGTCAGCGGGAGAGTGGTCTGGGCCCAGGCGCGCAGCGGCCCACGGCCCAGCGTGCGTGCGGTCTGCTCGAGTATCGGCGGGACCGCGGCAGTGGCGCTGCGGGTCGCGCTGATGGCCTTGGGCCCGAACAACACCGCATACGCGAAGGCGAGCACCGACACGGTCTGGTAAGCGGATGGAACGACGGCCAGGGTGAGGAACACCAGGGACAACCCCACCACCACACCGGGAAGGGCGTGCCCGGTGAACGCCATCGTTTCCACCATCCGGATCGCCGGGCCCCGGTAGCGGCCGGCGAGAACCCCGACCGGTAGGGCCAGCAGCACGGCCAGCGCCGCGCCGGCCGCGGCGACGCCAACCGAGGTCAGTGCCGCCGAAGCCAGCTCGGAAACGTCCAGTGGGGTGCGGCTCCCTGCGATCATCCGCAGTGTCAGCGAGACCAGGGGCACCCCCACCGCCGCGACAATCAGCACACTGAGCCAGCCCATCGCACCGACCCGGCCCACCCCTCCGAGTCGTCTGGCGACATGATCGCGGGGGCTTCCGGACCCGACCCGCCAACGCCGGGCCTGACCGCGGAACCGGTGCTCGGCGCCGATCAACACCACCGCAAGCGCGACCAGAACCAAGGCGAGGGCGGTGGCCCCGATCCGGTCGAAACTGGCCCGGTACGACGAGTAGATGACGCGGGTGAAGGCATCGACGCGCATCAATGCGACGGCGCCGAAATCGGACAGGACGTAGAGCGCCACCAACAGCGCCCCGCCGGCGGCGGCCGGCCAGATCTGGGGGAGCGTGGCCGTGACGAAGGCGCGCACCGGACCACGTCCCAGCGCCCGGGCGACCTCATCGAAGGCTGGGTCGGCGGCGCGCAGTGCCGCGGAGACCGGCAGCGTCACGTAGGGGAAGGACACCACGGTGAGGATCAGCGCCGCGGCCCAGAACCCGTTCATCGCGGGGAACTGGGCCAGCCATGCGTACGCCGCGACGTAGGACGGCATCGCCAGGGGTAGGGCCAGCAGCGCGAGCCATGCTGCCCGGCCGGGCAGGTCGGAGCGGGTGACGAGCCAGGCTGTCGGAACCCCGATCAGCAGGCAGGCGGTTGCCACCACCGCAACCAGAGCCACCGACGTACCCACGGTCTCCAGGGTGCGCATCCGGAACAGCATCTCGGCGACCCGCCGCCAACCGGCGTCACCGGCTCGAACGGCGAGGTACAGCAGCGGGACGAACGCGAGGGCGGCACACACCGCTGCGGCGACGAACAATGCCCGGGGCGGGCCGGTGGTCGTCCGGGGTACCAACGCTCGGGCCATCGCTGGTCTCACAGCAGTCCGACATCCTCCAGCATCGACAACGTCGCGGGCAGGCTGTCGAGGTCGGCCAGCGGGACATCGGGTCCACGCAGCGAGGTCAGGGGCGGAAGGCCCTCGGGAGCGGGGATGTTCGGCAGCAGCGGATACTCGTAGGTGTTGATGACGAACCACCGCTGGGTTTCCGGGGAGAGCAGCCACTCGACGAACGTCGCGGCCCGGGGATCATCGCCCGCGGACTGCAGGATACCGACGCCGGCGACGTTCACCAGGCTGCCCGGGTCGCCCGGTTTGGTGAAGGCGATCTGGGCCCGCATGCCCGAGGCGCCCACCTCGGCGGCCTTCTCGTACCAGTAGTAGTGGTTGATCAGGCCGAGGCTGACCTGTCCGGCGTCGACGGCGTCGAGGATCAGGCCGTTCTTCTCGAACCGTTGCACGTCGTTGCGCACCAGGCCGTCGAGCCATCGGCGGGTCGCCTCGTCGCCTTCGGCAACGCGCATGGCGGTCACGAAGGCCTGGAAGGAGGCGTTGGTGGGGGCGATCGCGACCTGTCCCCGCCACCGTGGGCCGGTCAGATCCATCACCGAATCCGGCACATCGGCGGTCGGCACCTGCTGCGGGTCATAAGCGATGACCCGGGCGCGCCCGGTGACCCCGGTCCAGGTGCCGTCCGCCGCCCGATAGTCGGCGGGCACGGCCGCGGACGCCTCCGCGGGCAGTTTCGCGAACAAAGCGCCCGCCTCGACGGCCCCGAGTGCGCCCGCATCCTGTGCGAAGAACACCTGAGCGGGGCTGCCGGTGCCCTCCTCCAGGATCTGGGCGGCCAGTTCGGCGCTGTCCCCGTACCGGGCCTCCACCGTGATGCCGGTCTGCTCGGTGAACTGCCGGAAGAGCGGTCCGACCAGTTGCTCGGACCGTCCGGAATAGACAGTCAGGGACGATGCGTCATCCGCGCCCCGACCGCAGGCGGCGACCAGGGGGAGGGCCAGAAGGACCGCCAGGAAGGCCGTGGCCGGGGCGCGGAATCGGGCGGATGGGAGCCGGCGCCGCCGCATGACAACTCCTTAGGTAGTCCTAACTTCAGGTATGGCTGACCGTTCCAGAAGGGCCGGGAGGGTGTCAAATTCGGCGGTGCCGGTTCCGCTGTCCGACGGCCCCGCTGTCTACCAGACGTCCCCGTCGCGCCAGTCGCAGGCCAGGGCCGCGTCGGGGTCGAGGTCCACGGCGACCGGTAGGACGAAGACCGAACCGTCGTCGCCCGGGGTTCGAACCGGACCGGTCGGGGACAGCACCGAGGTCGGCCCGCGCCAGCGCAGCCAGCCGCGCGGTCGGTACAGCCTCTCGGCGAGGCCCGATGCGCTCAGGGCTCCGACCTGATAGGCGCCCCGGATCACCTGCTCCAGGGCGTCCATCACCGCATGACCCAGCCCCTGGCCACGCCAATCGTCATGCACCGCAACGCCTTCGATATACCCGCAGCGTAGGGCCGTGCCGCCGTAGAGCAACCGGCGCTGGACCACCGCGCCATGGGCGATCAGGACCCCGCGGTGCATCACCAGGGCGTGCATGCCGCCCAGGGTGTGGTCCCAGTCGGTGTCGGTGAACCCGCCGTCGGTGGTGTCCCGGAAAGCGCTGTCGGAAAAGGCCTGGTTCAGGAGCAGGCGGGCGCCATGCGCCGATTCGGCGTCCAAGTCGCTGGTGTGTATCAGCCGGGCGGTATGCACGTGCATGTTCACTCCCACAGGCCTACCAGGCTTACCGTTTCCGCGTCGCGATACCGGATCAGGCCCATCTCAGCCCCACGGTCTGGGCCGGACGGAGTTGAGCCAGATCATCGGTGTGGGCGTCAATGACCACACCGACCACCGGGTAGCCCCCGGTCACCGGATGGTCCCGGCCGAGAATGACCGGCATCCCGTCCGGCGGAATCTGGATAGCGCCGAGCACGGTGCCTTCGCTGGGCAGTTGCCGTTCCGGCCGGCGCAGGAGCAGTGGCTCCCCGACGAGACGCACCCCGATCCGGTCACTGCGGTCGGAGACGATCCAGTCGCTGCGAACCAGCGCGTCCGGGTCGGTGAGCCAGTCCTCCCGCGGCCCGGGAACGACGCGTAGTTCGACGGGTCCGCTTCGCGGGGGTTCGACGGGTGCGACGTCGACGTGTGGGAACGTCCCGCCCGGCCGGCCCACCGGAATCACGTCGCCGGCTGCCAGCGGAGGCGGTCCGAGCCGGGCCAGGGTGTCGTAGCTGCGTGAGCCCAGAACCGCCGTCGCGGTGAGGCCGCCGCGCACCGCCAGGTAGCTGCGTAGTCCGGCGCGCGGGGTGTGCAGGGTGATCAGCTGGCCGTCTCGGATGTGGGCAACGCTGTTGTGGCCCAGACTGATTCCGTCTGCGTGCGGGGCGGCGTCGGCGCCGGTGACGGCGATGACGATGTCACCGCCGCGAACCCGGGCGGTGAACCCGCCCAGGGTCACCTCGATCGTGGCCGCCGACAGCGGGTTGGCGACCAAGCGGTTGGCCAGGGCGTGCGACCGGCGGTCGGCGGCTCCCGATTCGGTGACGCCGAGGTGGGCCAGACCGGGGCGGCCCAGGTCTTGGATGGTGGCCAGCGGACCGGGGGCGACCACCTCCAGCACCGTCATGACCGGTCCGGAGGCATCGGGCCGGCGTCCCGGAATCGGACCGTCATTCCCGGACGCAGCAGCGCCGGAACATCCCGGCCGGTGTCCCACAGCACGGCGTCGGTCCGGCCGATCAGTCGCCACCCGCCGGGGGATTCCCGCGGATAAACCCCGGTGAACTCCCCGGCCAGGCCCACCGAACCGGCCGGCACCCTGGTCCGCGGACTGTCCCGGCGCGGAACCCGCAACCGCGGGTCGCCGTCGACGAGGTAGGCGAAACCCGGTGCGAAGCCAACGAACCCGGCCCGCCAGGGTGTTCCGGTGTGGGCCTCGACGACCTCGTCGATCGCCATGTCGAGCATGGCGGCGACCTCGGCAAGGTCGGCCCCGTCGTAGACCACGTCGATGACGACCTCGGCGCCGCTGTCACCGTGGTCCATGGAGAGCCGGGACGGCTCCATATCAGTCAGGCGGTCCCGTATCGGCATCTGCAGACCGGTGCCGCACAGGCGCACCAGCACGGTCTGTGCCCCGGGCACGATATCGGCGACCTCCGGCAGGTCCATCTCGCGCAGGGCCTCACTGCACGCGATCACCTCCGCTGTCCCGGCGCACTCGATGAGCAACGCCCGGTCGCCATATGTGCGGACGGTCGGCATCAGGCCAGCGCGGTGTAGCTGGGTTCGCGGTGCTTGACGAAAGCGATCACCCGGTAGGTCACCGGCAGCATGATGACCTCGACGGCGGTCTTGTAGACCCAGCCCAGTGCCGTGTAGACCACGAAATCGTGAGCGCTGGTGATGCCGATGGCGGGCGCGGCGATCGCGCAGAACACCAGGGTGTCGCCCAACTGGCCGGCGAAGGTCGAGCCGACCAGCCGGGCCCACAGGTGCCGCTCCCGGGTGCGGGACTTGATCTTGACCACGGTCCAGGCGTTGATGGTCTGGCCCACGATGAATCCGGCCATTCCTGCAACGATCAGCTGGGTGTAGGCGGCCACCACATTGCTCAGGTGCTCCTGATTCGGGTAGAAGTCCGCCGCAGGGAGATAGACGGTCGCCCAGAGGGCAAGCGCGGCAACTCCGTTCATGACGAAGCCGGTCAGGATGGCCCGCCGGGCCGCCCGAAAGCCGTACACCTCGGCGAGCACGTCGCCGATGACGTAGGTCAGGGGGAAGACGATGAACCCGCCATCGGTGATGATCGGCCCGAACTCCACCCCCTTGGTGGCGGCGATATTGGAGATGATGACCAGTGAGGTGAACACCGCGACCAGCACCGGGTAATAGGCAGTGCCGATCCGGGCGTATCCGGGTGTGGGTGCGTCCTGCGCTGCAATGGCGGTCGTCACGCACTCAATCCAAGCACGCTGGCGGTCGGCCGTCGGCGGATCATGTCCGAGCGCGGGGCCGGCGTGGCATGGTGAGTCGGTGACTGACCTCGCGCCGTCCGCGCCGCGTCCGGCTCACGCCACGCGGTTCGGCCATCCGATCGGGCTGGTGAACCTCTTCGGGGTCGAACTGTGGGAGCGGTTCTCGTTCTACGGGATGCTCACCATCCTCGGCTACTACCTGTACTACTCGATGGGCGACGGCGGGCTCGGCCTGCCCAAGGCGACCGCGACCGGCATCGTCGGTGCCTATGGCGGATTGGTCTATCTGTCGACGGTGCTCGGCGGGTGGATGGCCGACCGCGTGCTCGGAATGGAGCGGACCGTCTTCTACGGCGGCGTGGTGGTGATGTGCGGCCACATCTCGCTGGCCATCCTGCCGGGTCTGACCGGGGTGGCCGTCGGCCTGGTGCTGATCGCGCTCGGCGCCGGGGCCCTGAAGGCCAATGCCTCCTCGCTCCTGGGAACCCTCTACGACCAGGGGGACCCGCGCCGCGACGGCGGGTTCACGCTGTTCTACCTCGGTATCAACCTCGGCGCCTTCGCCGGCCCGCTGATCACCGGTTTGCTGCAGACCGACCTGGGCTTCCACTACGGTTTCGGCGCCGCAGCAGTCGGTATGGCTCTCGGTCTGACTCAATACGTGGTGTTCCGCCGCAACCTCGGCGAGCACGGCCGCGTCGTTCCGCATCCGTTGTCCGGCAGTGCCGTCTGGCGGTCCGCGGCGGTGGCCGGGTCCGTACTCGCGGCGATCGTCGTCGGCTTCGCCAGCGGTCTGGTCACGCTGTCCAACCTCTCCCAGGTGACCACCCTGATCATCGTGCTGGCCTCGGTCGGCTACTTCGCCGTCATGCTGACCAGCCCCCGGGTCGCGCAGGGCGAACGCACCCGGGTGCGGGCGTTCATTCCGCTGTTCATCGCCAATGCCGTGTTCTGGTCGCTGTTCCAGCAGATCTTCACGGTGCTGGCGGTGTACTCCGACGAGCGGATCAATTGGACCGTGTTCGGTTGGACCGCACCGTCGAGTTGGATCGGTTCGATGGAGCCGGTCTGGATCATCCTGCTGTCCCCGGTGTTCGCGGTGCTGTGGACCAAACTGGGCCGGCGCGCCCCGACCACACCGCGCAAGTTTGCCTACGGGGTGATCGGTATGGGGTTGGCCTTCCTGTTGTTCCTGCCACTGGCCGGCGGGGAGGGACGAACGGTGCCGGTGCTGGCGGTCGCGGCGATCCTGGCGGTCTTCGCGGTTTCCGAACTACTGCTTTCCCCGATCGGGCTGTCGGTGACAACGCAATTGGCCCCCAACGCCTTCCGGGCCCAGATGATGGCGCTGTACTTCTTCTCGGTGGGTCTGGGCACGGCGCTGTCCGGGGTGTTGGCGCGCTACTACTCGGCCGAGCATGAGGTCGCCTACTTCGGCATCATCGGCGTCGCCGCGGTCGGGGTGGGTGTGGTGGTGTGGCTGATCGCACCGCGCATCACCGCACGGATGGACGGCGTGCACTGACCACCGGTCACACCCCGGCGGCACCGGGCCTGTTGGTCGCGCCTGCCGGCGCTC
>JAGQTS010000349.1:0-4334 GCA_020438895.1 Mycobacterium sp.
GACCGCCCCGCCGGCCAGGGCCGCCAACACATGGGCGCTGAACGGCACCTACACCGCCACCTCCAATGGCGAGTGGGCCCGCACCAACGACGTTTTCCACGACGAACGCAGCGTGCGGGCCATCTGGACCATCTCATCGCAGTGCAGCTATCCCACCGAGTGCACCGGGACCGTCACCAGCGACCAGGGCTGGACCGCGCCGATCTACCAGACCGGCGGCGAGTGGTATGTCAAACACATCGTCCCCGACTGGATCCCCTGCCCGGACGGGACGACCGCTGACGGGTTTCAGGTCTTCCGTTTCAAGGCGATGACCCCCGGCGGCGACAACACCGACCCGACCTCAAACACCTTGGTCGGCGAGGACTCCACCACCGGACCGGGGGGCGCCTGCGGCCGCAGCCTCCCGCTGTTCATCGCCATGCCGTTCAAGCTGGTCAAGGTGGGCTGACACGAAACCCACGCCCCTGGACCGTCCGCGCCCCAAGAGTCAGCCCATGGGCATCAGGTCCTGCCACGAACGCTGTCCGTCGGGCGCGGCCAGATCGGTCTGGCGATACACCCCGCCATCGGGTGTGGCGAACTGCCCGGTCTTGGGGTCGTAGGTGGCGATCGCCACCGACGGCCCGTCCGCCGGGCTGGCGAATCCGCTGGGGACGAACGTGGGTGCCCCTGCCGCCGGTGGCTCGCCTCCGGCCGGAGGCGGATCAGCCGCGGGAGCCGCCCCCGCCGGCTCCGGTCCGGGTGGTGGCGGCGTCCCCTCCAGCGGACCGAAGATGTGATCGTTGAGGGTCACCCGGTCATCCGGCGGGATGCCCTGGGCCAGCAGGCTTGGGTCGATCGGATACGGACCAAGGGCATGCTGCCGCATCGCCAGTGGCGAGTATTGCTGGTCGCTCTCGCAGATTTCGACGGTGGGCGCACGTTTTCCGGGCTGCCCCATGCAGGGATAGTTGCGGGCGCCCCGAACCGCGATCGGTGAGTCCTGCGGAAGCTTGCAATACAGGCCGTCCGGGGTGTCGATATCGGACAGATCCGACGGCGATCGCCACGACGAGGGTGGCAGGAATCCGACCGTGCAGGCCGGCGGATCGTTGAGGGTCAAGGTGAAATCACCCTGGGTGAACCCGGTCGGGTTGTTGCGCGGCAGCCCGACGGCCTGCACGGAGCCCACGTACGGCGGCAGCAGCACGAGAAGTTGTTCCAGCGAGGCGTTGTAGGTGACCGCGATCTGCCCCACCGTGGTCAAATTCGCCAGCAATACCGGAAGTGTGGGTTTGACGTCGTTGAGCAGCCGGGAGACCTCCTCCAGGGCACCCGGGCCGTTACGCAGCACCCCGCGCAGTTGCTCGTCGTTGGACCTGAGCTGGCCGGTCACCCCGGCGAGGCTGCGCGCCCAGGTGCGTAGCGCGTCGGCGGAGACCGCCTGACCCTCCAGCAGCGGGCGGCCGTCATCGATCAGCGCGCGAGCCCGGTCCGCGACATCGTCGAAATCCGCCGACACCTTGGCCGCGGAGTCCACCAACACCGACAGGTCGTCGGCCGACCCGTTGAGTCCGGTGAACATCTCGTCGAGCAGTTCGGCCAGGCGGTCCTTGGGGATGCTGTCCAGCAGCGCATTGACCTGATCGAGCATCGGGCCGACCTGTTGCGGAACGGTGGTGTCCTTCTCGGCGATCACCGACCCGTCACCGAGGTAGGGACCGGAGTCGGTTCTCGGCTGCAGATCGACGTACTGTTCCCCCACCGCCGACACGCTGAGGACCCGCGCCACCAGGTCCGCCGGGATCTTCGGTGAGGTGTCCAGCGACAGCGTCGCCTCCACACCGCTTCGGTTGGCCTGCACCCTGGTCACCTTGCCGATCTGCACCCCTCGGTAGGTGACATTCGAGAACCGGTACAGCCCACCGGTTCTCGGCAGCTCCATCTTCACTTCCATCCGCCCGATCCCGAGGAGGGTGGGCAGTTGCATGTATCCGAGCACCATCGCAGATACACCGACCACCGAGGCGATGGTGAAAATGATGAGCTGATTGCGGACGAATCGGGTCAGCATCAGTTGCCTCCTTCGTCCATCGGGGCGAGGATCAACTCCGGCGAGGGTGTGGGTGCCGGGGCGGGCTGTGGCGGCGCTGCCCCCTTGGATTGCGGGACGCCCGCCACTTGCGGATCCACCGCCACCGCCACCGGGATCGGGGCGGGATCGGCCGGCGGGGCGCTGAAGGGGGCGTTGAGCGGATCGTAGGTGTAGGTGGCGTACCACGGATCACCTGGTGCGGGAACGAGTTTCGCGCCCTCCTGACCCCACCGGGTGCCCAGGAAGAGTGTCTTCTTGAGCCGCGGGACGGTGAAGTCGAAGATGATGTACTGGTTGAGATAATCGCCCCGGATCGCCCGGTCAATGGTGGCCTGTCCGTACGGTAGCGCGGTGAAGTAGGCGATCGCCTTGTTCAATTGTGGCCCGACATCGGCGAGGGCCCGCAGCGTGGGCTCCAGGTTTCGCAGGTTGCGTACCAGATCGGCCTGGGTGTCGTTGATCAGCCCGGTCGCCAACGTGCTGAAATCCCCGAGCTTGCGCAGTGCCATCGTCAGCCGGGGACGTTCGGCAACGAGGACCTCGAGGGCGGGCGGAATCCGGTTGAGCGCCGCGGTGAGAACCTCGCGCTGACCGGCGAAGGTGTCCGCCAGGCGGTTCAGCGAGGTGATCGTCGCGTTGATGCTGTCGCGCTGGGTGGCCAGGACACCGACGAAGTCATTGAGCTGGGTCAGCAGATCTTTGATCTGAGGCTGGCGGCCGTCCAGCGCCTTGTTGAGTTCGCTGACGATATCCCCGATCTGGCCCACTCCGCCACCGTTGATGACCACCGACAGCGCCGACAGCGTTTGCTCGGTGGACGGGTAGGTGGAGCTCTTGTTCAGTCCCAGTGTGGCGCCGGGCGCCAGCCGGCCGCGCGGGGCCTCCCCCGGAGGGGGGTCGAGTGCGAGATGCATCGAGCCGAGCAGGCTGGTCTGCCCGACCGAAGCCACCGCGTTGGCCGGCACCACCACACCGGGTTTGACCGAGATCTCGACGTCGGCGTGCCAGTCTCTCACCCGCATCGTGCCGACGCTTCCGACGACGACGTCGTCGATCATGACCGGCGAATTCGATTCCAGGGTGCTGACGTTGGCGATCTCGACGTGGTACTTGGTCGCGTCGGCCCCGCGGCCCACCGCTCCGGGAAGCGGCAGCGAGTTGAGCCCGTCGAAGGCACAACCGCTGCCGCTCAACGCGATACACGCAGCAACCGCGGCGCTGAGAGTGCGGCGCGCCATCACGGCGGACCCCCCTGTTCGGCCTGCGGACCCGGCGGCGGGGCCGCCTGCTCGGCCTGTTGACTCGGCGGCGGGGCCGCCTGCTCAGCCTGTTGACTCGGCGACGGGGCCGCCTCGGCGGGCATCAGGACGCCCTCCAGAGTCGCCGGCGGCACACCGGCCTGGCCGTGGGTGACCCCGGCAGGCACCGGCGCGCCGGGAAACAGCGCGGGCTGCGGGTCGGCGGGCAACCCATCGGGTGCGTAAGCGCCCGGGGTCTCATTGGGCGGCGCGCCCCACCCCGGCGGCGGCGGTACGTCGCCGTTGAGTCCGGTGTAGGCCGAATAGCCCGGTGGGATCCCCGGTTCCACCGGGCTGCCGACCCCGCCCGGCGCGAGGTTGGGCTCGGAGTAGATCAGGTTCCAGGGGCTAGGAGACTTGCCCAGGTAGGCATTGAACGGGAAGGGCAGGTAGTTGAAGTTGAGCAATCGCAGCGCCGGGCCGAGGTATTGAGAGCACAGCTTGCTGGTTTCCGAGGATGTGGCGTTCTCGATCGCCCCGATCGCCGCACACACCACCTGCAGCGGGTTGGAAAAATTGGCCAACGCGAAACCACCCAGGGCGCTTTGAATGTCGGGGTTGTAGATGTTGTACGCGTTGCCGATGGCATTGGGGGCCACGTGCAGCAGGTTCTTCAGGATCATCTGGTTATCGGCGAGATTGCGCACCACGTCACCGAGGCGCTCGACCTGTTCGGCGGTCTGTCTGCGACTGCCGGCGACGAACCGCTTGACCTCGACCACCGCGCTGGACAGGTTGGTCAGCGCGGCGTCGAGATCCGACCGGCTGCCGTCGAGCACGCTGGAGAGGCTGGCCAGTCGGTCCTGGAACTGCACGATCTGGGCGTTGCTGTCGCGCAGCACGGTCACGAAGGTCTGCAGGTTCTTGATGACGTCGACGATGTTTCCGCTGCCGTCGGCGAGGATGCGGCTCAGCCCGGCCAGTTGCCTGATCGTTTCCCGTAGCTTGGGTCCGTTGCC
>JAGQTS010000349.1:4384-4566 GCA_020438895.1 Mycobacterium sp.
CGGTGGCAAGCCGGTCGAGTTGGGTCTTGATCTCGTCCCATTCCACGGGGATCGCCGTGCGGTCGGTGCCGATGAGGGTGCCGTCGCGCATCCGCGGGGCGTCGGTGCGGCCGTCAGCCCCGTAGGCCGGGGTCAGTTGCACGTAGCGGGCGCCGACCAGGTTCCCGGCGACGATCACCGCC
>JAGQTS010000350.1 GCA_020438895.1 Mycobacterium sp.
CGCTGCCCGAGGCGCAGCGCGACCGCTTCCTGTTCAAGATCAACGTCGAGTACCCCTCTCCGGAGGAGGAGCGCGAGATCATTTACCGGATGGGCGTCACCCCGCCCGAACCCAAGCAGGTGCTCGACACCGGCGACCTGCTGCGACTGCAGGATGTGGCCGCCAACAACTTCGTCCACCACGCACTGGTCGACTACGTGGTGCGTGTGGTGACCGCTACCCGGCGCCCGGAGCAGTTCGGTATGCCCGACGTCAAAGCGTGGGTGGCGTTCGGTGCCTCGCCGCGCGCCTCGCTGGGCATCATCGCCGCCTCGCGGGCATTGGCCCTGGTGCGCGGCCGTGACTACGTGGTGCCGCAGGACGTCATCGACGTGATTCCCGACGTGCTGCGCCACCGGTTGGTGTTGACCTATGACGCGTTGGCCGACGATGTCAAGGCCGAGACGGTGATCGCCCGAATCCTGCAGACCGTCGGGCTTCCACAGGTGAATGCCGTTCCGCAGCAAGGTCATTCGGTGCCCCCCATCGGCGCCCCGGCGCCGGGCATGCCGCCGGCGGGCGCTAACGGTCGGTGAGCGACTCCGCTTCCGCCTTCGAGGCGGCCGGTCCGCCGCAGGCAGTCCACCCGCCTTCCTTCGAGCGCGGTGAGATCGGTGATGCCAAGCTCTCGGCGGCGCTTCGCACTCTGGAGCTCACCGTCAAGCGTCGCCTCGATGGTGTGTTGCAGGGCAACCACCTCGGGCTGATCCCCGGTCCCGGCTCCGAGCCGGGCGATTCGCGGATGTATCAACCCGGCGACGACGTCCGCCGCATGGACTGGTCGGTCACCGCCCGCACCACCCATCCGCACGTTCGGCAGATGATCGCCGACCGCGAGTTGGAAACCTGGATGGTGGTCGACATGTCGGCCAGCCTGGACTTCGGCACCGTCGGGTGCGAGAAGCGCGACCTCGCGGTGGCCGCCGCCGCGGCGATCACCTATCTGAACAGCGGTGGCGGCAACCGGCTCGGTGCGCTGGTCACCAACGGCCGGGACGTCATCCGCGTTCCCGCCCGGTCCGGTCGACAGCACGAGCAGAGCCTGCTCCGGGCCATCGCCACCTGCCCGCGGGCGCCGCTGGGGGTGCGCGGCGACCTGGCCGCCGCCATCGATGCGCTGCGCCGCCCGGAACGTCGGCGCGGGATGGCCGTCGTCATCAGCGATTTCCTCGGCCCGATCAATTGGATGCGCCCACTGCGAGCCATCGCCGCCCGGCATGAGGTACTGGGCATCGAGGTGCTCGATCCGCGCGACGTGGAGTTGCCTGACGTCGGCGACGTCATCCTCCAGGACACCGAGTCCGGCGTGACCCGCGAGTTCACCATCGACGCCCAGTTGCGGGACGACTTCGCCCGCGCGGCAGCCGCGCACCGGGCGGAAGTGGCCCGCACACTACGCAGGTGCGGAGCACCGCTGATGACGCTGCGCACCGACCGGGACTGGATTTCCGACATCGTCCGTTTCGTGGCATCGCGACGCCGCGGCGCGTACGCAGGCAGTCAGTAGGGCCGGGGCCGGTGGCCAAGAACAAGGACGATCGATGACATTGCCGCTGATCGGACCGATTTCGCTGGGTGATTTCGCCCACCCGTGGTTCTTCCTGTTCCTGCTGGTGGTGGCCGGTCTGGTCGGACTCTATGTGGTGGTGCAGGTTGCCCGGCAGAAGCGCATCCTGCGCTTTGCCAACATGGAACTGCTGGAGAGTGTCGCCCCGAAACGTCCGAGCCGTTGGCGCCATCTTCCGGCAATTCTGCTGGTGGCTTCGCTGGTGTTGCTGACCATCGCCATGGCCGGCCCGCAGAACGACGTGCGCACACCCCGCAACCGTGCGGTGGTGATGCTGGTCATCGACGTCTCGCAGTCCATGCGGGCGACCGACGTCGAACCCAGCCGGTTGGCGGCCGCGCAGGAGGCGGCCAAGCAGTTTGCCGACCAGCTGACCCCGGGGATCAACCTGGGCCTGATCGCCTATGCGGGCACCGCGACCGTCCTGGTATCTCCGACGGTCAACCGGGAGCCGACGAAGCTGGCCATCGACAAGCTGCAACTCGCGGACCGCACCGCAACCGGCGAAGCGATCTTCACTGCGCTGCAGGCGATCGCAACGGTGGGCGCGGTCATCGGGGGCGGCGACGGACCACCGCCTGCGCGGATCGTCCTGATGTCGGACGGTAAGGAAACGGTCCCGTCCAACCCCGACAACCCCAAGGGCGCGTACACCGCTGCGCGAACGGCCAAGGACCAAGGTGTGCCGATCTCCACGGTGTCCT
>JAGQTS010000351.1 GCA_020438895.1 Mycobacterium sp.
ATCACGAATCCTCCGCCGTGGAAGAAGACCAGCAGCGGAGCAGATCCGCTGGCTCCCAGCGGGCGATAGTGCCGTGCACCGATGGTGCCCGCGGGGCCCGGGATGGACACCGACCGCGTCTCGCCGACCCGGACTTCGGGCTGATCGAGGGTGCGGGTCATCGCTCCGTTCACGGCCCTGGTGGCAATCGGGTCGTCGTTGACCACGAGTCCCCCGATTCCCATCGACCGTTGACTGGCGAGCATGACCTGAAGGGAGGCGTCGAGGATATTGCCGTCGATGGTGATCGCCCGGCCACCGGACAACACACGCTTGAACTGCGTCGGCAACAGCGGAATCAGCTTGATCCCAAAACGATTTGCGATGGCAAGAAGCCGGTTCCTGAAAGGGCTGGACGTGGGTGGGTCACCCACCCGACTGACGGTCACGTGTGCTCCTCTCCGACGCACGACCACCTTACGCCAGCCCTGATGACGGCCGATTCAGCGTGGGTATATCGTGACGCGGGTTCGGTGCGACTCCACCAAAGACACGAATTCACAGGCAGGTGACATGACGCCGACGGCGACGCCCACCGTCACTCTCAATGACGATCACACCATCCCGGTCCTGGGTATCAGCGTCGCCGGCATGCCCGCGGCCGCGGCGGAGTCAGCGGTAGCCGCCGCCCTCGCCTTGGGGTACCGCTTGATACACACCGTCCCCGGCGAGGGCGACGAGGAAGCGGTCGGCCGGGCACTCACCGCCTCCGGGATCCCCCGCGACGAGATCTATGTCGCCGCCACCCTGGCCACCGCGGACCAGGGCTTCCAGTCTTCGCAGGACGCATGCAAGGCCAGTTTGGCCCGCCTGGGCCTCGACTACGTCGACCTTTACCTGGTCGACTGGCCTGCAGAGGAAAACGGCAAGTACATCGACGCCTGGGGCGGAATCATGAAGTCCAAGGAGATCGGTGACACCCGGTCCATCGGTGTCAGCAACTTCTCTGCCGAGAATCTTTCGGACATCGTCGATCTGACCTTCTACACCCCGGCTGTCAACTTGATCGAACTCCATCCGCTTCTGAACCAGTCCGATTTGCGCGCAGTCAACGCGCAGTACGGGATCACCACGGCGGCCTACAGCCCCATGGCGACCGGAAAGCTCCTGGACCATCCCGCAGTAGCGGCAGTAGCCACCGCGCACGATCGCTCCCCCGCCCAGGCTCTCATCCGGTGGAGCATCGAACTGGGCAACGTCGTGATCACTCGCGCCTCGGCCCCCGAGCACCTCGCCGAGAATCTCGACGTGTTCGGATTCGAGCTCACTGCTGACGAGGTCGATTCACTGAACGGCCTTCATGACGGCACCCGGTTCCGGCCTGACCCGACGGCCGCAAGCTGACGAAGACCTCCCGCGGGTGAAGATTTCTACCCGGGGCTTTGCCGGTATCGCCGCCAGAAGCACCGGCGTTTGCCGCGCCCAGCCGTGGCCACTGATCCCAGGGGTTGCCGATCCGTGCGAAGGTCAGCTGTCTGGACAGTTGGCCGCAGCGCGTCGCAATTCCCGGGCCGATGCCGCGTCAACCGGCAACTGGTAACCCCGCAGCACTTCGATGAACTGAACGGCGTATGCACACCGAAACGCGGAATTGGGCGGCATCCACTCCCCGGGAGGTAGATCACCTTTGTCTTGGTTGGCTTTTCCGGCCACAGCCAATAGATTGGCCGGGTCGTTGGCGAACCGTTTGCGCTTATCGGCGTCCCAATCCCGGGCACCCATGTCCCAGGCGAAGGCCAATGGCACGATGTGGTCGATCTGCACTGCGGCCCCCGTTTGGTTGCCGCGCTGAAACGCGATGAAGGCGTTGGTGTACGGGTCCCGCAGGGTTCCGGTTGCGATGGCGTTCACGCAGCGCTTCGTGGTGACGTAGGTCTTGTCAGTCAGATCCCGGTCAAGAATCTCATTGCGGGTGTCGCACCCGTTTCGCCCGCCCGGCGCACTGTTGTCGTCGTCCCACGCAGCCCCGAATGACGTTCGCCGGTAGTCGTGGCCGCGGATCCGCGAAGGCACCAATCTGACTCCGGCCAACACATCTGTCCCAGGCGCGACCGTCGGGATGCCGGCAGCACCGCCGTGCTCTCCCCCGAATCGAGTCTGCTGGGCGATCACCTGAGCGGCGACGACCACTGAAAGCACCGCTGTCAGCGCCAACCACAGCAGAGTGCGGCGGGTCATGACTTGTCCAGGTAGTCGATTCGGTCGGCGTCGGTGAACTGAGCGGCCAAGGTTGCCATCCCGGGGTCGCGGCTATCTGCGGAATAACGGGAATCGCACAGCTCTCGCGCAGCGACGATGACGTCGAGATGCGCCGCGAGCGACAGGAACCGAAGTGTTCCCGGCCGGCCGGACTGGCTGCGCCCCAGCACATCTCCCTCGCGGCGCTCCTGCAGGTCAAGGTCCGCAAGCGCGAAGCCGTCCCGCGTTGCAGCCACGGCCTTGAGCCGCGTGCCGGCCTTCGAGTTCTCCGGAAGGGCTGTGGCCAACAGGCACAGACTCCGGTGCTTCCCACGACCGATTCGGCCGCGCAGCTGATGGAGCTGGCTGATACCGAACCGATCGGCGTCCATCACCACCATCAGGGTGGCATTGGGTACGTCCACACCGACTTCGATCACCGTCGTGCACACCAACACGTCGATCTCTCCGGAACGGAATGCCGTCATCACCGCGTCCTTCTCGTCGGCGGGTAGCCGGCCGTGCATCAGTCCCACTCGAAGACCCGACAGCGGACCATGGCGCAGATGGTCATAGAGGTTGAGCACCGTGATCGGGGCAGGACCCTGATGCGTGCCGTCGGGCTTGTCGGTGTCATCGATGCGGGAGGCCACCACGTAGGCCTGCCGGCCCTGCGCCACTTCCTCCGCGATACGGGCCCACGCTCGGTTCAGCCACTGCGGCTTCTCGCTGAAGAAGACAGTCTTTGTGTCGATCGGTTGTCGGCCGTGCGGCAGGTCGCGCACCGTCGAAGTCTCCAGGTCGCCGAATACGGTCAGCGCCACCGTCCGTGGAATCGGCGTCGCCGTCATCACCAGAAGATGCGGTGTCAGACCGGGAATTGCCTTGGAGCGCAACTGGTCCCGCTGCTCAACCCCGAAGCGGTGTTGTTCGTCGATGACGACCAGGCCCAGGTTCTTGAACTCGACGGCGTCGTGCAGCAGTGCGTGGGTACCGATAACGATCCCGGCCTCACCGGATATCGCGTCGTCGCGAGCCAGCTTCTTCTGCGCGGCCGACATCGATCCGGTCAGCAGGGCCACCCTGGTCGCGGTGGCCGCACCGCCGAGTTGGCCAGCCATCGCCAGCGGCCCGAGTGTGTCGCGAATCGAGCGGGCATGTTGACCGGCAAGGACTTCGGTGGGGGCCAGCAGGGCGCACTGGTATCCGGCGTCGATCATCTGCAACATGGCCAGCACCGACACGATGGTCTTCCCGGAGCCGACCTCGCCCTGGAGCAAGCGGTTCATGGGTTTGGGTTGGGACAGTTCCCCCGCAATCTCGCCGAGGACTGTGCGCTGGTCCTTGGTCAAGTCGAACGGCAGCCGACCCATGAGTGCGTCCGTCAGCCCGCCGGAGCGATGCGGTGCGGGCGGGCCGGAGCGAGCGAGGTCACCGTGTCGGCGCTGCGCCAGCGCCCACTGCAGGCCGATCGCCTCATCGAAGGTCAACCGCTTGCGGGCACGCTCGCGCTCGGAATCCTTCTCTGCGAGATGAATAGCGCGTATGGCGGTGTCCTCCGCGACCAGATCATGCTCTGCCAGAAAGGAGTCCGGCAGGGGTTCGGGAATCGGGTCGAGGACGTCGAGGACTTGACGCACGCACGCATAGATATCCCAGCTCTGCAGTTTTGCGCTAGCCGGGTAGATCGGGAAGAAATCCCGCTCGAATGCCGACAGATCGACATCTCCAGAACCGTCTCGATTGGCCTCGGCGATGGTACGAAGTGACTTGGTTCCGCCCCTGGCGCCCGTCGGTGATCGCAACACCAGAAACGCGGGGTGGGTCAACTGCATCGTGCCGCGGAAGTACCCCACCTCCCCGGACAACATCAGGGTGGTGTCCTTGACAAGTTGGTGCTTGAGGAACTTGGCGTTGAAGAACGTCGCGGTGACCGTCGGCCGGCGATTCCTCAGCGTCACGACCAGGTACTCCCGGCGCGGTGTGCGGTTGGTCCAGCGCACCACCGCATTGTCGACCTGCCCGACGAGGGTGATGTGCTCGCCTTCCTCGGGCGGGTCGTCCTGGTCGCCACGGACCGTCATCGGATGGCTGTACTTTCGTGGATAGTGACGCAGGAGGTCATCGACGGTCTGGATGCCGAATACCTCCTCGAGCGCACGAGCCGCTTTCGCGCCCAGCAGCCCGTCAAGTCGATCGGTGAGAACCGCCACGACTACTCCACGCCGATCAGCAGCGCATCGCCACGATGGCCCGTGCGATAGCTGACGATGTCAACGCCGGGATGGTGACGGTGCACGTGCTCAGCTAGTTCCTCGGCGATCGACGGTTCGATCCCGGAGGACAGCAGGACGGTGACGAGTTCGCCGCCGGCGCCCAACAACAAGTCGACCAGTCCGGCCGCGGCGGCGGGGATATCCTCGGCGACCACCAGCACCTCCTCTCCGACCAAGCCCAGACCGTCGCCCGGACGACAGGTGCCGGCC
The DNA here is from genome assembly GCA_020438895.1 of Mycobacterium sp. Classification (GTDB taxonomy): domain Bacteria; phylum Actinomycetota; class Actinomycetes; order Mycobacteriales; family Mycobacteriaceae; genus Mycobacterium. The sequence goes on from JAGQTS010000351.1 coordinate 4,704, forward strand.
CAGGTCAGGGCAGTTTCCACGGCCCCACGTACCGCGCCGTGCCTGGCGCCGGCGGCGGCACGCGCCATCGCGTAACCATCGTCGACAGCGGCCCGGGACGGGTCGTGAACGGCCAATGCGGCCAGTCCTTGCACCATCGAACCTGCGGGTAGGGGCACCACGTCAATGCCCCAGCCGATACCGGCGGCACAGCCGGCAACCAGATCCTCGGCCGCGACGTAACCGTTGGGCAGGACCATCACCTGAGCGGCACCGGTATCGACGAGGGCGCGCAGCAACTCCGCGGCGCTGACCCCGTTGGCCGGGTCGACGAGTTCGGCGTCGGGTCGCAGGACACAAGCCCCCTCCGAGCCGAACAGTGCCGCGGCTCCGTCTCCGTCGACGACGGCGAGCACGGCACGTTCGCGGCTCCACCCGCCCGGGGCGACCCGACCGCTCGTCAACCCGGCTATCCGGATACGGCTGACCGCACCCGCGGCCAGTCCGGCCTCGATGGCCGCACCGGCATCATCGGTGTGGACGTGAACCGAATGCCGTCCGGCGGCAGCGGCCGAGACCGCCACCGAGTCCCCGAGCACTTCGAGTCGGGATCGCAGTCCGTCGACCGCGGCTCCGTCCCGCCCATCGAGGAGGTACATCACTTCGAATTCCGGGGGTGCGACGGGGGCGCCGACCGGGGCTGCAGGCAGGACCGCCGGCGGGTAGTGGCGACGGACCGGACGGTGCCCGGTAACGGTGACGGTGAGGCTGTCCAGAAGCACCAGAAGTCCGCGACCTCCGGCATCGACAACGCCGGCCTCGGTGAGCGCTCCGAGTTGTTCGGTGGTGCAATCCAGCGCTTCGGCCGCAGCGGCACCGGCCGCGACGAGTGCCTGGTCCAGACCGTCACCATCGGTTTCTGCGCGTTCCATGGCGTCCGCAGCGGCCTGCAGGACCGACACGACGGTACCCGCGACGAACTCCCCGCCCATCGCCGTGACCACCCTGGCCAGCGCGTGGCGCAGCACCGCTGCGAGGACCGCCGTACTGACATGGGTGAGGTCACCGTCGGCGGTGACCTCGGCTGTCACATCAGCAAGTGCCTGCAGAATCTCGGCGAGGACGACACCGGAGTTACCCCTCGCACCGCGTGCGGCTCCACCTGCGAGCGCAGCGGCTGTTTGGGCCAGACACTGCCCAGGGGTGACCTCGGCCAGTGCCGCACGCATGGTGAACAGCATGTTCGTGCCGGTGTC
>JAGQTS010000352.1 GCA_020438895.1 Mycobacterium sp.
CCCATGCGCGATCCGCCTCCGGCTTTTCGCTGAGACCCCATATTCGCTGACGCTAGCAGGCCGCCATCTCGATCCTGGTGTCGCCGTAGCGTCGCGGCGACCATGGACTCCAGCCCGCGGGCCACGCCAACTCCGGGGCCGAGGTCGGACGCTCGACCACGACAATGGCTGCCGACCGCACCCAGCCATGACGGTCGAGGGCGTCCAGCACGATCGCGATGTCCGCGCCGGAGGTCTCGTAGGGCGGGTCGGCCAGCACCAGGTCCATCGGCGCGGCCTGGACCGCGGTCAGAACAGTGGCCACCGAACCGCGACGCAGGGTGGCCCCGGACAACCCGATTGCGGCGATGTTGCGGTTGAGCACCTCGGCGGCACGCCGGTCGTTCTCGACGAAGGTCACCGCCGCCGCGCCGCGGGACAAGGCCTCCAAACCAAGCGCACCCGAGCCTGCATAGAGATCCAGCACCTGCACGCCATTGAAGTCGAGCCGCGCCGCCAGCACGTTGAACAGCGCCTCGCGGACCCGGTCGGTGGTCGGGCGGGTGCCGCGCGGCGGCACGATGAGGCGCCGCCCACCAGCCACGCCGGCAACGATCCGGGTCACGCTAAACCGTCACAGCTTGCAGTGCTAAATCAGCGTCGACCAGTAGTCCCAGAATCGGACCAGGATCGCCAACACGACGGCGGTGAACCACAACGTGGTGATCGGCCAGCGCCAGTGGTAGACGAACCGTGCGAACGGGTTGTCCGCCAATGGTCGAAGTGCGATCGAGGACACCACCACCAACAGCGGAATCGTCACTGACCACACGACCATGCAATATGGGCACAACGCACCGATGCGATAGAGCGTCTCGAAGACCAGCCAGTGGACGAACACTGCACCCACCGCGGTGCCCGCCATGAGACCGGTCCAATACCACCGGGGCAACCTCACCCGTGAGACCGCAAGCACACCGGTCACCAGCACCACGGTGAAGGACACCACCCCGAACAACGGGTTGGGTGGACCGAACACCGATGCCTGCGGGGTCACCATCACCGATCCGCAGGAAAGAACCGGATTAATGCTGCATGTCGGTACGTAGGCCGGACTCTTGAGCATCTCGACTTTCTCGACCAGCAGCGTGGCCGAGGAGAGCAAGCCGATGATGCCCGCAATCAGAACCCACCATGAGCTGGCTCGCGACACCGGTACGCCCGCGGCGGCGGGAGACGGATCGGCCTGAACCGGAGCGGGCGCCGTCAGGCTCATGGATTCACCGGGGCGGGCGCCCCCGCCTCGGAAGGCTCAGGAGACGGCTCGGGGGAAGGCGAAGGGGTGGGAGCCAGCGCGGGTATCGGACCGACGATCGCCCGGACTTTGGCGAGCAACTCGTCGGGTGTGGCCGGACTGATGTCCTGCCCGTTGAGCCGAATGGTCGGAGTTGCGGTGATCTTGGAGGCGGCCGCCAGGCCCTTGGTCATCTTGTCGTAGCGGCCCTTGTTGATGCAGTCCGGAACTCCGCCCACGACACCGGCCTGACGAGCGGTCTCGGTCAGCGACGCGTTGTCGGGTCCGGTACCTGAGCCCTCCATGGGCTGCTGGGCGAACAACGCGGAGTGGAACCGGAGGAACGCCTCCTTGTTCTCGTCGGCGACGCAGTAGGCGGCGTTGGCGGCGCGGGCCGAGTAGCCGCCGTTCCCCTTGTTCAGGATGGAGACCATGTAATAGTCGACCGCTGCGGCCCCGCTGTCGGCGATCTTGTTCAGCGTCGGGCCGAAAGTCTTCGCGAAGTCCCTGCAGTGCGGGCACTGGAAATCCTCGTAGATGGACAGCACAGCCTTGGGCTCGTCGGTGCCGTCCTTCTTGATCAGCGAATCCGAGGAGATCCGGACCGCCTGGATGTCTCCGACACTGCTGCTCTTGTTGCCCATCACGATGTAGAGCACCAGGCCTACGGCGAACAGCACGACGACCGCAGTCAACCCCAGCCGGATGAAGAGGTCGCGCTTGCGGTCCTGCGCTTTGAGGTCGTAACGGGGTGAGCTCTTCTTGTTGCTGGCCACGGGCGGTAGGGTCCTTGCTGTCTTGGTTCGGTGTGCCACGGACTGGTCTGTCCAGACCGATGTGCGCCTCTAGAGTACCGGCGGCCGGTATCCCGCCGAAGCGGTCGCGGTCTCAGCCGTGCGTGAGGTGAGCCCGCAGCGCCGAGATCATCTCGGCATTCGCGGCGGCCACGCCGCCACCCAGCGCATTGAGGTTGAGGAATGCGTGCACCATCGAACCCATCTGGCGGTGGTCGACGGCGACCCCGGCCGCCCGCAGCCGGTCGGCGTACTGGTCGCCCTCGTCCCGGAGCGGGTCGAACCCGGCGGTGACCACGAGAGCGGGAGAAACTCCGGTCAGGTCGGGGGTCATCACCGGCGACACCCGCGGATCGGTCACGTCGAGATCCGAATTGTGCAGGTAGGTGTCTTGAAACCAATCCATGTCGTGCTTGGTCAGCAAGAAACCGTCGCCGAAGAGACTGCGTGACCGGGAACCGCCGCGCATGTCCGTGACCGGGTAGACCAGCCATTGCAGCGCGGGAATCGGATCGCCGGCGTCACGGGCCAGCACCGTGACGACCGCGGCCAGGCAACCGCCGGCGCTGTCGCCGCCGACGGC
>JAGQTS010000028.1 GCA_020438895.1 Mycobacterium sp.
GCGATGCACAGCCGCTGCTGCTGCCCGCCGGACAGCCCGCCCCCCGGGCTGTCGAGTCGGTCCTTGACCTCGTTCCACAGGTTGGCCCCGCGCAGCGATCGCTCCGCGGTCTCGTCGAGCAACTTACGGTTACGCACACCCTGCAATCGGAGCCCGGCGACCACATTGTCCTTGATCGACATCGTCGGAAACGGGTTCGGCCGCTGGAAGACCATGCCGATCGTCTTTCGCACGCTCACCGGATCGACACCAGCACCGTAAATGTCCTCGGCGTCCAGGAGCACCGAACCCTCCACCCGGCCGCCCGGAATCACCTCGTGCATACGGTTCAGCGTCCGCAGCACCGTCGATTTACCGCACCCGGAGGGACCGATGAAGGCGGTCACGCTGCGCGGCGGAATACCCAGCGTCACATCGGCGACCGCGTGGAATGACCCGTAGTAGATGTTGACGTCTTTGAGATCGAGCCGCTTGGCCATGGTGCGCTCCTGGCAGGTTGTCTTAGACCCGGTTGCGGGTCAAATACCGGTTGACGAAGGCCGCCGCGACGTAGAGCAGTGCGACGAGCAGGATCAGCGTGAGTGCGGCGCCCCATACGCGTTGCCGTCCCGCCGCCTCGGGGTTGATCAGTTCGGTGTAGATCAGCAACGGCAGCGATGCCATGTTGCCGTTGAACGCGTCGTAGTTGATCGATCGCGCGTAGCCGACCAGGATCAGCACGGGCGCCGTCTCGCCCATCACCCGGGCCAGCGCAAGCAGGATTCCGCTGATCATCCCGGGCAGCGCCGTCGGGACAACGATCCGCAAGATCGTCTTCCACTTGGGCACGCCGAGCGCGTAGGAGGCCTCCCGCAACTCGTCGGGGACCAGTTTGAGCATCTCCTCGGTATTGCGGACCACGACCGGAAGCATCAGCAGGACAAGAGCCAGCGCCACGGCGAAGGCGCTCTGCGGGAATCCCAGGGTTGCGATCCACAGGGCGAAGACAAACAGCGCGGCAACGATGGACGGCACACCGGCCAGGATGTCCACCATGAAGGTGACGACCTTGGAGAACCTCCCGGTGCCGTACTCCACCAGGTAGATGGCAGCCATCACGCCCAGTGGCACCGAAATCGCCGCGGCGATGGCCGCCTGGACGATCGTGCCGTAGATCGCGTGGTAGACGCCGCCGGCGAACTGATCCGGCAGCACGCCCGCCAGTGACCGATTCCACCAGTTCAGACTGACGACTGCCTTGAATCCGCGCTCCACAACGGTGTAAAGCACCCACGCAAGCGGAATCGTGGCGATCAGGAACGAGGTTGTGAACAAGATTGCGGCGAGTTTGTTCTTGACCCTGCGGCTGACGCTGATCGGATGGAACGTCGGTTCTTTGATGGGGGCGTCCAGGGTGGTTGGCGTCATCCTCCGCTGACCCTTCCTCCGGCCGCTGCACGGGCCAGCGCGTTGACGATGAACGTCAGAACGAAGAGGACGAACCCGGCGGCGATGTAGGCGCCGGTGGGCAGCTTCGAACTGAATTCCGCTGCGGCGGAGGCGATCTTCGAGGCGAAGGTGTAACCGCCGTCGAACAGTGACCAGTTTCCGGCACGGGCGGATGCGCGCAGGATGATCAGAACGGCGACTGTCTCCCCCAGCGCCCGACCAAGTCCGAGCATCGCTCCGGCGATCATTCCGCTACGACCGTAGGGAAACACCGTCATCCGGACGACTTCCCACTTGGTGGCACCTAGAGCTTGCGCCGCCTCGACCTGGCCGCGCGGGGTGAGCGCGAATACCTCCCTGGTGACGGAGGTGATGATCGGCAGGATCATCACCGCCAGCACGACACCCGCGGTGAAGATCGTGCCGCCACCCGCCAGCGACACATTGCCGTCGGAAAAGACGAAAAGCCAACCGAGGTGTGCGTTGAGGAACCGGGCAACCGGTTCCAGCCAGGGCGCGAGCACGAAGATCCCCCAGAGGCCGAAGACGATCGACGGCACGGCGGCAAGCAGGTCAACGAGGACGGCGAACGGCTTGGCTAGTCCGCCCGGGGCATAGTTGGTCAGGTAGGCAGCGATGCCAATGGCGATCGGCACGGCGATCACCAGCGCGAATGCCGAACTGAGGATGGTGACCTGGAACAGTTCGGCGATGCCGAAGCGCAAATTGCTTTCGTCGGTGGTGGAGAATTCCGAGCTGGTGATGAAGTTGGCTTTGTTGGCCTGCAGCGACGGCACCGCCCGGATGATCAGAAAAAGTGCCATCAACGCGATCACCGCGAGGATGGTCGCACCGGCGGCGAGTGCGAGCATGCCGAATATCCGGTCGCCTCGACGGCTGTCGGCATGCCGCAGAACGGATTTCGGCGCTGATTTCACTGCCACCGTGAGGTTGTCCTTTGCCCGCCCCGAGCCTGGGCGCATATCGGCAGTCGGCTCCGGCTTGATAGTCATGGATTGGGTCGAAGGCTCACGATATGGCATCGATAGCGGTGATCAACTTGCCCCGGAAAGCTTCCGGCACCGGGATGTAGCCGTTGTCGGTCAACCCCTCCTGGCCCCTGCCGACTGCCACCGTCAGGAACGCCTTCACCGCCTTGGCGACCTCGCTGTCCGGGTACTTCGAGCACACCAGTGAGTACGTCGCGAGCATGATCGGGTAGGTCCCGGCCTCGGTCGGCTTGTAGAACGACGAGGTGTCGAGCACCAGATCGTTGGCCTGGCCGCTGACCTTGACATCGTCGATCGACTTGGCAGCCGATTCCACCGACAGTTTCACCGGCTCGGGCCCCGCGGAGGTGATGATCTCAGCAACAGCCAAACCCTGGCTCTTGGCGAAGGACCATTCGTTGTAGGTGATCGAGCCCGGGGTCGATTTGATCGCCGCGGAGGTTCCCTCATTGCCTTTGGCGCCTTCGCCGACGCCGCCGTTGAAGGTCTTGCCGGCGCCCTTTCCCCAGGCGCCGTCGGACGCCGCGTCGAGATAGCGCTGGAAATTGTCGGTCGTACCGGACTCGTCACTGCGGAAGATCACCACGATCGGCTGGGCCGGCAGGGTCTTGCCGGGGTTCACCGCGGCGATCTCCGGCGCGTCCCAACGCGTCACGGTGCCGTTGAAGATCTTGCTCGCGGTCGGGCCGTCGAGAATCAGTCCATCGACCCCGGGGGCGTTGTAGGTGATCGCGATCGGGCCAAAAACCATCGGTAGGTTCCAGGCCTCGTGGCCATCGCAACGCGCCCGGGCCTTCTCGACCTCGCCCTTGTCGGCGCTGAGCGGCGAGTCGGACCCGCCCATATCGGTCTGGCCGCCGACGAACTCCGACACGCCGGCACCGGATCCGCTGGAGGTGTAGTTCAGGGTGTAGCCCGGGCAGGCCGCCTCGTATGCGGTGACGAAGCGGGTCATGGCGTT
>JAGQTS010000353.1 GCA_020438895.1 Mycobacterium sp.
GGAGCGAAGCGACTCGGGGATCTGACCCGGCGGGCGGAATCCACTCATGATGCGTGCAACCCGCATTCGGTCTTGTTCAGGCCCTGCCAGCGGCCACTGCGCGGGTCGTCGCCCTGGGCGGGCTTGCTGGTGCACGGCGCACAGCCGATGGACGGATACCCTTCCTCGACGAGGGGATTCACCAGGATGCCGTGGTCGGTGATGTAGGCCTGCATGTCCTCGTCGGTCCAGGCAGCCAGCGGGTTGATCTTCACCAGCCCGAAGGCCTCGTCGTACTCAATCAACCCGGCGTTGGCCCGAGTGGGAGCTTCGACACGACGGATCCCGGTGACCCAGGCCGCGTACGGCTTTAGGGCCGCGCGTAGTGGCACGACCTTGCGCAACCGGCAGCATTCCCCTGGGTCGCGGGCGAAGAGATCATGGCCCAGCAGTCGGTCCTGTTCGGCCACGCTGTGTTCCGGAGTCACATTGACAACGGTCACGTCATAGACCGCCGACACCGCATCGCGGGTGCCTATCGTCTCGGCGAAGTGGTAGCCGGTGTCCAGGAATAGCACTGGCACCCCTCGCCGGACCTGCGCGGCGAGGTCCACCAGTACGGCGTCCTGCATGTTGGAGGCGACCACGTAATGGTCGCCGAATTGCTGGTCGGTCCACGCCAGGAGTTCCGCCGCTGTTGCGCCCTCGAGTTCAGCGGCACCGCGGGACGCCAGGTCGCGAAGTTCGGGCTCGGACCACGGTGCTTCCCCGATGCTGGCCCGAACGCTCATCGCAGGAACTCCTCGTCTGCCCGTACCGCCCACTCGGCGAATCGCTCGCCCGTACTGCGCTGGGCAATGAAGTTGCGCACCACGCGCTCGATGTAGTCGCCCAATTCGGTGCTGGTGACCTTGTGCTGGCGCAACTTGCGCCCGAAGCCGCTGTCGAGTCCGAGGCTCCCGCCCAGGTGGACCTGGAAGCCCTCGACCGGGCCCGCCCCGTCGTTGCCGTCATCGACCATCTGTCCCTTGAAGCCGATATCGGCAACCTGGATGCGGGCACACGAGTTGGGGCAGCCGTTGAGGTTGACGGTTACCGGTACGTCGAGTTGGGCGTTGAGGTCGGCCAGTCGCTTCTCCAGATCGGGAACCAGCGACTGGGCGCGCACCCGGGTCTCGGCAAAGGACAGCTTGCAATACTCGATCCCAGTGCACGCCATCAGGTTTCGCCTCCAGCGCGATGGCGTTGAGGGCAGACCCAGAGCGTTCAGACCGGCGACCAGTTCATCAACCCGGTCATCGGGAACGTCGAGCACGATCAGCTTCTGATACGGGGTGAACCGGATGCGGTCAGATCCGACCCTCTCGGCCAGGTCGGCGACCGCGGTGAGGATCGTTCCCGATACCCGTCCGGCGATCGGCGCGACGCCTACTGCGTTGAGGCCGTTGCGAAGCCGTTGCACGCCGACGTGGTCGATCGGGTGGACCACCGGTTCGGGCGCGGGACCGTCGACCAGTGGTCGCTTGAGGTACTCCGTTTCCAGGACCTGGCGGAACCTCTCGACACCCCAGTCCTTGACCAGGAATTTCAGCCGGGCCTTGGCCCGCAGTCGGCGGTAGCCATAGTCGCGGAACAGGCTGACCACAGCCTCCCAGACATCCGGTACCTCATCGAGGGGCACCCAGGCCCCGAGCCGCTGGGCAAGCATCGGGTTGGTGGACAAACCGCCGCCCACCCACAGATCCAGACCCGGGCCGTACTCGGGGTGGTTCACCCCGACGAAGGACACATCGTTGATCTCGTGCACGACGTCCTGCAATCCGCTGATCGCGGTCTTGAACTTGCGCGGCAGGTTGGCGTACTCCGGCTTGCCGATGTAGCGGCGCACGATCTCCTCGATCGCCGGTGTGGCGTCGATCACCTCATCGAGGGACTCGCCGGCCAGCGGGGAACCGAGCACGACCCGGGGGCAGTCCCCGCATGCTTCGGTGGTGTGCAGACCGACCTCGTCGAGGCGCCGCCAGATCTCAGGCATGTCTTCGATCCGGATCCAGTGGTACTGGATGTTCTGCCGATCCGAGATATCGGCCGTATCGCGCGCGAACTCAGTGGAAATCTCGCCTAGGGTGCGCAACGACTGCGCGGTCAGTGCGCCGCCATCGCTTCGCACCCGAAGCATGAAATACGGCGCCTCGATGAGGTCGACGTTCTCCTCTCCGGTGAAGGTCCCGTCATACCCCTCTTTCCGCTGGGTGTAGAGGCCCCACCACCGCAGACGGCCGCGAAGGTCGGTCTTGTCGATGCTCTCGAAGCCCTGCTTGGAATAGATCTCCTCGACGCGGGCCCGAACGTCAAGGGAGTTCTCCACCTTCTTGAACTCTTCATTGGCGTTGAGGGGTTCGCGGTGGCCGAGTGCCCACTGGCCGTCATTGCGGGCCTTGGTCGGCTGTGTCATGAAAGGTGCTCCTCGGATCTGGGGAGCCGGCGTCGGGTGGACCACATCACCGGTCGACTCTCCGGCGACGCATCCAGCGGCCGGCGTGGAAGTGGGCGGGCTCTAGCGCGTCGGGACGGTCAGGCCGGACGACAACAGCAACTACAGACGAGCTTGTAGTCGACATGCCGCCGGATCACCAGCGCGACGGTGCGCGGTATCGACTCTCGGACGGTCACGGGTCGATTCTGCCACGTTGGCCGCCGACCACCTAACCGGGCGGGAGTTGGGATCGCGATGCGTGAATACCGGCTCTGCGAGACTCACGACATGCTTCCGGAAACCACCGTCGATCCTGGTACGGCATTCGGGATCTATGTGCACGTACCGTTCTGTGCGACCCGGTGCGGTTACTGCGACTTCAACACCTACACCGCGGCCGAGTTGGACAGCGGCAGTCAGGACGGTTGGCTGGCGGCACTCCAACGGGAACTGCGCCATGCGGCGGCGATCTGCGGCCCGGTGTCGGTTGACACCGTTTTCGTCGGCGGCGGGACGCCGTCGCTGCTGGGCGCCCAGCGGCTGAGTGCGGTCCTCGACGCGGTGCGTGCCTTCTTCAGCGTCGACGACGGTGCCGAGGTCACTACCGAGGCCAATCCGGAGTCGACCTCGCCGGAGTTCTTCGACACGATCCGGGCGGCCGGGTTCACTCGGATCTCGCTCGGAATGCAGTCGCTCTCGCCGCGGGTGCTGGCCGTCCTGGACCGGACCCATTCGCCGGGCCGGGCAGTGCAGGCCGTTCGCGAGGCACGAGCCGCGGGGTTCGACCACACCAACGTTGATGTAATCTACGGCACACCCGGGGAGACCGACGCCGATCTGCTGAACTCGGTCGAGGCGGCGCTCGACGCCGGCGCCGATCATGTCTCGGCATACGCCTTGATCGTTGAGGATGGCACCGCACTGGCGCGGCGGGTACGGGGCGGTGAGATCCCCGCCCCCGATGATGACGTCCTGGCCGACCGCTACGAGCTGGTCGATCGCCGATTGTCGGCCGCGGGTCTCGAGTGGTACGAGATTTCCAACTGGAGTCGGCCCGGTGCGCAATGTCGGCACAATCTCGGGTACTGGAGCGGAGGCCAGTGGTGGGGTGCCGGTCCTGGCGCTCACAGCTTCGTCGGCGACCTTCGGTGGTGGAATGTCAAGCATCCCAGTCGCTATGCCGATCTCCTGAACGAAGGTGGGACGCCGGATGCGGGGTTCGAGCGGTTGGACGCACGGGCCCGACACGTTGAACGGGTGCTCCTGGGACTCCGTCTGCGCGAAGGTCTTCCACTGGCCGTCCTCACCCCTACCGAGCGTGAACGGGCGCGGGCAGCCGTCACAGACGGCATGCTCAGCGCCAGTGGCGGCGGGGTGGTGCTGACTGGTCGT
>JAGQTS010000354.1 GCA_020438895.1 Mycobacterium sp.
TTCACGGTGCCGTCGTCGGGGTGTATCCGACCCATGTTCAGCGCAAGTCTGGCGGCGAAGCCCGCCACCAGGGAGTGGCTGTTACCGCCGAGTTGCACCGCGCGGGCATCCCAGGTGTCCACGTCGACGAAGGCCACGACCCCCGGGGCGAGAACCTCCTCGGCTCCGCTGCCCCGAACCGCGGGTGCGGACTTCGCCTGCGGACCCTGAGGCCGGTTCCGGACCGCCAGCCGGATCGCGACCGCCAGTGCCCGCAGCGCCTCGGGCACGGTGCGAGCGCTCTGCCGGAGGTCGGCGGCAATCGCCTGGATCACCGAGCGGGAACGCGCGCGGGGCAGCGCCATCTCGCGTGGCTGGTCCTGAACAGCCTCCATGACGGTCTGCATCAGCCCCATACCGTCGACCAGACAGTGCGAAGCGACCAGGCTCACGGCGGTCGATCCGTCGTCGAACCGGGCTGCAGCCAGGTGCCACCCCGGTCCGCGTTCCGGGTCGGCGGAGACCTGAGAGCGTCCATCGACCCAGTCGGCGAGCTGATGTCGTGGTAGCGGAGTCTCAGTGAAGTCGAACGGCGCGGACGGCCCCGGAGCCCAGACCCACCGGTGCCGGCCGAATGGTAGCGGCGACGGCTCGACTCGGCGACCCAACAGTCCGTAACCGAGATTGGCGTGCAGCCGCTTCAAGCACTCCACGTCGACGGGATGGGTGTAGATCCAGACGAGTTGCGCAACGGATTCCTGGCCGGTTGCCCGCAAGGCCAGGAAGAGCCCCTGATCGGCGTAGTCGAGTGTGTTGTCCGGGGTTTCGATCGCTTTCACCGTCAGACCGTCGCCCTCGGGATACGGGGCGAGGACAACTCATCAGCCCGGCCCGCGACGGCCCGCAGGTACAACATCTTCATCAGATCCACGTACTGGGCCACCGATTCGCGGGCGACCGGGTTGTCCGGATAGGCCACCGTCAACGTGGTCCCGGTGTCGCGGCGATTCACCCACATGCCCATCTGGTTGGCCGCACCGAGGTCGGTGTAGAGCGTGCCGT
>JAGQTS010000355.1 GCA_020438895.1 Mycobacterium sp.
TACACCTCGGCCTTGGTCGCTTCGGCCGACGATCGCCTGGAGGCGGTCATTCCCAACGTTCCTCTGGTCACCCCGGAATCGGCGTTCGACGACTGGTGGCCGGCCAGCAAGGTGGTCGAACTCGGCCGGCGACTCGGTGGCATCAGCCGCGAGGAGTCCTATTCCGGATTCGCCTACCACTCACCGCTGAACTACACCCCACTGGTGCCCAAGGAACGCCGGTTGATCATCACCGGACTCGGCGATCGACTGGCCCCACCGGAGCACGCCGAGGCGTTGTGGGAACACTGGGATCGTTGCGCGCTGCACTGGTTCCCGGGAAACCACGTGCTGCACGTGTCACAGCCCGAATATCTGCGGCGCACCAACCGATTCCTGCGACCTGTGATGTTCGGCGCACGTTGTTCGGCGACAAGTGGATCGGCGACAAACTGTTCGGCTACCGGCAGTTCGGGCCAGCGCTCCGGGAGCTAGGTGCCCGCGCCCTTGACGGCGTCCACCAGGGTGATGCTATCGACCATGGTGACGACTTCGACATCACCGTCCGGGAGCGGACGGTCAACGGCCCGAAGGTAGTCGGCCAGGGCTGTCGCGTTCGCCGACCAGCCGCGCGCGGCGAACCACGAAGCGGCGGGGGCGATCTGTTCGTTGTAGACCAGTTGCCACCACTGGGCACGGGTGTCGGCGGTGGAGCCTTCCGCCCTCGCTTCGGCGACTTTGGCCTGGAATGCCGTCGGGTCCATGGGGCGGCCCTCCTCCAGTGCCAGTCGGCTACCCGCGCAGGTCAGCGTGTCGATACCCGCGAACAACTGCTCCTGGGCCACGGCAGGCAGGTAGATCAACAAACCTTCGGCGATCCAGGCGGACGGCTCGTCGGCGCGAAATCCGTTGTCACGCAATGCGGCTGTCCAGTCAGCACGCAGGTCGATAGCGACCTGCCGGCGCTGAGCGCGCGCTCGCGCTGCGAGCCCCTCGAGCGTCCTGGCCTTGAAATCCAGCACCTGCGGCCGGTCGAGTTCGTAGACGATGGTTCCGGGAGGCCAGTCCAGCCGGTAGGCCCGCGAATCCAGGCCGGCGGCCAGCACCACAACCTGACGCAACCCGGCCGCTGCCGCCCGCCGGAAGTAGTCGTCGAAGAACCGCGTGCGCGCACCCTGATAGGTGACGAAATGAGCACCGAAATCCGCAGTGCGCAAGGGGTGTTCCGGCGCAGCACCGTCGAGCAGTTCGGCCCACGGCCCACCGACCGCCCTGCAGAAGAGCTCCGCATACTCGTCGACGGCGAGCGGTTCGGGGCGCTGCGCCTCCAGGGCGCGGGCCGCCGCCACGAACAGCGCCGTGGAACCGACGCTGGTGGTGATGTCCCAGCTGTCGTCATCGCTACGCACGTCGGAGAACGTTAGACCAGTGGTCGACCGGTACGCATCCGCCAGTCCACGTCGTGCAGCAGCACGTTGAACGGAAAGTTCCGGACGAAGGACGGAGCCAGCGCATTACCCAACCGGATCGCCCCGATCAGCCGGTCGAACTCGCGTTGCTTGGAGCGGTTCCAGCCCAGCTTCATCTCATCGCGGAACCGTTGCGGCAGAAAGCCGGTGGTGATCAGCAGCGCCACACTGTCGGTAACGTCCTGAATCGGCCAGGGCAGCCGGTACGGCCCGATCCGGCCGGCTGCGATGGGGTAGAGGAACTCGCGGATCGTGTCGTCGATGTGGATGTGGTCGAGCGAATCCCGCCAGTAGGCGTCGAAGGCGGCACGGTCGGCCGGCCACATCTCCGGACGCATCTGCAACATGGCGCCCAGGGCCATGCTGTCGCGATAGTGCTGGTCAGCCGTCTCGTCGTCCATCTCACCGATGAACATCCGCCGGACGTCTACGCCACCCTTGTACAGGCACGCCGCCACCCACAGTTGCAGGTCCGGATCCAGGGCGTTGTATTTCACCGGACT
>JAGQTS010000356.1 GCA_020438895.1 Mycobacterium sp.
GTCCGGCGCCAGAGCGCCAGAGTGGTGCCCCTGCGCATGCATTGACCCATGGTGGCCTATCGACCCCACCGTCGCCCCACCCGGCGGGCAGATTGATACCCAACAGTTGCCTTCGGGAGGTGACTCGCGGGCCGGCCCGGGCACTGTCACGATGACGCGATGGGCGACTCCCCGTGCGTCGTTGGCTATCAGCGGGTCGCTGCCGCGGTGGCGGTATTGGGTGAGTGGGCGACCGGACCGTCCGGCGGCCGGCTGGCCGAGGTTCTGGCCGGCGACGAGGTGGTGCTGGCCAGAATGCGCGCCGCAGTGGCGGAGATGCGTACCGCGCCGCTGCCGGCCGGGCTCGCCGAGCTGGTCGATCTCGCGGAGCTGGCCGAGGTCGACCCCGACGACGGCACCGGGCCCGACCTGCTCGACGCCGCCCGCCGTTGGTACCGGCATGCCCGCACCGTCGCGCCGGGGCTGCAGCGGTCCTGTGCCACCGATATCGCGCGCGGACTGCTTCGGCTGTGGGACAGCCGCCGCCTGCCGCCGGCGTCGGGTGTACTGGCTCGCCGCATGCACCTGCGCCGCTCGCGAATCACCCTGGCGAGCCTGGTCCGAACCCGAAGCGCCGCGCTGCGCTGCGAACTGCGCGATGACATCGCCAGACTGACTCTCCGCCGCGCGCCCGACTTCGCCGAACACGTCAGCCGGCGGGTGGCTGCGGTCACGGGGGAATTGGCCGAAGCGGTGGAGTGGGAGATCCCCGGTACCGGCGGGGTCAGGCCGGTCGGGGTCGACCCGCCGCCGCACTGCGGCGCCGAGGGGTGGCTCGGCGCGTTGTTCGGCGCCGCGTTCGGTCTGGGGTTGGCCGTGACCCTGGGCCGTGTGCTGGCGGGGATCGCACCGGGGTGGACCACCGCCGCCGTCGCGGTCAGTGGTGCGACGGGTCTGGCGCTGGCCTGTTGGGTTACCGCGACGCGTCGGCTGCTGGCCCGGCGGGCGGCCCTGGACCGCTGGGTGGCGGAGGTGGTGACCGGACTGCGGGCGCAGCTGGACGAGCACATCGCGATGCGGGCGCTGACAGCCGAAGTCCGCCTGAGTGCCCCGGCGGTGCGTGATCTTCCCGGGTTCGACGATGAACCACCTGACCGATCCGGCATCGGGACGGCATCAGGGCGACATCAGGGCGATTTCTGACAGCCTTCACACAGGAGCTAGGGTTCAGGACAGGGACGGCCGATCGTCGCGCTGAGCGGAATGCGGTCCGTTACCGGCGGGAAGACACGAGCGGGAGACACCGAATGACCTCAGCGACCATCCCCGGTTTGGATAACGCACCCACCACCCACGCCGGACTGCTGGCCTGGGTCGCCGAGGTTGCCGAACTCACCCAACCCGATCGGGTGGTGTTCGCCGACGGCTCGGCCGACGAATACGAGCGGATCTGCACGAAACTGGTCGACGCCGGAACCTTTGTGCGGCTGTCGGACACCAAGGAACCGAGTTCCTTCCTTGCCCGCTCCGAGCCGTCGGACGTCGCACGGGTGGAGTCCCGGACGTTCATCTGCTCGGAGCGCGAGATCGACGCCGGACCCACCAACAACTGGATGGATCCCGCCGAGATGCGGGCCACGATGACGGAGCTGTACCGGGGCTGCATGCGCGGCCGGACCATGTACGTCGTGCCGTTCTGCATGGGGCCACTCGGCGCGGAGGATCCCAAGTTGGGTGTGGAGATCACCGATTCGGAGTACGTCGTCGTCTCGATGCGCACGATGACCCGGATGGGTAAGCCCGCCCTGGACAAGCTGGGCGGTTCGGGGTTCTTCGTCAAGGCGCTGCATTCACTCGGCGCTCCGCTGGATGAGGGTGAGCAGGACGTTCCCTGGCCGTGCAGCGATACCAAGTACATCACCCATTTCCCGGAGACCCGCGAAATCTGGAGCTACGGGTCGGGCTACGGCGGCAACGCCCTGCTGGGCAAGAAGTGCTACTCGCTTCGCATCGCCTCGGTGATGGCCCGCGACGAGGGCTGGCTGGCCGAACACATGCTGATCCTCAAACTGATTTCCCCGGAGAACAAGGCCTACTACATCGCCGCCGCCTTCCCGTCGG
>JAGQTS010000029.1 GCA_020438895.1 Mycobacterium sp.
CTTGTTGAGCTGCTTGACGATCTGCTCCAACGGGGCCGATTCGACGTCGACCACGATAGTTATGCGGCTGAAGCGCTCGTCGTCGGTGGGGGCCACCGCCAGGGAGTAGATGTTGTAGGCCCGGCGGGAGAACAGGTTGACCACCCGGGCCAACACGCCAGCCCGGTTCTCGACCAGGACCGACAGGGTGTGGTGACGGACCTCGCTCACTTGGCCTCCTCCTCGTTGGACGCGCCGGCCGGATCCTCTTGGAACGGCGGCACCTTGACCTCCGAGTTGGTCTTGCCGGCGGGCACCATCGGAAACACCTTCTCGGACCACTCGGTGCGGAACTCGATGACCACCGGACGGTCGTCGATGGCGTTGGCCTTCTCGATGGTGGGCACGACCTCGTCGGGGTGTTCGACCCGGAAGGCCACACAGCCCATGGCCTCGGCCCACTTCACGTAGTCGGGCAGATCCGGTGACAGGTAGACCTCGGAGTAGCGCTCCTCGTAGAACATCTCCTGCCATTGGCGGACCATGCCCAGGTAGGCGTTGTTGAGGATGGCGATCTTGACCGGAATCCGTTCGGCCGCCGCGGTGACCAGCTCTTGGGCGGTCATCTGGAAGCAGCCGTCACCGTCGATGGCCCAGACCATGCGGTCGGGGCGGCCGACCTTGGCGCCGATGGCAGCGGGCACCGAGAACCCCATGGTGCCGAGCCCACCGGAGTTGACCCAGGTGTAGGGGTGGCGGAACGTCCAGTACTGGCTGGCCCACATCTGGTGCTGGCCGACGCCGCTGGCCACGATGCAGTCCTCGGGGGCGGCGTCGCGCAGGGCCTCCAACACCATCTGGGGCTTGAGGCCCTCACCTTCTTGTTGGGGTTCGTACGTGAGCGGGTAACGCTCCTGCCAGCCGGTCAGGGTGGCCCACCACGAGGTGATGTCGGGCTTGGTGGCGTCAGCCTCGAGCAGCGACTTGATGGCGGCCACCAACTCGACGATGACCTTGTTGCAATCGCCCACGATCGGCACGTCGGGGGTGCGGACCTTGCCCAGCTCGGCCGGGTCGATGTCGGCGTGGATGATCTTGGCGTCAGGCGCGAAGCCCGCCACCTTGCCGGTGACCCGGTCGTCGAAACGACTGCCCAGGGCGATGAGCAGGTCTGATTCCTGCATCGACATGATGGCGGTGTAGTTGCCGTGCATGCCGGGCATCCCCAGGCACAGGCGGTGGTCATCGGGGAAGGCGCCGCGGGCCATCAGCGTGGTGACAACCGGCAGGTCCAGCAGTTCGGCCAGCTCACGCAGCGCCTCGGCGGCGCGGGCCTTGAGGATGCCACCACCGGCGTAGATGACGGGCCGCTGCGACGACAGGATCAGCTCGGCCGCCTCTTTGATCTTGCGGGGGTGACCGGTGGTGGTCGGCTTGTAGCCCGGCAGACCGGCGGCCACCTCCTCGTCGGTCGGCCAGTACCACTCCATGGCCGAACGGGGGTTGGTGGGGTCGACGATGTCCTTGGGGATGTCGACCAGCACCGGCCCGGGCCGTCCGGTGGTGGCGATGTGGAACGCCTCGCGAATGGTGCGGGGGATGTCCTGGGCGGAGGTGACCAAGAAGTTGTGCTTGGTCACCGACTGGGT
>JAGQTS010000357.1 GCA_020438895.1 Mycobacterium sp.
TGGTGCCGTACACGTAGTCCCACGACACCTCGGGTAGGTCGCGGGGTTCGATGACGCGGGCCACCTCACTGAAGCCGACTAGGCCCAGGTAGTCGCGGGGGAACCGGCTGCTGATCAGCGAATGCAGGGCCATGGCCACCTTCTTGGCGGCCAGGAAGTTGTCCCGCATCGGCATCGACAACGAGAGGTCCACCATGAGGACCGTGGCGGAGCGGACGCTCTGCTCGGTCTGTTCGATCTCGAAGTCATCGGGTGACAACCTCACCGGAGTGCCCCCGCCGCTACGGGCCACGGCGTTGCGGATGGTCCGTTCGATGTGCAGGTTGAAGGGATCACCGAACTCGTAGGGCTTGGTGTCGGCCGACCGTTCGTGACCAACACCGGTCCGGATGAGCTCATGCTGACCGAACTTGTCGCGGGCCATCTTGGTGAACAGCTCCGACAGGGCATGGCGACCGACCCGACGCAGCCCCTCGGGGGTTAGCTCGTATCGGCCCTCCCGGTTCTCGATCAGGCCCGCTTCCTCCAGCATCCGGGCCAGCTCAGCCATGCGTTGGAGGCTTTCGGCTGCGTCGGCTCCCAGAAGCTGGCGGGCCCGTTCCAGGTCCACCTCGGCCAATGCCCCCGGGTTCGATGCCCCCCGCAGGAGCTGTTCGAGCTGGTCGAGATCGCCCAGCTCACCCATGACCTGGGCGGCATCGGCGAAACCCAACGGGTCCTGGCCGCTGAAGTCGTAGCGGCGGTTCCAACCCGCATCGGGGAAGGCCCGTTGCAGGTTCTGGGACAGCTGGCTCATCTGCCAGCTCAGGTCCATGTCCTCGAGGAGCTGGTCGGCCAGGCCCTGGAGCTGCGCCCGCTGTTCGGGGGTCATGGAGTTGAGCATCGACTGCATGGCGGCCATGCGACGGGCCATCGCCTCCAGCAACTCGTCAAGGTCGCGGGGGTTCTCGGGGAAGAAGTCACCGAAACGTTCCATGAACCCGTCGAAGTCCGGTTCCCGACCCGCGGCGCGGTCCTCGAGCATCTGGTTCAGCGCTGCCAGCATGTCCTTGGTGCGGGCCATCGCCTCGGGGGAGACGTCGCTCATCGCCCCCGCCATCTGGTTGAACCACCGTTGGGCCAACTGCTGGCGAAGCTGGTCGAGCAGTTCCTCGAATCGCTGGCGGGCCTCGCTCGACACGAAGTCGTACTGCTGAAGGTCGCGCACCAGGCCGTTGAGGTCGGGGGACAGGAGGTCGAGCTGCGTGCGACGCTCGGCCATCGCGTCGCCGGTCACCTCCTGACGGCGGGCGTCACCCGAGTCCTGCGCCGCCTGCTCGAGATCGTCGATGGCGGCCCGTTCGGTGGCGACCACGTCGCGGAGCTGTTGGGCGATGTCGTCGTACACCCCGCCGAGGTCGTAGTTCTCCAGCCGGTCGCGGCGTTCCTGGCGGAGCCTCTCCATCAGCTCTTTGATCCCCTGGACCCGTTCGCCGTTGCGGTCGCTGAAGCCGGAGTTGAGCATCCGGCGCAGGGCCGCGTTCAGGTCACCGTGGTAGAGCAGGTCGTCGTTGATCTCGGCCAACACCGAGTCGGCGTCCAGATCGAACCCGACCTGGGTTCCGTCCCAACGGGAGTAGCGGAAGTGGGGGCGTTGGGAAGCCACCGGCTCAGGCTACGCCCGAGACCGAACGAGCGGTCTGGGCGGCCATCAGAGGAAGGCGCCCACCACCGCGATGCCACCGGCGGAGGCTTCGGCCACGATGTCGGCCAGCTCGCGCCGGTACTGGTCGCGCTGGTCGGGTTCGGCCAGCGCCGTCGGTGCGTCGAGGACCATCAGGTCCTGGTCTGGCATGGCGTCGGCCAGGCGGTGCAGGGCCAGGGCCAGCCCTTCGGGCCAGGCAACGTGGCCGTCGGGGGCGGTGTCCAGCGCTTGGGGGTAGGCGTGCCAGCTCCGGTCGGCGGCCACGGCCACGGCGTGACGGTAGGTGAACCCGATCACGTCGAAGGCCTCCCGGCTGCCGGGTACCTCGACCGGGGAACGACCGGGAACGACCAACGTCTCCTCGCTCAGGAGCCGAACCCAGGATCGCCACAGGACCTCGTCCACCTCGCCCGCCGCCACCTCGGCCTCGGCGGTGGGCGGAAGCCGAGGGTCGTCTCGGGCGGGAAACACTGGGGCGAGCCACTGGGCGCTGGCTACCGGGCGCCCGTTCTCACCGAGGCGCAGCGCGGCCTCGACCGCAGCCTGGTGCACGCCTTCGAGGTTGCGGGCGAACCCTCCCCCGTCGTCGACGCGGCCGGGCGGGCGCGTGCCGTCCAACCAGGCCCGCTTGGCCCACAGGGTGGGTTCGAGGATGGGGATCCAGCCACCGACCAGATCTCCCACCAACTCGCCCGCCGTCTCCACGTAGCGAGCCCAGTGGTAGCGGCGGGTGCGTTCGTCGGCGAAGCCCCGCTCGTCGTGGGCGAACCACCCGGGCAGGTCACCCGCCACCAGGGTGGCCCACACCGTCAACCCGCGTTGCCCGGCCAGGGTCAGGGCGGCCCGCAGGTGCTCGACGGCATCGGCGTCGAGTCGGCCGTTCACCGGTTCCAGGCGGGCCCAGTCCAAGGGAACCCGGACCGCGGTGATTCCCTGATCGACCAAGGCATCCAGGGCTTCGGTTACCGATGCCTGTTCAAGCACGTCGGCGCTTCGATAGGGGGCGGCCGGTTCGGCGCCGGCGCGGTCAGCCCGCCACGCCGCCAGATCGGAGGCCGCGCCGGGTTGCTCCCACCCCGGCACACGCCAAGGCCGACCTCGCCATGGACCGGCTGGGGACGTGTCCACAGGCCAGCTCAGCCGAACAGTTTGGAGTAGTCGGCGCCGCGGCGAAGGTGGTGGCCGCCGTCAACCGGGATCGATGCCCCGGTGATCCACGAGGACTCCGGTCCGGCCAGGAAGCGAACAGCCTCGGCGATGTCACCGACAGTGCCGGCCCGGCCCAGCGGCATGTTCTCGATGTAGTCGTCCATGAGCGGACCGCCGGCGGTGATGAAGGCCATCAGCTCGTCGTCCACGATGCCGGGCTGCACGCTGTTCACCCTGATGTGGTCGTCACCGAGCTCTTCGGCGGCGTAGCGACAGGCGTGATCGATGCCGGCCTTCGACGCGCCGTAGGCCCACAGGTGGCGGTGGGGGAAACCCCCGGCCCCCGACGAGATGGCCACCACCGAACCGCCACCGTTGGCCCGCATGGGGGCCACGGCGTGTTTGATGCACAGGATCGTGCCCATCAGGTTGAGATCGATAGTGGCGCGCACCGCGGCCTCATCGGCGGACTCGAACGGTCCAATGTGCAGGGATCCCCCAGCGTTGGCGATGAGCACGTCCAGCGTGCCGTCCGGTCCGCACGCCGCCGCCACCGCCGCCTGCACCTGGTCCTCGATGGTGACGTCAGCGGCGATGTGGCGCACCTCGGCCCCGGCCGCGGCCACAGCCGCGATCTGTGCCGTCGCCTCGACCAGGCGAGCTTCGGTGCGCCCGCAGATGGTGACGGTGGCCCCGTCAGCGGCCAGGCGGCAGGCCACCGCCAGCCCGATTCCGCTTCCCCCGCCGGTCACCAGGACGTAACGACCGGCGAGTGAGCGAGAGTGCGCGGTGGGGCTGTTATCGGTGTCGGTCACGTCCGCCAGGGTAGACACCGCCTGCCGTCGTCAGTCGTCGCTCAGTCGATCTGTGACCCAGCCAAGGATCACTCCGTTGTAGTCAGCGGGGACGCCCGGAGCGGTGTTGAGGTAGCCAGAGTTGGTCGCTACGTGTTTGTCGCACTTGTTGGTTCCAGAGTTGATGTTGGGGTCGTCGACGCACAGCTCCAAGGAAGCGGACCGACTGGTCGGGCCCTGGGCCTGGATGGCCATTCGCACCGGATGGGCCGCACACACCGCAGAGCCCAGGGTGGCGGTCGTCCCGTCGGCCATCGGGCAGTCCATGGGCAGGTAGGCGCAGGTGTTGGTGTCTCCGTTGCTGTACACCTGCATCACCGGAACCTGGAGCCGGCCGTCACCGATCAACAGGTGCGGCTGGTTGGCGGGATCGGCGATCTCGGGCAGGATCCGCTGCTGGAAGATGGCAACACCTTCCGCGGTGCGGGCGCACGGTGACCCCATGTCGATCTGCTCCAACTCGTAGCCCTCGTTCATCACGCCGGCATCGGCGACGATCCCTGTGGGCGCAATGCCTTGCTCCTGAAGTCCCCAGGCCACGCTGTAGCTACCCGCGGAGCCGGCACTGCCGCCGTGGAGGAAGAAGTCGTCGGTCGGGTACTGGGCCATGACGAACTGGATCGCCGCCTTGGTGGCCAACAGGCCGTTGGTCTTGGGGGTCTGGCCGTCGGTCAGGTTGGGGTTGTTGGGGTCCACGGTGTTGGCACCGCTGTAGATGTCGTGGCTGCACATGGACACCCCGAGAGTGCGGAATCCGTCGGAGAGTCCGGCGACCCGCGCTTCGAGGTTGTTGCTGGTGACGTCGGCGCGAAGGCGACCGTAGGGCTCCTCGGACTTGTTCCTCACGCCTCCGGCCACGCTGCCGTCGGGTTTGAAGTAGCCGATGCCACCGCCGTGCATGCGCACCCACAGCGGCCGCGAGGCGTTGTCGTCCGAACCGGTACGTCGCCCGACGACGAAGGTCTGGTAGCCCGACACCGCGCACGGGTAGGCGAGGTTGCGGTAGTAGTCGAAGGTCCAGCCATCCTCTTGACGGGTCTCGATGAGGGTGATGGAGCTGACGTCACCTGGGGTGCTCAAACACCCCGAGAGGACACCCGCCAGGATGAGTACCGGCGCTAGGAGTAGACCTCGTTGCCAGCCAGATCGTCTCGTCGTGAAGGTTGCCTTGGTAGTCAGCATGTGGGCATTGATACCGATCGCACCTGGCAATCGGCTGTGAGCCAGCTGGGATTTACATGAACCACCCTGGTGGCGCCCCGCCGACTCGACCCCGACCTACGATCTGGCTGCCGACAACCAAAGGGTGGACCGTGGCCGACGGCGGGAAACTCCCGGAGAACTCGATGCCGCCACCCGTCACCCGATCCGGGACTTTGCCCGATCGCCTGTGGGTTCCCGCCTTGGCCGGTTTCGGCCTGGCCCTGCTGTTCGCCATCGTCTTGGTGGTGCGGGCCGGGGGTGATGTCTCCCTGTTGGTTCACGCCGCGCCACCGTGGACGGACCCGGCCACCGCCAGGCCCTCGCTGACCGTTCAGGACGAGGAGGACGGCTTCGACGGCCAGTTCTTCTACCGCCTCGGCGTGGCCCCCTGGTCCACCGACGACGCGGTGGCCGGGGTCACCAACGACCTACCGGCCCTGCGCAACGCCCGATGGGGCTATGGCGCCCTGGCGTGGGCGGTCAGCGGCGGCGACCCCGACCTGGTTCCCTGGTCGCTGGTGGCGCTCAACGTGGTGGCCGCCGGCGCCTTGGGTGCGGTCGGAGGCGGGCTGGCGCGCCACGTCGGTCGTCACGCCGGGTGGGGCGTGTTGTTCTTGTTGTGGCCCGGTTTCGCCTATTCGCTGTCGCTCGACACATCCGAACTGGTGGCCAGCACCATGGCTCTGGGCGGCCTGTTGGCGATACGACTCCATCGCTGGGTGGGGGCAGCCGGCCTTCTCGCCGCCGCGGTGCTCACGCGCGACACCACCTTGGTGATCCCCGCCGGCGTGCTGGCCGGGGGCCTGACGGGCGCGCTCATGGCTCGCTCCACCAACGCCTCTACGGCACGCGAGGAGGTCACGACCCCACCGGGAGCCGGCCTCGACGCAGCGATGGAGCCGATCGCCGGACCGAGGTCGGCCCTAGGCGCAGCCGGCGCGGGCGGTGTGGCCGTGGCCGTCTTCGTGGCATGGCAACTGGTGCAGCGCGCCCGGTTCGGCGAACTGCCGCTGACGTCGTCGGGAGACAACAACCTGTCCAGCCCGTTCGGCGGGCTCGTCGAACAGTTGGCTGTGGTGGTTCCACCGTCGTCAGGCCCGGATGCATTCCGTCTGATTTCGATGATTGGCCTGATCGCCCTGATCGTGACTGCCGCCGTGGCCGCCCGTAGGTTCCGCACCGCCGTGCCCATCCGGTTTCTCCACCGGTCGGATCGGCTGGGTGAGCTGACCGCTTGGTCTATGGCCGTGGGCGTCGTGGTGTGTCTCAACGCCTACCTGTGGTCAGGGGCCACCGCATTCATGCGCGCCGGAACCGAGGCAGCCATGTTGTCGATCCTGGTGCTGTTGGACACCATTGCTGCGTCGCCGACCCAGTCGCCCAGTCAGGCGTCGACCCAGTCGTCGACCCAGACGCGAGAACGCGGGAAGGACCGCCTGGTCGTCGCCGTTGCTCTAGGCCTGAGCGGGCTCTGGCTGCTCACAGCCATCGGCCAGATCACCAAACTCGCCTGACCTGCTCGATCGCCAGGTCGGCGGACCTCAGGGGAGGTCCGCGGGGTCACGACGTCGATCTCGGTGATCTCCTTGGAGAAGTCCCGGGTGTTGTTTGGTGATGAACCGCTGCGCTCCGACCGCAACGACCGCCATCCACGGGCGGGCCCACTCGGCGAAGGTGAGGTCACCGGCGCGGGGGTCGTACCAGTCACCGCGTCCGACGTTGGTCTCGCCAGCGGGCGGCCGATCCCGGCCCGGAGCGGTCCCGATCAGGTTGCCCAGGCCACCCACCGATTCGCTAGCCACGACGAACGCGCTTCGTGAATCGGACGAGGTCGGCACCATCGAGCCGGTCGAGAAGGTCGTCGGTAGACATCGGCGGCCGCGTCTTGGATCGGGCGAGTTGATCGACGGTCACGATCACACCGTCGCCCAACTCGTCGAACACCTCTACGAGGTAGGTATCGGGGTCCACCACCCGAAGACCAAGCGCCGCGAGTTTCTTGGACGGGAATCCCGTCTTGTCCCACGTGATCAAGGCATCTGCTCTTGCGGCGATGGCGGCTGCGCTGTGGACGTGGTCGTCGAGGTCGGGCCCCGGCATCTGGTCGACAGAGTGTCGATAGAGCTGGGGATCGATCCTGGCGTCGTCGAAGAACTCGCGAATCGCGCTGGTCACGGCTGTGCCACTCTCCGGCGTTCGCTGGTGTTCCCGGACGATCACCCGCTCCCACTCATCGAGGAGCTCGTCGGTCTACAAGACGTGGTGGATGCTGTCCTCGGCCAGGGCGAGGAAGAGGTCCATCACCGAGAACGGGAACAGGACGCTGGTGTCGACGTAGACCCGCCGCACGGGTCAGTACGGCAGGCTGGTGTCGGCGACTGCCTCGGCGATCCGCCGCCGACCTTCCCGCTTGCGATCACGGCGTGCCGCGTACTCCAGCACGTCGGCGAGCCGAACCCGCCGGTGACGGCTGCCGGGGAGACGCTCGGACGGGATCTCTCCCTCGTCGAGAAGTCGGGCGACAAAAGGCCGCGACAACCCGAGCAGCTCGGCGGCCTCAGCAGGAGTCAACGTGGCGTCGGAAGGGAGCACCGTCAGCCCGTGGCCGTCGGCCACCTCTCGGGCCGAAGCTCGAAGGACCTCGGCAAGTGACGACGGGAGCGCGACCTGCCGTCCGTCCGGGAACGTCAGGACGACCGCATCGAGGCCCGACTCCAGGGCTTCGGCCACTTCGCCAGCCGAATGCGCCTGATCCGTGGTGGGATCGACGTGGACCGCATGCTTCAGAACTCCCGTGCGAGCCATCCGACCCACCTCCTTATCAGAAACAACTGTAACTGGTGCTGCCAGCGTGCGGAACCTCCACCTGGGAGCCCTGGTGTCGCAGATATTCGTGCCCACTACGTGCCCTTTTCGATCGGGAATGGTGGTTACTCGACGGTCGTGGCGGTCACCAGAAAGGCTGCCTGACCTGCTCCTTTACATGGTCGACACCCACCGGCGGCTGAAGCTGGTCGACCATCCACCGATTGTCCGAAGCGCTCGAGGCGCCCAACGGGCCGAAGCGGCGGAGCCTGGCCAACGGTCATCGTCGCAATCCTCCGGCCGACGGTCGATCGAAGCAATGGTCCCCGAAGGTGAGACGAAGCCGATCCAAGATCGGTGATCTTCAGAACGGCGGAACCGGAGGATCAGACCGCCCTCAGCGCGCTGGCCGTCGGCAATACGACGTCACCGTGGTTGGCGGAGGTCGCTGAGACCAACACCGCGACCGGATCGACCGGGCCCGCCACGTCCTCGACGACGCTCAACATGCCCTGGTCGACGATCCCGAGATCCGACTCGACCTACCCGACAACGTCGCCGCCGTCGCACCGAACGTCAGGGAGAACGAGACTCGGGCGAGCCTGGCGAGGCTCTTGTTCCGTGGCGCGGCCGCCGACCAGCTCGCTGGGACACTGTCTGGCGGTGAACGACTCCGGGCGACACTCGCCACGATGCTGCTCGGCGAGCCGACACCACAGCTGTTGTTGTTCGACGAACCGACCAACAACCTCGACCTCGCGACCGTGGAGCAACTCTCATCGGCATTGCGCACCTACCGGGGCGCGCTCCTCATCGTGAGCCACCACGAAGCGTTCCTCCGCGATCTCGGACTGACACGATGGCTAGAACTGGGACCCGACGGACTCCACGAGATCGATCCGCTCTGACAGGACGCCGACCTCGTCCTGTGTTCAGCCCTTTGTGCCAGGCACCCGGGGGAACAGGCGCCCGCCGCCCTAACCGAGATCACCACCGAGTGGAACCAGTGGCCTATCGGACCAGCGGCCTCTCGCTTGACCGTTCTCGTCGTCAGGACGGTGGACCTCAGGGGAGATCCGCAGAGCAGAACCGAACCGATCCCTACCGTGCCGGTCACGGTACCGGAGGCGGCAGAAGCCAAGAGACGACGTACCGGATCCCCAATCGGATGACCCCGGACTGCGGCGTAGATCAGAACATCAACAGAAATCCACAGTCCCGACCCCCTGGACAATCCCCCTGCCAACGTGACCAAACGAGCCGCTGACTGAATAGTTACTTTCGCTCAGACCTATTGGATCTGGCCCCCGCCTAGGAAACCGAGATCTCGAGCAAGATGCAAAACATCTTCAGCATCTGACCGCCTCGACTTGCGGACCGACAGGCCTATAACGTGACCCGATACAAGACTCAGGCGGAGGACATAGTCAGTTCTGAGGAACCAGCGGGATCGGCCAAACTCTATTGCGCCAATCTCTGACCACTTCCATCGTCGTCGGAACGGCCAGCACCGACGGATTCCTTCCTCGTCAAAGACAAACGATACTGCCCTTGCGCCTATGAAAAATAGGGAGAGCGAAAAGACGACCATTGCGATGCCAACCATTCCTTCTGAGAGGAACGCCGGCAATAGCGGAACTATCATCACGACTGCGCCAAATATCATTCCACCAAACTCATTCGACCTCACTATTGTCCCACCTCCAGAACGACACCTACCCATCTATTGGGACACCCCGTGACGACTCAAGTCCACAAGACACATGGGCCAGTCCAATCTGATTGTTCTCGCTGAAGAAGCCCACCCGGTCAAGTCGATTATCACGAGGATCGCCAACCCATCCGACACAGCCTACGAGGTTCGCCAAAGCGAGACCGCTCATCACTAGCCTCACCCAGTGCACAGCAATTCCCCTAGGGACCGGTACCTTGCGACTCTCCGCGAGCACGAAGTCCTGCCGACCCATTTTACATCACTAGCCGCATTACGCCGAACGGCAATGCAATCAGATGTATGAGCACAATGCTTCCAGCGAAATTCCTCCAGCCAAACTTACGATCAGTGAGGGCCATTCCAACCAGACCAACGGCACCGACAATCATGCCGTACACAGCTACAGCAAAACGGACGTTGCGCCCGTTTGCATCGTTTACCACGTAGACAATAACCACGCCAAGGTACAGGCAGAGTAGCGCAGTGACCATTAAAAGAAGGGCTCTCAATTTCGCAATCACCATCGTTACGCCCAAGACTGGCGACGGCAGTCCCGTTCCGCGGTCCAGGTGTGTTCTTTACGCCACTCCACACCGCCGCTTGTCGTGTCGAGTTGTTCGGCGGTGCGCATTCCGGTGGTGTCGTATTCGTAACGCCACGTCCGCGTTGGTGCCTTGAAAACGCCGATCACATCGACCGCCACATCAGTTTGAGTCCATGACCTGATCGTGAACGTACCCTTGTCGGTGAGCGGGATGATCATGGTCGTCGACGCGTGTTGCGCCGGGTCGAATACCACCACCCCGCCACCCAAGTCGGCTTCGGTGGTCCCAACACCGAAGACCCCGGTGCCGGTCGGGTCGATAGCGGTGACCGAAACCATGACCGCCATTATCTCACCCGACAACCCCGCCTGCCCGGTGACCGCGACCTCGACTGGTGTGTTCGCCTGGAGCGTGTCACACAGGTCGTTGTCGCAGATGCCGGTGCTGGTGGTGGTGTCGACGAGGCGGGTGGGGGCTTCGAGCAGATCGAGGCCGAGGCCGGTGCCGGTGCCGGTGCCGGTGGGGATCTTCCAATACCCCGTCACCGCCACCCTGACATCAGCTGGGCTGGTGGTGTGGAGGGTGATGGTGGCGTCAGGGTTTCAACGGAACGGTGAACACCCCCGCGGCACCGACACTGCCTGTCTCCCACACCAACTCTCCCGCAGAAGCGGTCGCGTTGGGAGCAACCCTGACGTGACCACCATTGGCGTTCTGGGCAAGGATCGACACCGTCACGGTGTTGCCGTCACCCCTTCAACCCGCCATCCCTGCACGATCCGTAGAATCCGATAACAATGTTTAATTTACCCTCGTGCCAATGGATGTCCAAGACACCCTGATCACCGGGGGCTCCGTCAAATTCGTCGACGGTAAATGTGAATCCCATCATGTCAGTGTCGTCCAGTTCATGTTCCGGACGATGGACCCACCCAAACTCCATCGCATCGGCCCGAAGTTGCTCGACCGCATCTTCTGCCTCTTGCCTGTTCATGCGAATCGTGCGCCGAACTCGAGGTCCATCACCCGACTCATCACACCATTGGTCTCTCCTTTCGATCTCGGAGGAATCCGCACCTGGGACAGAAACCGTCCACATCGGATCTTGTCGAAGCGCCTCAGCACCATCCTCGAGCGACTGACCTGTGGTACAGCTAACCACAACCACCATCGCCACAATGACGAGAGATGCTCCTGACAACAGAACCCTCATTGGCCAAGAGACGATAACAGGCGCTCCTGACCCTTGTGTGGGTGGGTTGAGGGCCCGGGTCGGCTGAGAGCGTTGTGGGTACACGGGTTCGGGACAGGCGGACGGGGTCCGCGAAAACCTTTTCAAACACCTTGTCATTTGCCCCCCCCAATTGCGACAAAGGACAGCCAACACGTGAGAACGATCGCCGTAACCGCTTCAGTCATTATCGAGCCACCACCGCCGCAGAGCCAATCAACAAGCAGGAAGCGAGAGAGAGGCCACCGACAAACGACCAAAACTTGAACCCGTCATAACGGGGACTATCGGCACACTGAGCACGTCCTTGAGCAATTCCAGGCTGGTTCGGGCCAGACGGAGCCGACGCTTCCACACGCAAGCTTGGCCAAGACGAGGTGGCGCAGTTGCTCACGGTCATCGTCGGGTCACCGGGGGTTGGTGAAGTCGGATCCGACGGGCATCGGGGGCCTGGGGGATGGTGGCCCGTTGCTACGGGGGACGGTTCGTAGACTCGGGCGTCGTGCTGGAACGGCTGGGGGTGATCGACAACCGAAGCCGTCGCTTGATCGCCGCCGGGCTGGGCCTGGTGCTGGTCACGATGCCGTTGTGGGTGTCGGGGCCGGGCAACGACCTCGACGTGGCCAACGTTTTCCGGTCGGGCCGATCCATCGCCCGCCATGGCACCTACCGGCCGAGCCGGGCCCCGGGGGCACCCGTACACGAGGTGCTGGTCGGGGTGACAGATCTGATCGGCGGCACCGTGCTCACCAACCTGGTTTCGCTGGTGGCGGCCGGGTTCTTGTTGTGGGGCCTCGACCGATTGCTGCGCCGGGAAGGCGCCGGGCCAGGGGCTCGGTGGGCCGTTGCCCTGGTGGCGGTGAACCCGTGGTTCGTGGTGGCGGCTACCTCCTCCACCGACTACGTCTTGGCGTTGGCCCTGACCGTCGGGGCCGCCAATGCCCTGCGCAAAGGCCGGCCCGGTTGGGCGGGAGTCCTGGCGGCGCTGGCCATGGGTAC
>JAGQTS010000358.1 GCA_020438895.1 Mycobacterium sp.
GTCGGGATGATCCCGTCAGCGGTCACGCTGGGCAAAGCGGTGAGTGCGGTCATCGCTGAGGTCGCCCCCGCGATGTGGGAGTCCAACTCCTGCCACATGCTCCCGCCGGGGGTGATGTCGGCGATGAAGTCGTTGACGCCCTGTACGACGCCCTCGAAGAACAGTCCGATGGTCTCGCCCCAGTCGACATCGGGGAAGACCCCGAACGGGGTCTCGACGTTCGCGAGGCCCTGCGACCAGCCGTATTTGGGGTCGCCGTAGCCGAGGTTGACGATCACCCGCAGGGCCGGCTGAAGCAGATCGGCAATCGGGCCGCCGATCAGCGGAATGGCCCGGATAGGTGTGAGCAACGGCAGGTTCTCGGTCGGGATGACGTAGTACTTCTGGGTGTCCGAGCTGGTGGGCAACTCGATGGCCGCGGCGACCTGCTCCTCAGTGAGGTCCAAATACGTACCGTGGACGAAGCCGATTCCGAGTGCGGCGTTGAGGCTGGACAGGAAGTTGCCGGGATACTGCGGGAAGTCGGCGAATCCGTCGTACTCCAGCATGTAGTTGGCGACCGGGAAGGTGTCCTCGGGGGTGGGGCCGTAGAACGGGATGCCCAGGCTGGGCAGGTTCAGGCCCGGGAAGCGGGACAGGAAGCCGCCGTTGGGGTTCATTTCGTTGCCGATCAGCACGAAGTTGACCGGCATGTCCGGGTCGAGGCCACAATTGGTGGTGTTGACGCAGTCGGCGTTGTCCTGATTCATCACCAGCGAGGAGATGATGGCGCTCTGTGAGTAGCCGAACACGGTCAGGGTGTTGTCCTCGGCGAGTTGTTGGAGGACTTCGTCGTAGAGGATCTGGTTGCCCTGACCGACCGAGACGCTGAGCGGCAGCACCTTCACGTAGGGGTAGGGGGTAATCGGATACAGCCCTTCCGGGGTCACGAGCTGTTGCGGGATCGTTCCAACCGGGGCGTGTGGCTCGACGTAGAGCCCGAACGCAGCTTCGATATAGCTCTCCGACGGAATCGGGGTGCCGCTGCCGCCCATGATCAAGGCGATGTTCTCCGCAGCGGCGGGCTGAACCAGAGCGGTGGCCGCCGGTGCAGCCAGGGATGCGGCGGCCGGAGCCGGCAGCTCGGAAACAGCCGTCTCCCGACGTGCCTGACCGAGCATCGTCGAAGTCGCCAGCAGGCTGACAGGAGCGTCCGGCGATTCATCGGTGGCGGGCTCAGCCACCGTAGGCAGCGCAGCCACGATCGTCGCCCGGTCGTCAACCACCGGCGCTGTCGGCGCCGCCGTGTCCGTGGCGGTCCCAGCGCCCTGTGTACGCACTGTCGAGGCGGGCGCGGCTACGCCCGTCCGACTCCCCGAGGTCGCCTTCGCGACACTGCGGGAAGAAGTCTGCGAGGACGCCGTTGACGACCGTGGGCCGGCGTTCGCGGCATCAGCCGACCCTCTGCTGCTTGCTTGGCTCGATGAGTGGTCCGACGACGGTGTGTCCGCCCACGCGACCGCCGTTCCGCTGTAGAGGGCAACGCCCACCCCCAGCGCAACCGCCAATCCTCCGACTCGCCCGACGAATCTCGACCCGTTCATTGAACTCCCCTATGACGACGATCACACTTGGTTGTTCGTCGGACGTTACAGCGCTCCGGGGCGCAACGTGGGAATTTTCTCAGGTTTGGCTAAGCAAAATCAGAGCAACGTGGTGGGGCTCGGGTTACCGATCGGCCCTGCGGGTTTCACCTGCTGGGTGTGACGGTTGGTCGGCGTCCTAGATAGCGGAGATGTGAGCGCTTGGGTCGAGCACGCTCGTGACCGCACTAGCGATGACCCCGATCTCAACCATC
Source organism: Mycobacterium sp. (assembly GCA_020438895.1). Taxonomy (GTDB): domain Bacteria; phylum Actinomycetota; class Actinomycetes; order Mycobacteriales; family Mycobacteriaceae; genus Mycobacterium. The sequence continues at coordinate 1,838 of JAGQTS010000358.1, forward strand.
GCGAAGGTCATGCTCATCGCGACGGTGGCAGCCAGCGGCAACCCGACGGCGTTGATCAGACCGGAGACGACTTCGTCGAAATCGTCTGCGTTCAGCGTTTGCTCGATCCCATCCAGGAACAGGCTGAAGGCATAAGCCGGCACCGTTGTCACCATCGCGTTGATGAAGTCGGCGGTGGGAAGCAGCACCGCGTAGATCGACGCTGCTGCGTAGGACACGAACTCGGTAATACCGGTGATGGCTGACTGAAGTGCCGGGATGATTCCGCCGGGGTTCAGTGTGGGAGGGGTGGTCAGCCCCGCTGCCATTGCCGTCAATGCCTCGGCCGCGCCGGTGGCATGTGATTCCAGTTCCCGCCACATGCTCCCGCCCGGAGTGATGTCGGCCATGAAGTCGTTGACCCCTTGCGCGACGCCGTCGAAGAACCGCTGGATGGTTTCACCCCAGTCGACATCGGGAAAGACGCCGATCGGGGTGGGGACGTTTGCATAGCCGAGTGACCAGCCCTGGTCGGGATCGCCGTAGCCGAGATTGACGATCACCCGCAGCGCGGGCTGCAGCAGGTCGGCGATAGGGTTGCCGATCACCGGAATGAGACGTATCGGCGCCAGCAACGGGAGGTCTTCGGTGGGGATCGCGTAATACTTCTGGGTGACGGAGGTAGTCGGTCGTTCCACTTGCAGGGCCAGTTGTTCCGGGGTGATGAGGGTGTACCTGGTGTGGACGAGGCCCATGCCCAACAGCGCATTGAGCGTCGAGAGAACATTCAGGGGGTATTGGGGGAAGTCTGCGAATCCGTCGTACTCCAGCATGTAGTTTGCGACCGGAAAGCTGTCCTCAAGCGCGGCCCCGTAGAAAGGGATGCCCAGGCTTGGCAGGTTCAGCCCCGGTAAGCGGGCGAAAATCCCCCCGTTGGGTGTCATTTCATTGCCGACCAGCACGAAGTTGACGGGTGTTTCCGGGTCGAGTCCGCAGGTGGGTGTGTTGACGCAACCCGCGTAATCGGGGTTCATCATCAGCGACGAGATCACCGCGCTCTGCGAGTAGCCGAATACCGTGACGGTGTTCTGATTGGCCACCTGCTGAAGTATTTCGTCGTAGAGAATCTGGCTTCCCTGGTCGACTGAGACATTGATCGGCAAGACCTTGATATAGGGGTAGGGCGTGAGGGGGTAAAAGCCCTCCGGGGTGAACAGGGCCTGCGGAATGGGCGTGATGCCGGGCGGGGTGTTGGGCAGGACGTAGTAGCTCATCGCTCTGTCGACGTAGAACGGTCGGGGCAACGGGATGCCGCTGGCTCCGATGATCAGTGCGATGTTCTCCGCGGCTGCGGGGAGGACCGCCCCCGATGCCGGCAGTGGCAGTGCGGATGCGACTGCCGGCGCCGGCAGCGTGGGAACCTCTGCGTCCCGACGGGGATTGAGCAGCATTGTCGAACTCAGCAGCAGATCCACTGGCGCGCCGGGTGCGCCGTCGACGGGATCGGGCATGACCGCCGCTGTGAGTGGGCTGCCCGGAAGCGTGGTCATGGTCGAGGCCCGGTTCTCGAGACCGTTTGCCTCGGGTGCGACACGCCCGGACTCACCAGGCGGGGTAGGTTTCGCGGTGCTACGAAGGACCGCCCGCGGTGCTACCGGTGAATTCCTCGGGCCTGTGTTAGCTGTTGTGGCAGTGTCTGAACGGCTCGCACTCGAACGCGTCGGGGAAGCGTCCGAGGATGGGCTCTCCGCCCAGGCGACCGCAGTTCCATGGAGGGCTGCGCCGATTCCCAGGGCAACCGCCAGGCCTCCGACTCGACCGATGAATCTCGAACCGTTCATTCGGCTCCCTTTTGCCGGTGTGCCTCGATATTCGAGCGACGCTACCTCCGTGGCCTGCTGACCGCTGGAACTTGCCCTGGAACCCTGGAGTCTTCAGCTCAGTTCACGGTGCGCGGGGTGACACTCGAGCGCGTGGCCGAACGTCCGGGGCAGGGCGGCCGTCGCACCCTGGCGTCTGAGTCGGGATCGTCAGACCGCCGGCCCGAGCAGGTCGTCGGCGTCTTTGATGATGTAGCCGTAGCCTTGCTCGGCCAGAAACCGCTGTCGGTGGGCGGCGTACTCGGTGTCGAGGCTGTCGCGAGCGACGACCGAGTAGAAGACCGCGCCGCCGCCGTCGTGCTTGGGTCGCAACAGGCGGCCGAGTCGTTGGGCCTCCTCCTGCCGGGAGCCGAACGTACCCGACACCTGAACCGCCACCGAGGCCTCCGGCAGATCAATGGAGAAGTTCGCGACCTTCGACACCACCAGGGTCTTGATCTCGCCGGTCCGGAACGCATCGAACAGGGCTTCTCGTTCTGCGTTTTTCGTCGAACCTTGCACTACGGGAGCGTCGAGTTCCTTGCCGAGTTCTTCCAACTGGTCGAGGTACGCGCCGATCACCAGCGTCGGTTCACCGGGGTGCTTGGCCAGAATGGACTTCACCACCGCGACTTTGGTCCGCGCCGTCGAGCACAGTTTGTAGCGCTCCTCCGGCTCGGCGATCGCGTACTGCATCCGCTCGTTGTCGGTCATCGTGACCCGGACCTCGATGCACTCCGCCGGCGCGATCCAGCCCTGGGCCTCGATGTCCTTCCAGGGTGCGTCGTAGCGCTTCGGTCCGATCAGGCTGAACACGTCTCCCTCGCGGCCGTCCTCGCGGATCAAGGTGGCGGTCAGGCCGAGGCGACGTCGTGACTGCAGGTCGGCCGTCATCCGGAAGACCGGAGCCGGCAGCAAATGGACCTCGTCATAGATGATCAGGCCCCAATCGCGGCTGTCGAAGAGTTCGAGGTGGCGGTATTCACCTTTGGTACGCCGGGTGACCACCTGATACGTGGCAATGGTGACCGGGCGGATCTCCTTGCGCTCGCCCGAGTACTCACCAATCTCGTTCTCCGTCAGGGACGTCCGGGCGATCAACTCGCGTTTCCACTGTCGGCCTGCCACGGTGTTGGTCACCAGGATCAGCGTGGTGGCGCCGGCTTTGGCCATCGCTGCGGCGCCGACGATGGTCTTGCCCGCGCCGCACGGCAGCACCACCACCCCGGAACCGCCGGCCCAGAACGATTCGCAGGCCATCTCCTGGTAGTCCCGCAGTTCCCAGCCCTCCTGGGCGAGGCTGATCGGGTGGGATTCGCCGTTGACGTACCCGGCCAGATCCTCCGCGGGCCACCCGATCTTGAGCAGCATCTGCTTGATCCGGCCACGCTCACTGGGGTGGACCAGGACCGTGTCGTCATCGATGCGGGTCCCCACCATCGGTGCGATTTTCTTATGCCGGAGTACCTCTTCGAGCACGGCGCGATCCAGGCTCACCAGTGTCAGGCCGTGGGCAGGGTGCTTGACGAGTTGCAATCGGCCGTATCGGCCCATGGTGTCGACGATGTCGACCAGCAGTGCCTGCGGTACCGCATACCGGGAGTGGGTAACGAGTGCGTCCACCACCTGCTCGGCATCGTGGCCGGCGGCGCGGGCGTTCC
>JAGQTS010000359.1 GCA_020438895.1 Mycobacterium sp.
CCGGCGAGGGCGAGGGGAAGGGTCAGTTCCTGGATGGCGAAGGCGTGCTCGATACCGTTCTCCGCGAGTGCCCTGACGATTTCGTCGCGCACGCCGAGGTCGGCGAAGCTCATCGTGGTGTGGCTATGCAGATGCGTCATGGGGGTCCTTGTGCTCGTGGCACTCGTTACCGAGTGCGGTGTGCTCGTGGCACTCGTTACCGAGTGCGGTGTGCTCGTGGCACTCGAACCGAGTGCGGTGCTGTCGTCCACTTGTTTTCCAAGCGCGCACGAGTTGTGGATTTCCCCTGCCGGGACCGGGCCGCTCGCCGTGACGGCGGGCCAGTGCGTGCACGCACATTTCCGTGGGACCAGAGGTTAGCCGGTGGTTCGGGAACGGTTCCCCAATGGTTCCGGGGCCATGATACCTGGTTACAGTGATCCCATGGGTGCTGGCACGGGCGACACGGCGGCCGTACGCACCGTTCCGGCCGACCATCCCGGGGTCAATGAACTGTTCGCCCTGCTGGCATACGGCGAGGTGGCTGCCTTTTATCGGCTCACCGACGAGGCCCGGATGGCCCCGGATCTGCGCGGCCGAATCAACATGGCCCGGATGGCCGCCGCGGAGATGGGCCACTACGGGCTGCTGCACCACACCCTTGAGGCACGCGGCGTCGACGTGCTCTCCGCGATGGTGCGCTACGCCCCGGCGCTGGAGAACTACCACCGGTTGACGATGCCCAGCACCTGGCTGGAGGCCCTGGTCAAGACCTACGTCGGCGATGCGATGGCCGCCGACCTCTACCTGGCGCTGGCCGGTTCGCTGCCCGAGGAGATCGCCGAGGTGGTCCGCGCGGTGCTCGCCGAGACGGTGCACTCCCAGTTCGTCGTCGCCGAGGTGCGCTCTGCGGTGAATTCCAGCGGCCGGCAGCGCAGCCGGCTGGCACTGTGGTCACGCCGGCTGCTCGGGGAGGCCGTCACCCAGGCCCAGTTCGTGCTGGCCGACCACGACGAACTCGTCGACCTCGTGCTGGCGGGGTCCAGCGGGCTGGGTCAGATGACCGACTTCTTCGGGCGGATGCAGCGCACGCACGACGATCGGATGCGGAACCTCGGGCTGGCCTGATGGACAGTGGCCGGCCGAGCCTGCGCGGCGTCAGCGATTGCAGCTGGTGGTGGGGGAGTAGTCGGTTCGGGAGGCGACCGTCGCGCCGACGGCGTCGGTGATCCAGCAGTTCAGCTGGCTGCCGCGGCTCTTGGCGTAGACGTAGTTCACCGGCAGCGCCGGTGTCATGGTCAGTGTCCAGGGCAGCGTGACGTCATCGAGAGTTTGCAGGGTTCCGGTCTCGTCGGCGTAGATCACCGTCACGGGGTCATCGGGACGCTGGTTGCCGGCCACGGTGTAGATCACCTGGCGCAGATCAACCTGCGGTTGCGCGACCGCCACCGGCGCGGGCACCGGCACGGGGCGTTCCAGCGCGGCCACCGCCTGCGCCGGGGCGGAACCGCTTTCGGGTGCACCGGCATTCTCGGCGGCCACCGGTGTTTCGGTGGCGACGGTGGCGATCACGGTGCGGGGTGTGCTGCGGTCATCAACCGCGACGAGCTGGCTGGCCGATGCGCCGGTCTTGATCACATACGTGGTCGCTAGCGCGGTCACTAGCAGGCCGGTGCCGGTCAGGACCGCTCGCGGCCACTGCCTCGCCCGCCGCCGTCCGCGGCCGGCTGCTGCGTCCGGGTCGTCTCGCACGGCACCAACGCTAGGAGCAGATCGGCCCCCGCCGACGGTGCGCGCCCGGACGTTGTCATGCTGTAACCGCAGCTTGACGCAACTGTGCGGCGGGCGGGCAGCTAGCCTGCTGGTGAGCCGATAGGAAAGGGGCCGGTGTGGAGGTCAAGATCGGGGTCTCGGACAGCCCACGAGAACTGGTGTTCAACAGTTCGCAGACACCCGACGAGGTCGAGGGGCTGGTGACTGCTGCACTGTCCGGCGATGGTGCGGCGGTGCTGAGCCTGTCCGACGACAAGGGCCGGCGGTTCCTGGTCCACACCTCGAGGATCGCTTACATCGAGATCGGCGCGGCCGACGCCCGGCGGGTCGGGTTCGGGATCGCCGCCCAGTCCTGATCCGGCCGCGGCCGGAGTCCGGGGACGCTCAGCGGGCCAAGGGGACGTGTGACAGCCCGCCCCATGCGAAGGCCACCGTGCCCTCCACGGCGTCCTCTTTGGAGATCGGCCGATCGGAGTCCAGCCAGTACTGCGCGCAGTCCGCGCTGATCCCCACCAGGCCCACGGCGATCATCCGGGCCCGGTGCGCCTCCAGCCCGGAATCACGGCTGATCAGGTCGAACACCGCGTCGGTGCAGGCTTCGGTGGCCACCTTCACCTGGGCGGCGACCTGGGGTTCGGCGACGTAGTCGTTCTTGAATATCAGCCGGTAGCCCTGGCTGTCGTGTTCGATGAAGTCGAAGAACGCCTGAACCGCAGCACGTAGTCGCCGGCGGTTGTCGGTGGTGGTGCGAAGTGCCTGTCGCACTCCGGAGACCAGGATGTCGACGTGCTGCTGGAGCACCGCCAGGTACAGGTCCAGCTTGCTGGAGAAGTGCTG
>JAGQTS010000360.1 GCA_020438895.1 Mycobacterium sp.
CGGAGAGGTGTTGCTCCTTCGGCGTCCGTGGCTGGCGGCCACGGAACTCTCCCGCACGAGGTCGATGCCTCCCGAGTCTAACCCGCTGCGTGCAGGTCAGCCGATCTTGCGGTCGCGGTTCTTGCGCCGGGAGGCCAACTCGTCCTCGGGTGCGGCGATGGACTCCCCGCCGTCGGCCCGCTCTCCGGGGAAATCGGCGATGGTGCCGGTGAGCTCGCGCATCGCGCCACTCACCGCGATGCCGAAGACACCCTGGCCGCCCTGCAGCAGGTCGACCACCTCCTCGGCGGACGTGCACTCGTAGACGGTGGTGCCGTCGGAGAACAGGGTGATGTTGGCCAGATCCTGGACGCCCCGCTGGCGGAGGTGATCGACGGCAACCCGGATGTTGTGCAGTGAGATTCCGGTGTCGAGCAGTCGCTTGACGATCTTGAGGACCAGGACGTCCTTGAACGAGTAGAGACGCTGGCTACCGGATCCTGCGGCACCGCGGATCGACGGTACGACCAGGGACGTCCGGGCCCAGTAGTCGAGTTGGCGATAGGTGATTCCGGCGATCTGGCAGGCGCTGGGGCCGCGGTAGCCGACGAGTTCATCGGGCACCGAGTCGTCCGGGAACAGTCCGGCCTGCACGGGGGCGGGTACCGCCGTAGGGGCGGGTCGGTCGGGGTCGAAGTGGGACGGCGCAGCAGAATGGACGGCAAGGTCGAACTGCCCCTGACGTGGCTCGCGTGGCTCGTCGCCCACGGTGATTCCTCTCGCCGTTCGAACACGGTGACCCACCGACCGCGTGGGGCCCGGAGTGGTTCGAGCATACGCCTGTCGGCGCTTCGCCATACCCTTGCCGCAACACAAGTCGCACCGGAAGTATGGCCACGACCACCGGTCCGGACCGGCATCCCGATCGCGTGTCGAGATCAGGAAGATCCGAGATGAGACGCGCTCGTGACCTCACCGGCCACGCCGGATCACCCTGCCTTGAAGTCGTCCGGGGAGATGGTGTCCAGGAATTCCTTGAACTTCTCGACCTCGTCCTCCCGGACCGCGCCGGAGGATTCCTCGTCGCTCTCGTCGGGAATGAGGAGTCCAGCGGCGTCCAGGACCGCCTCCTCGACGAAGATCGGCACCCCCATGCGCAGCGCGATGGCCACCGAATCCGACGGCCGGGCCGACACCTTGACATCATGGTCGAATATCAGGTCGGCATAGAAGGTGCCTTCCTGAAGATCGACGATCCGGACCTCCCGGAGGGAATGGCCCAGGGCCCCGAGGACATCGCGGAACAGATCGTGGGTCAACGGACGGGCCGGCTCGACGCCCTGTTGTTCGAGGATGATCGCGTTGGCCTCGTTCGGACCGATCCAGATCGGCAGATACCGGTCTCCGACAGTCTCGCGCAGCAGCAGCACCGGCTGATTTGCGGGCTGCTCCACCCGGATTCCGATGACTCGAACCTCGGCCATTGCCAGTCTCACCTCCGCGCAGGGACGTTGTTGAAACGTCACCGAGAGTCTAGTCCTGTCGAGCGTCCTGTCAGCGATCAAGTACGTCGCGTACCGCGGACTTGATGAGCGAGGTGTGCAGGGTGATCGCCAGTGCGGCGACCTCACGTGCCAAGTCGTCGGCGCGATCCCGGGCCCCGGTGCGGCCGGCCTTGCCGACGGGACCAGCAATCTGGGCGATCAGATCGGACTGTCGATCAGCAGCGGATCGAAACGCCCGCAAGTGACGTGGTTCCACGCCGTAGTCGGCCAGCGCCCGCGCGCACTGGACGATGACCACCGCATGCTCGTCGAAGAAGCCTCCCGGGCCGGTGCTGATGATGCCCGCCTTGCACAGCGTGGTGAGCATCTGTTCGTCGACCCCGGAACGTTCCAGCAGTGCCTCCCGGGTGAGACGGGCCGACGGGCGTGGGGCAACGCTCGGTGGACCGCCTTGGCGGTCCTGGCCGCCTACCGGAACCAGCCGGGGTGGCGGATAGGACGGGCCCTGAGGCAGTTCACCGTCGGGGAGGGCATCGAGTTGGGCCTTGATGACCTTCAACGGCAGATACTGATCGCGTTGCGCGGTCAGAATGAAGCGCAGCCGGGAACAGTCGTAGGCGGTGAAACGCCGGTACCCGGAGGGGCTGCGCTGCGGCGTCACCAAACCCTCGGCTTCGAGGAACCGGATCTTCGAGATCGTCACATCCGGAAAGTCCGGGCGCAGCACGTCGAGCACCGCGCCGATGGACATTCCGGCGAGGCCAGGCCTATCGGGTGCTGTCACTGCCCTCGGCCGACCGGGGTCCGGTCAGGAAAACCAGCCGGAACTTGCCGATCTGAACTTCGTCGCCGTTGGCCAGGGTGGCCGAGTCGACCGGCTCCCGGTTGACGTAGGTGCCGTTGAGACTGCCGACATCGACGACCTGAAACTCGCCGGCATCGAGCCGGAACTCGGCGTGCCGGCGACTGACGGTGACGTCGTCGAGGAAGATGTCGGAATCGGGATGGCGTCCGGCCGCCGTGGTCGGTTGGTCCAGAAGGAACCGACTCCCGGCGTTGGGGCCGCGTTTGACCACCAGCAGCGCCGAACCGACGGGCAGTCCTTCGACACCCGAGACAGGACTCTCGCCGGAGGTCCCCGGCGACGCCTCAAGGTCGTTGAGGAAGTCTGCGCGGAAAACCGAGGTCGTCTCGACCGTCACCTCATCAGAGGTGTCGTCGATCCCGGATCGCCGATCGTTTTCCGTCAACCCGCTACTCCTGTCTGACCTGTTCGCATCTGAGGAAAGCCCCACTAACCGTACCCCGCAACGTCCGCCGATGTGCCGATCGCCGCAGGTTCGCCTGCGGGACCAACCCTAACAACTGATCGGATGCCGGCCAGCCACCGGTCAGGTCAGGGTTTCGCGATAGCCGTCTGCGTCGAGCAGGGCCGCCAAACCCTGATCGAGGCCGCCGTCGCCCACCTGCAGTTCCAACAGCCAACCCTGCCCGTAGGGGTCGGTGTTGACCAGCGCGGGGTTGGCCTCCAGGTCGGCGTTGACCGCAACCACGGTGGCCGAGACGGGGGCATAAAGATCCGAGACCGACTTGGTGGACTCCACTTCTCCGAACGTCTCCCCGGCCGTGACCTCCGTACCGACCGCCGGGAGTTGAACGAAGACGACGTCCCCGAGGGACGATTGCGCGAAATCGGTGATCCCGACACGTACGGTGTCGTCGGCTGTGCGCCGGACCCATTCGTGCTCGGCGGTGTAGCGCAGGT
>JAGQTS010000361.1 GCA_020438895.1 Mycobacterium sp.
CGACGCTGACGGTCCGAGCCCTGGCCGTACTGACTTCGTCGAGGTTGACGTGGGTTCCTTTGAACACGGTGGGGAACAACCGGATCAGCTTCGTCCGCGATTCGGCAGCAACCATAGTGATGTCCAACAATCCGTCGGCGTGATCGGCACCGGGGCACATCAACATGCCTCCGCCATAGCTGCGGGTGATGCCAAACGCCGCAAGGGTCAGGTTCGTGGCGACTTCGCGATCACCGTCGAACACCAGACGGAACGGCAACGGCCGCAACGCGGACAGTTCGGCGACGATGGCCAGGTTGTAGCGCATTCGGCCGTGCGGCCAGCGCATACGATTGACCCGGTCGCTGACAAGTGAGTCGAAACCGGTCGCGGCGATGGTACCGAACCAGGTCTGCGAGCCGTCGGGGCCGCGGATACAGCCGAGATCGACGGTCTCGGTGTGGCCCGCGACGATGATGTCGACCGCGGCAACCGGATCGGAAGTGGGCAGCCGGTACTCCCGGGCATGGTCGTTGCCGGTGCCGGCCGGGACGATACCGAGCGGAATATCCCTGCGCGCAACGGATTGCAGGGCAAGACGAATCACCCCGTCGCCGCCGACCACCACCAGCGCGTCGGTGCCCTGCGCCAGCGCCTCCTCGAGGAGTTCGCGTGCGTGGGCGGCGTCACGGCCGACCACCTCCACAACATCGACACCCAGCTGCTGGAAACGGGCGACTGCCACTTCGGCGGCGTGCGGGGCATTGCCGTGCCCGGCCTGAGGGTTGGTCAGGACGGTCACCCTGGAGATCGGACCCGCCGACCGCGACGTCGCACTCACGGAATCAGCTTGCCCGGGTTGAGGATTCCGACGGGGTCGAGGGTCGTCTTGACCGCACGCATCACCCGAACCCCGAGTTCACCGACCTCGGCGGTCATCCACGGCCGGTGGTCTGCGCCTACCGCGTGGTGGTGAGTGATCGTGCCGCCGTTGGCGATGATCGCATCACACGCCCTGCTCTTGGCGGCCTTCCACTGCTCGGCAACGTCGCCGCGCTGACCGGCGACGACGGTGAAGTACAGCGA
>JAGQTS010000362.1 GCA_020438895.1 Mycobacterium sp.
GGCGGCGCGTTCGCGTTGTCGCACCTGGTGAACATCCACTCGCTGACCGCGGTGCTGGCGCTCATGCTCGGGTTGGCGGTCGGAATCGACTATGCGTTGTTCATCGTCAACCGCCAACGCCGGCTCATTCTCGACCTCGGGCTCAGCGCATCGGCGGCGGCGAGTCGGGCGATCGGCACCGCCGGCAGCGCCGTGGTCTTCGCCGGCTCCACGGTCGTCATCGCGCTTTTGGCCCTGACACTGGTGCGTGTGCAGGTATTGACCACCATGTCGATCACCGCCGCCGCGACCGTCGCCATCGCGGTGTTGTGCGCGGTCACCCTGCTGCCCGCACTACTGGGGCTGGTGGGTGAACGGATCTGCTCACCCAAGGCCAGGACCAGGCTGACCACGCTTCGCGATCGCAGCCAACCGCACCCGATCGCCGCAACCTGGGTGCGGCTACTGATCCGGCACCGGTTGGTGGCCGTGAGCGTCGCCGTGCTTGCCGCCGGACTGCTGGCCGTGCCTGCGCTGTCCATGACCTCTGGGCTGCCCTCGGGCGCCAGCTACAACACCGCAACCGCGCAACGCGACAGCTACGACCTGGTGGCCGAGCACCTCGGCGAGGGCTACAACGGTGCGCTGATCGTGGTGGCCCAGCCGGCATCGCACGACGCGGCGCTCACCGACGCCGCTCTGGTCGACTTGGTCGCCAACCTGCAGCGCATTTCCGGCGTCGAGTCGGTGGACCTAGTCGGCCTTGATGACACCCGCACCACCGCAGTATTGTCCGTCATCCCCGCCAGCGGGCCCAACGACCCCGCAACCACGGTTCTGGTCAAGGAAATCCGGTCCCACTCGGGCCAACTGGCGCGCGCAGCGCAGGCGTCGGTGGGCGTCACCGGCTTCACCGCGCTGGCCATCGACGTGTCAGACCGACTCACCCACATACTGCCGACCTACCTCGGCGTCGTGTTAGCCCTGACGCTGATCATCCTGCTGGTGGTCTTCCGCTCGGTGATCGTGCCCCTCAAGGCCACGCTCGGATTCCTGCTCAGCATCGCGGCGACCTTCGGGGCCACGACCGCAGTGTTCCAATGGGGCTGGCTACAGCAACTGCTGGGCATCGACGCCGCCGCCCCCGTGCTGAGCCTGCTTCCCATCATCGTGACCGGAGTGCTCTACGGCCTTGCGATGGACTACGAGGTGTTCCTGGTGTCCTCGATCAAAGAGGCCCACGTGCACGGCCACCACGGCGACGACGCGATCGAACACGGCTTCACACAGGCCAGCCGTGTGGTCTGCGCCGCCGCGATCATCATGATCTCGGTATTCGCCGGGTTTGCCTTCAACCCCGACCCGATGATCAAACAGGTCGGATTCGCGCTGGCGTTCGGCATCCTCATCGACGCCTTCGTCGTGCGCATGACGCTGGTCCCCGCGGTGATGTCGCTGTTCGGCGACCGAGCCTGGTGGCTGCCTCGCCAACTGGATCGCCACCTTCCCAACCTCGACATCGAAGGCGATACACTCGCCGCCACGCTGCACGCCACCGACCACGACCGGCCGCCGAGCCCACTGTCAAGACCGTAGAGCCAATGGATCGACGAGCGGCGGACTGCAGCACGCGCCCCTATCGGCAACTCCAAATCGTGCAACGGAGCGGTGCACCCGATAGCGGCGCGACCCGAACACGCGTCGCGGTAGCGCTCGGCAGCGGCGGTGCGCGCGAGTACGCCCACACCGACGCGGACCGGCGCCGCGTGTGGGTGTCGCTGACAGCCCGCGGACGAGCGGTCGCCGAGGATTTGCGGTGTGGCCTGGCGGACAAGATTTCATCGGTGCTTGGGTCCATGGAAGCCGCGGCCCAGGATGCGTTGGTCGACGCGCTGCGGCGGGTGGCTGCGTCCGCGCGCGAAACCAGCAGTGACCACGGTCTTGCTGGCTGCGGCCTTACGCGCCCGGTGGCGCCGTGATGGCCGGACGATCGGCATCAGCGTGGACGTTGCGCACCGCGCCGACGATGTTGACGGGTCTGTTGAGCACTCTTTTCGTGTCGGTGCTGCTGCGTGAGGTGGCGCGTGGCGGGTCGGATTCCCCGCTGGTGGAGCGGATACTGCGATTGTGGGGCTGGTCGTGGCTGATACCGGCGGGCGCCCGGGTACGGGTGGAGGGACGAGAGCATATTCAACCCGGCCAGTCCTACGTCGTGGTTTCGAACCATCAGTCCAACTTGGATGCCATGGTGCATCTGGCCGCACTCGGGCTTCCTCTGCGAATCATGGCGAAGCGGGAGTTGTTCGCACTTCCGATCTTGGGCCCGGCGCTGCGCGCTATCGGCATGGTGGAAGTGGATCGCGCACGTCCCGACGTCGTTGCCATCGACAGTGCGGCTCGAGATGTCCTGGCCTCGGGGCGAAGCCTGCTTGTCTATCCGGAGGCGACGACCTCGTCTGACGGCACCATCCATCGCTTCAAGAGCGGCGCGTTCGCGATCGCGATCGGCCAAGGCGTTCCGGTGCTTCCGGTAGTACTGCACGGCACCCGCTTGATCTGGGCGCCCGGTGGCAACGCGATCCGCGGCGGCCAAGTGCGGGTCGTCATCACCGAACCGATCACCACCGGCCACCTGACCCCCAGCGACATCGCGGGACTGCGCGACGATGTCCGCGCCGTGCTCAGCTCGACGCTCGCGGTCGTGTCCGGGGCGCACATATGAGTGCCGCGTCAGCGCTGCCCCGTGCGTCGCGGTTGGGCCTCGTGCTTGGTGCCGGGGCGGCTTTGGGCGCGGCCCACGCGGGTGTCCTGCAGGTCCTCGACGACGCCGGTGTGCATTGCGCGGTCGTTGTCGGCGCCAGCGCGGGGGCATTGATCGGCGGCGGATACGCGGCCGGACTCTCCGGAACTGAGCTGGCGGACTTGGTCCTGGCGGCTGACTGGGGCACATTCGCTAGTTGGCGCCCGAGCCGACGCTGGGGCGTTTTAGACACCAGCCCGTTGGAGCGCACCATCGAAACGCGCATCGGTGCCCGACGCATCGAGGAACTCGGCCGCCGCTTCGGGGCCACCGCCTTTGATCTGCGCACCTGGGAGCCGGTGTTGCTCACGTCGGGGCGATTGGCGACCGCACTACGGGCGAGCAGCGCGGTGCCCGGCTTGTTCGCGCCGGTGAGGGTGGACGACCAACTGCTGGTCGACGGGGCCGTCGCCGGCAACGTACCGGTGTGGGCTGCCCGTCGGCTCCACGCCGACCGCATCATCGCGGTCAGCCTGGACAACGGCCCCGCCGACGATGCCTGGGGTGCTGCCCGCCTTTTCGACAGGGTTAACGGCGCGCGGACGCGCAAGCGCGACCTGCAGCGGACAAGCGCCACCGCCGATGTCCTCATCCGTCCCGATATCCGGGGGTTGTCCCGGTGGAGCCCGAAGGACGTGCCGCGACTCGTCGAGGCCGGGCGGATCGCCGCGCAGTCCCGCCTGCAAGACATCAGCCAGCTGGGCAGCGCGACACCCTCAACGGCCGACTGGCGACTCACGAGTTCGTCTTGACCCCCGTGTTTCGATTGTAAAGAACCGAGACCACGGCAAGCGGGCTCACCTCCCCACCTGTCGCTGTGATCTTCGGCGGCGAGTCTTCAGCGGTAAATGTCGTCAGGCGAGCCGGGGAGAACGAGACCTCGCGTGCGATGTCGACGATCGGGTGGGCCGGTTAAGCGTTTGGCGTCTTCGCCGGACGGGGAAGCTCAGCTTGCTCTCGACGAGAAGGCCGGCGGTTCCGTGACGCGGGTCCGGCGTCGTTAGACGCCGACGGAATTGTCATGTTGATCTGGACGATCCACCGAACGAAAATCCGACGAATGTTGACCTTCGCCAACCTCGCGCATGCCAACTAAACCTGGAACAGACACGCACGCCTTGCCCTGTGTCGCTATCGGACGAGGCCGGGCACTACAGATCGAGGACGAAGCGCAGTGCTTGGTCAATGGCTTGCATCTGCTCTGGACTAATCATTCCCTGGCGTGATGACAGTCGTTCGACGGAGACAACTCGCAACTGGTCACAACGAGCGAAGGAAGCGTGGCCCAGCCCGCTGCTCGCTGGCTCGAGTTCGACGTGGCTTCGCAGGCCGTAACCAAAGGTGGTTATCGGGACGACGACCACTAGGCCGCCCGGTCCGTTGTTGAGAATGTCGACCGACACCACCACCGCCGGGCGACGAAAGGCTGGCTCGTGTCCGACCGGTTGGCCGAGATCGACGCGATAGATCTCCCCCCGCCAGATCAAGCCAGGGTGTCCCACTCGTGCCGCTCGGCGAGGTATTGCTCCCACATTTCGGGGTCGCTGCGCAGTCGCTGGTAGTCCCCGTTGAGCCCCCGCAGGAACTCCTGCCTCTCCAGGGCGTCGATGGCGGCGTGTACGACGTCGACGACGGCGGTCTGACGAGCCTTGGCTAGAGATTGCAGCCGCTCAGAATCGGGACGGCGGACTCGGACAGTTGTGGTTTCTGCTGCCATGGAACCAGTGTAGACGAATTGTAGACCCCCCGCGTGCGCAGAAAACGAATGCAAGGAGAAGTCACGGGCTACTTGAGCCTTCGCCCCCCGCCTGCGGCGGGCCAAGTCGGGCCAATACCTCGGCAGCGATCTCGAAATCAGCGTCGTAGTGCAGCAATGTCACATCATGGGCGTTGGCAAGTGCGGCGATCAGTAGGCCGGCAATGCCGACGGCAGACATCTGACCCAGGAGGATCACCGTGGAGGTATCCAGCATCCCCCGGTTCTGGGTGTGCGTCACAGCGATGGGTCGACGAGACAGGCACTACTGCCGCAGGTGAACCCGCTCACCGTGCGGGCCGAACAGGATGATCGCCTCGACCGGCCCGTCAACCGCGCCGAACCAGTGCGGCGTCCAGGTGCTGAACTCCACCGCCTCGCCGGGTTCGATGACGAACCGCTGCTCACCGAGGATCAACCGCAGCCGGCCGGACAGCACATAGAGCCACTCCTGGCCCTCATGAGTCGGCAGTTCCTCGGGCGGGGTGCGCCGACGTGCGCTGATGCGGATCTTGAACGCCTGCGGGCCGGTGCCGCCGTGCCGGGTCAGCAGCCAGTAGGTCACCAGATCCCTCGTGTGCGACGGCGCGCGGACGCGTGGGTCGACGGCGGGCGGTGCCCCGAGAAGCTCGTCGGTACTGACCGATAGCGCCGCGGCCAGCCGAGGCAGATGGTCCACGGCCAGGCGGCGTTTACCGGACTCCAGCCGGCTCAGCGTCGAGGTGTCCATACCGGCTCGGGCCGCAACGTCCTCGAGGGTCAGGCCGAGTCGGACGCGCAACTCCCGTAGCCGCCTGCGCACCATGAGATCGAAACCCTCGCTTGCCTTTATGGCAAGAAATATTGCCACCCTGGCGGGTTACGGGCAAGCTCGCGATATGGACAACGAGCACCACAGCCACTGGGAAGCCCGCTATGCGGAGATGCCCCGGATCTGGAGTGGGCGGCCCAACGCCGTCCTCGTCGAGATCGCCGGCCAGCTGGCAGGTTCGCGCGCGTTGGATGTGGGCTGCGGGGAGGGCGGTGACGCGATCTGGTTGGCCGAACACGGCTGGCATGTCGTCGCCGTCGACGTCTCGACCACCGCACTTGCGCGCGCCGCGGAGGAAGCGGACCAGCGAGGGCTGTTGTCGCACATCGACTTCCAGCAACACGACCTGACCCAGACGCTGCCCGAGGGTCCGTTCGATCTGGTGTCGGCGCACTTTTTCCACAGCCTGCTGGACATGGACCGGCCAGCGATCCTTCGCCGCGCCGCGGCTACCGTGGCAGTTGGGGGCACGTTGCTGATCGTCGACCACGGCGGCGCCCCGCCGTGGGCTCCCGAAGGGGCCCGCCACCACGAGTTCCCGCCGGCGGAACAGGTCTTGGCCGGCTTGGAACTCGACCAGGCCCAGTGGAAGACCGTGCGGCTCGGCGCGGTCGAGCGGGACGCCGTCGGCCCGGACGGTCAGCAGGCCGTTCTCATCGACAACGTCATCCAGGTGCGGCGCAGCTGAGAGCTATGGCGCCGGTCAGCAACGATGTCCGCTGGCCGGGCAATCGCCCGCACGGTCTGCTTTCGGGTCACGCTGTACCGTGACGGACGTGAAATTCCCCCGACAGACCTCCCCCATCGTCGTTATTGCGTCCTCGGCGGTGTTCCTGGTAACGCTCTCCGCGTGCGGTTCCCAAACGGACACGTCGGCGCCCGCAACACCGGCATCCGCGGTGGACAAGTCGTCCAGTGACGGCTGCCCGACGGCGCCCCCCGCCAACGGCACCGCGCCGGAATGGACGCTGACAGGCAGCACCGGGAGCGTCGAGGTGGCCGGCTCAACCGAAACCAACGCTCCCCTGGTCACCGTGCAGGCGCCTTTCGGCGTGACCGACACTGAGGTCCACACATTGACGGCCGGCGATGGGCCGGTGGTGGCACCGGACGCGACGGTGTCGGTGTGCTACATGGGCGTCAACGGGCGAGACGGAACCGTTTTCGACAGCAGCTACGAGCGCGGCGCTCCGGTCGACTTCCCCCTGGACGGTGTGGTGCCGGGCTTTCAGAAGGCGATCACCGGGCAGAAGGTCGGCTCCACCGTCGCGGTTGCGATGACATCGGCCGACGGCTACCCGCAGGGACAGCCCAGCGCGGGTATCCGTCCCGGAGACTCGCTGGTCTTCGCCATCAAGATCCTCGACGCGTCCTAGTCACACGGGCGGCGACGTCACACGGGCGGCAACGTCACACGGGCGGCGACGAAGTTGCCGTGGAACCCTTGCGGAATGTGGTGGCGCAGCTGGACGGCGGCAATCGGCCCCCGGGGCACGTCCTTCGCGTCGAGAATGACCAACCGGGACGTGTGCCGGGTAGCTTGGTACTCGACCGACAACAGCCAGCCGTCGTCCTCCTCGGCCGCACCGGGCTTTGGTGTGAAGACCGCCTCGCAGAAACTGTTTCCGGGTTCGTCGGCGATGTAACTGGTCTCCGTGCCGACGTCGAGATCGAGCTTCGTGATCCCGTCATAGAGCGTTCCCAGAGTGTGTTTGGTGGTGATGTAGGCGTAGCGGTGTGGACGTCCTTCCACTTCGGGGTGATGCCGTGGGAACTCACCGGTGCGGTCACTGAGTGGCACCCGCGTCACCCGGCCGCCACTGGAGATCCGGAATCGGGTGAACTCCGCGATCGCCCGGTCCAGCGGACTGGTCCGAAACCGCGCGATGCCGGTGAGCAACTCGTCGCCGCCGTAGGTGATCGCGTCAATGACGACGTCGCCGCGATCGTCGTGGGCATTGCTGAGGTGGAAGTGCAGCACCGCCTCGTGCTCGATGCGACGGATCGGCCCACCGTCGCGGGGGATCAGGATGAAGGTGCTCCCCCGCTCTGGCCGGTACTTCATGCCGTCGCCGAATGACCTGAGCCCCAAAGCGATCGGGACACCGTCCGGGATGATCGGAGAGACCAGGAAAGCGAAGTAGCGCTCCGTGATGGCGAAGTCATGCACCATCGCCACGTACGGCAGCGCCGCTGAGCGATGGTGCTCGAGCCGGCCCGAACGATCGATCCGGTACACCCGCAGGTGCGGAGTAGGGATGAACTCGACACCGAAGTTGAACATCTCACCGCTGGTCGGACAGAAGCACGGATGCGCCGAGAATGTCCCCATCCAGCCCAACTGCCCGGAGAACCGGCGCAGTCCCAGTGTCTCCAAGGTCTCCGGATCGACCTCGTGGGGCGGCCCACCCTCCCACAACGCGTACACGCGACCGGCGTGCTCAATGACGTTGGTGTTAGCCAAGTTCGGCGGCAAGCGTCCGATGTTGGCCAACCATCCCCCGGTGGCATCCCGACCCAGATGACGGGTCCCGCCCCGGCCGAGGTAGTGCCGAGTCCGGACATAGCGGTTGCGGTAATTCACGACACCCCCGGCAACGGTGAACGCGGAGATCATCCCGTCGCCGTCGAACAGATGGTGCAACGGCCGGCCGGTGTAGTCCTCCCACCGCCCGGGTCCGTTGCGATAGAGAGTTCCGACGAGGTCGTCGGGAAGATCACCGGTGACCTCCCCGGCGACGTCGTCGTACTCGGTTCGCTGCGCCTCGCTGGCCCCGAGGCTGCGCAGGTCGGCCGGACTCATCGAGGCCAGCCGGGCCATTCCCCGATTGCGCTCCTGAAGGTCGAGGGAATCCAGGTAGGCGCACAGTCCCGGCAGTTCAGAGAGGTCCATGCGATTACCCGGGCCGGGTCCCGACTTCGAGGCCGGCCAGTTCGGATGTCCCGTCGAAGAGCAGGCGGCCGTGCCTGCGGACGGTGCACCGCAATCTGCCGCCGAGATGCTCGAAGTCGGTGTCGATGTTCCGGCTCTCCCCCGGCAGCGGTACCGGAAGGACATGTGGCGGGAGATGACGGCCGTCGCCCTCCAACTCGATCTCGTAGCGAGGCGAGCGCCCGCGGATGAGCCACTGATTGTTGCCCACTGTCGAGCGGACCAGCACCGGTGGCGTCATCCGGATCACGGTGCCGCCGACCCGAACCACGATCCCATTGACGTCCCGGGCGATCGGCCCCAGCGACAGCAGACCTCCGGAGAACGCGACGCAGACATCGTCGTCGTCGAAGTCGTGCGCCTGACCCCACCACCACCGCAGCGGGAAGCCGGCCCCCCAGTTGCGTTCGGCGTAGAGCTTCGCATCGTCGAACATCCAGCGTTCTCCGCCGTATTCGACAGTGCCGCTGGCCCTTCCACCAAGGTAGTAGGGATGCCAATATTGGTTGAGGAACGGGATCGCCGAGAACACCCCGCCGCCACCGAACGCCTTCGGCCAGGTGACCGGATCCCGGAATGACATGTCCAGGCGGAGATCCCCCAGCGCAAACCTGACCCGGTCGGTACCGGCGCTGACGGAGCCCGCCTCGTCACCGGCGGTGACGCTGAACGGCGACCGGTCGGCCCTCGCACCCGGGAGAGCCCCGGAGCGGACGACCAGCCCCGGATGGACGGCGACCGCGGCGGTGGACCAATCACCGGCCCGATGCCGGTTGACGCTGCACAGAGCAATCAGCGCCCTTCCGCTGGCGGCCTCCGAGATCCGCCAGAACCAGCCCTCCATCTCGGTGCCATGCGACGGCAACGGATTCCCATACGGGATGTCCGCGCCGGTCCGGCGGTACAGCTCGATAACCCGGTCGATCATCGCGACGTCGCCCTTGCGCGCAGCGAACCGTCCAGGTATTCGGCCCGGCAGGCCCGGCGGGCCAGCTTGCCGCTGGTGGTTCGGGGTATCGCACCGGCCGGAACGATGACCACGTCGGTGGGTTCCACGCGGTGGCGGCGCGTCACCGCAGCTCGGATCGCCTCGACGGCCGGGTGCGGATCCCAGCGGGCGGTGCCCGGCGCACGTTCGGCGACGATCACCAGATCCGGCGCGCCGAACGCCGCGACGTAACCCCGGCGCACCAGCGGAGAGGCGTCGGCTACCGCGGCCTCGATGTCCTGCGGATAGAGCGATCGGCCGTCCAGGACGATCTGGTCGACGATGCGACCGGTCACGTAGAGCTCACCGGCGAAGAACATGCCCAGATCGCCGGTGCGCAACCACGTCGCGTCTGGTGCCACCCCGTGCGCGCGACTGTGTGGCAACCGCGCCGCCAGCTGCGCCCCGAAGATCCGCTGGGTTTCCGCTGGCTGACGCCAGTAGCCGCGCCCGACATTGTCGCCGTGCAACCAGAACTCCCCTACCCGGCCGTCCGGTAACTCCGCTCCGGTGTCCGGGTCGACAACCACTGCCCGCAGGCTGCGCGCGACAACCCCGCATGACACATGTCCGACCGCACCGCGCGACTCGCGGGGAACCTCGACCGCATACCCCGCGGCGAGTCGCTCGCCGTCGAAGTAGGTGGCACGCGCCTGCGCGCCGGGCGCGATGTTGGCGATGAACAGGGTGGCTTCGGCGATCCCATAGGACGGTTTGATCGCGTTGGCCGGCAGGCCGTACGGCGCGAACACCTCGGTGAACTCGTCGATGGCGGCCATGCTCACCGGCTCCGAACCGATGATCATCACCACGTTCGACAAGTCGATCCGCTCCCCCGCGTGCTCCCCCACCGACGGATTCCCCCGTTGGGCGGCCCATTCGTAGGCGAAATTCGGCGCGGCAGTGACTACCCGGCCCTCCCTGGACGCGTCCGATAACGCGCGGATCCAGCGTCCGGGCCGGCGGACGAACGCGGTGGGAGCCATCAGCGTGGAGTGCCCACCGTAGGTAGCCGGAAAGCCGATCATCGACAGCCCCATGTCGTGGTAGAGCGGCAGCCAACTGACTCCATGGGTGTTTCGGTTCAGCAGGTCGATGGACAGGATCATCTGGGTCAGGTTGGTCAGAAACGCCCGATGGGTGATCTCGACACCGGCCGGCGCCCGCGTCGCCCCGGACGTGTACTGCAGGTGGGAGACGTCATCCATCGCGATGTCGACGTCGCGGAACTCCGCCGCCGCCGAGTCGGGCACCTCGTCGATGACGATCACCGGCGGTGTCGGTCCGTGTAATCGGTCCAGGAATCCCTCGACGGCATCGACGGCCGCGCGAGTGGTCAGCAGGAGCGCGGGTTCGGCGTCACCGAGGGCGACCTCAAGGCGTTCGGCGTGGCCCGGAAGCTCGGGGGCGAACAGTGGCACGGCGATGGCACCGGCCTTCAACACCGCGAAGAATGCCGTGATGTACCCCAAACCCTGGGGGGCCATGATGGCGACGCGGTCCGTACGAGACACCGCGTGCTGAACCCGCGCCCCGATCGCGCGCATCCGGACATCGAGAGCAGACCAGCTGAGTTCCACGGGGTAGCCCTCGGAGCGGGCGAAGTCGAGGAAGCGATACGCCACGCAGTCCCCGATTCGAGCCACGTTGCGCTCGATCAGCGACACCAGCGTCGTTCCGGGCGGAAGCGCGATCTCGCCGTCGGCGTCGATGCAGTCGTCGATGTCGAGAAGGCCCTCCGGTGCGTGAAACTGCTGCTGGTGGCCCCTCTCCATGTTCGCGAGTGTAGGTGGCGGCGGCCCCGCGCACCGATGGTCTGACGTACCCGGGGGCGGGCCGGTGAGCTCCTGATCGACCGATCAGGAGCCTGCGATGATCCGCACCAGGTACGGCGCCATGTCCTTGGCCCGTACCGGCGAAACCACCACCCCGGCATCGGTGACCTCGAGCATCTGGTTGCTGCCCAGGAACATCGTGACGCTCTGACTGCCCTCAGGACCGTAGAAAATCAGGTCGGCGGGCAACGCCTGCGCGGGGGCCACTTTCTGCCCGACGTTGTACATCGCGCCCGACGAACGCGGCAACTTCGCGTTCACCCCGGCGTAGATGTACTGGATCAGTCCGGACGAGTCGAACCCGACGGTGGTGGCACCCGTCCCGCTACCCAGGCTGGGTCCGGTGATTCCGCCGCCGCCCCACGAGTACGGCACACCTCGCTGGGCGAGTCCCCGGGCGATGACCAGTTTGACCGCTTCGTCGCGGGTCACCGGCGCCGCCGATGCAACGGGGGGAACGACCAACATCATCATCACGACGCCGATCACCATGGCGATGACACGCTTCATCTTCTTCAACCTCCTCCGGTGTGCCGCTTCTGGGTCTGACACCCTCGTCCACAGCAGTCACTACCGTCACTTTTACAACAGTCCCGAACCCTGCGCCACCCCGATTAGGGGGCTGAACTGGGCTTTTTGTGGAACCGTGACGCAACGGTGTCGGAAGTGGGTCCGGTTCTTGGCGCGATCGTTGCCGTAAACTCCGGACCCAACGCTTGCATCGAGAGGCCCATCCGGACTATGACCACCACCGAAACCGCCCTGCCCAACGGCCAGGATCTCCACACCGCGCTCGCCGAAGGCCGCCGTGCCTACGAATTGGACCGAAAGCACGTCTTTCACTCCTGGTCCGCCCAGGCCCAGCTCAACCCCATGACGATCGTGGCGTCGCAGGGCAGTTACATCTGGGACGGCGACGGTAACCGACTCCTCGACTTCTCCTCGCAACTGGTCAACACCAATATCGGTCACCAACACCCGAGGGTCGTCGCGGCGATCGCCGCCCAGGCGGCAAAGCTGTGCACCGTAGCCCCGCAGTACGTCAACGACGCCCGATCCGAGGCCGCCAGGCTGATCGCCGAGCGCACCCCCGGCGATCTGGACCGGGTGTTCTTCACCAACGCCGGCGCCGA
>JAGQTS010000006.1 GCA_020438895.1 Mycobacterium sp.
TCTCTGTGCTGCGGAACAATTCGGCTCCGCAGGCCCGACACTGATAGACGCCCTCGGTCGTGGTGTCGGTGTACTCGCCGCGGAACGCGGGCTCGGTTCCGGCCTCGCGCAGCACATGGAACTCGGCCGGGCTCAGGCGCTGGCGCCATTCGGCTTCGGAGAGTTGGAGTTTCGGCTGCTGATCCATGTCTCCACGGTAGCGCGGTGGGCTACACCGCTGACCGTTCGCGGGTAGCCTCGTCCATCCAGGGCGGGTCGATCCCCGTCGCCGTGGCCCCGGTGAGTCGCCCCGCCGCCTTCGCGTCGAGGTAGCGGAAGTACAGCACGCAGAACACCACGACCAGCATCAGCGACCACCCGTAGGTGATCTTCATGTACTCCAGGAAGCGGCCGGTGGTCGGCCAGCGCCACATGAGCCAGCGGTCCATCGTCAAGAAGCCGTAGGTGGCCAGCCATGCCGGCCAATTGCGCAGCACCGAGTTCGGCAGCACCACCGTCATCAGGAACGGGAACAGCATCATCGAGTAGTAGCCCTGGGCCAGCGACAGGACCAGCCACGAGGCGATCAGCAGCACACCTGACGAGGTCAGCATCCAGAACAGCGGGTCGCGCTCGCGGTAGTAGCGGTACAGCAACCAGAGGCTTCCCGCCGCCAGGACCACGAACGCCACGCGCAGAGCGATGATGAGCCACATGGGCAGCCCGTAGTACACGCCGTTGCCCAGCACCGAGGAGTTGAAGTAGTCCCGCGTGGAGAAGATGTAGGGCAGCGTGCGGTTCACGAAGTTCATCCGGTCGGCCACCAGTGGCCAGGCTGCGGCGTTGAAGGCGACCGGAACGGCGATCGCGGCCGCCAGCGCACGCCACTGCCGGTTGAGCAGGGGGAGCAGGAGCAATACCCCGAGAACGGGCTTGACCACCAGTGAGAGGCCGATCGCGATGCCGGCCAGCCATTCGCGGTTGGCGCGGCCGTCCAGCAACCAGAGCAGAAACAGCACCTCGGCGAGCAGGATGATCCCGTTGATGTTGGTGAACACCAAGGTGTTGGTGACCGACTCGGTGACGAACATCGCGGTCAGCAGTGCCGGCAGCGCTACCGAGGTCAGAGGGAACCGGAACAGCCGCACCAGAAGACAGGCGGCCACGATGATGGCCAGGGTGTTGAACAGGATGAACCAGTTCCGCGCAGCGAACTCGCTGTCGATATAGCCGAACGGCGCCATCAGAAGGGTGCCGCCCGGCGGGTACAGGTAGTGCGGATCCACCTGGTCGAAGCGCCCGTTGTAGACGTCCACACCGGCGCGGAAGGCCCGCGCCGCGCGGTATACCGGGGCCCAGTCATCGGTGATGTAGCCGTTGGAGGTCAGCACGTAACTGCGGTGGATGATCGACAGGATCGCGATCGGCCACAGGGCGGAGCGCAGAATCGAGGCGGTGCTCGGTGGGCTGGTCGGGGGGCGGAACGCGTTGAGTAGGCCGGTTCTCAGATCAGCGGCTGCCACGACGGCACCGTACACCGGAGGGCCTGCCGGAAGGCTCAGGCGGGGCAGAAGATGTCGGTCGGGGGGACGCTTCCGGTGTCGAGGTAGGCCAGCACGGGCGGCAGTGCACAGTCGCTGTAGATGCTGGCGCCGTGTCCGATGCCCTGCCACATCACCCGTCGACTGGCCGCCCCTGCGTTGAGTACGACGGCTGTCGTGGCCGGCACCCCCTGCGTGCCGACGATGGGGTCGTCGGCGACCCCGAGCAGCAACACCTCGATCGCCAGCTTGTCGGGATCCTGCGGCGCGGCTCCGCTGGGCCAGTTCAGGCACTTCACCAGGTTCAGCGCTGCCACCGAGCCGAACTGGGGGTACGTCTTGCCCCAGGCCACGACCAACTCCCGGACCCGGTCGGGGGTGGGTCGGTTCAGCGCGTCGCTGCACTCGTTGACGAACTGGCCGTCGGTCTGGCGCAGCGCCTCGGTCTCGTTGACCAGACTGTTGAGCGGGTTGACATCCCCCGTGCGGGCCGCCGCCAGGGTGTTGGCGAGTTTGACGGTGCTGCCGATCCGGTCGCCGCTGGGGTAACCCAGGGCGGTGATGATCGCCTCGGCCAGCACCGCCACCGACATCCCGCCGGGCCCCCGGCCGGCCCGAGCGGCGTCCAGCAGCGCGCTGACGGCGCCCTTCGGGTCGGGTCCGAGTGCGCAGTTGACGGCCACGCACTGCGCAGCGAATGCGTCCAGGCTTGCCTGCTGGGCCCTGACCTGATCCTCGGCGGCGGATTCCGCACCCACTCCCGGCGCGATGGGGGAGTCCAGCACCAGTCGGGCCACCTTCTCCGGGTGCGATCCGGCATAGGCCATCGCCACCTGCGCGCCATTGCCGATCCCGATCAGTGCCAGGGCCGGCACGTCCCAGGTGCTGCGCAGCCGCTCGAGATCCTCCGCGGCGCGGGCGTTGTCGTACGCCGACTCACCCGGAGCGATGATGTCGGTGCACCCGGTTGTGGCGGTGGTGGTGATGGTGCCCAGGGCGGCCACCGGATCGTCGCCGGAGTCGAACTGGGCCTGCTCGCGCATCACGTCGCGGTCGAACATGTCGCGGCAGTCGATCGGGCTCGACCGGCCCATCCCGCGTCTGTCCACCGCCACGATGGGATGGGATTTGAGTACGTCGGCGCCCGCGCGGGACAACCACACCGGCAGTTGCACCGACGAGGGCAGGTCCGACCCGGTGGTGAATACCAGCGGACCGGCGTCGGCGGGGGTCTGCACGGAACGCGCCCGCACGGCACCGATGCTGAGCGTGCCGGTGGCGCCCGCAACGGGGTCGAGGTCCGCGTCGTAGTCGGCGCACTCCAGAACCACCCCGGGGGCGGGTGGGGTGCCCGCGCCGCCGAACAGCGTGGACGTGCAGTCCGTCCAGGACAGGTCGTTCTTCGGTGCCAGGATGGCCGGCGGTTCGCCGGTGGCGACGGTGGTGGTGGGAGCGGGATCGGGATTGCTGGCCGAGTCGGTCGCGAACCGGGGATTGGCCGCCAGCCACGGCGCGCAGCCGGTCAGCGCCGTCGCCACCGCGGCGAACACGGCGACCGCACGCACCCGACCCAGCCCACGCATGGCCACCACAGTAGCGACCGGCTTACCGCCGACCGCGCAGCCGATCAACGGGCGCGCTGATACCGCGCGTAGAGGTAACCGTCGTCGTCGGCGAGGAGATGTGCGCGGCGCATCGGGGTCACGACCTCCGCGGTGCCGGTAGCCACCCGCATCGTCCCGCCGCCGACCAACAGCGGGGCCGTGGTCAGGCACATCTCGTCGAGCAGGCCCTCGACCATGAACGAACCCAGCAGGCTCGGGCCACCTTCGGTGAGAACCCGGGACAGACCACGCTCGCCGAGGCGTTGCAGCGCGACCGAAAGATCGACCTGAGCGGGATCGGCACCCGAGGTGTCCACGACCTCTGCTGCGGCCCCGAGCCGCTTCCGCGCGCCGGGCGCGGTGTCGGCGCAGGTGAGCACCAGCGGCGGCACCTCGCTGTCGGTGAGCACGGCAAGATCGGGTGCGAGATCGCCGCTTCGCGTCACCAGCGCGATCGGTGGCGTGTCGGCTTGCCCGCGGTGCCGGCGCCGGCGGCGTTGGGCCACCGACATCGTGGCTCCACCGTATTTCTCGGCGCGAGCCGTGCCGGCGCCGACGACGATCACATCGGCCAGTTCCCGCAGCACCGCGAACAGCTGCCGGTCTCCGGGTCCGCCCAGCCCGCCGGAGGTACCGCTGGTGGTGGCCCCGCCGTCCACGCTGGCGATCGCGTTGCCCCGCACCACCGGGCCGTTCGCGGCGGCCGGGTAGGCCGGGTAGGCGTAGAGATCGATGAGCCGCTCCTCATCGACGGGTTCGGCACCGGTGCCGTCCAACAGTCTGAAGGTCACGCACTCGATTGCAGCACGCCATCCGGGCATCCGTCGATACAGTCCTGGGGTGCCCGGCCGACTCGTGGACCGTCATCCCACGGTTTCCCCTGAGCTACTGATCGCGCAGTTGGTGCCGCCGCCGACATTCACCGGGGTCAGTTTCGAGAGCTACCGGCCCGATCCGGCCGAACCCAGCCAGGCCGCCGCCGTGCTCGCGTGCGAGGCGTTCTGCGCGGAGGCTGTCCGGCGCCGTGCCGGCCGCCGGAAGGTGTTCGGCAGGCGGGAGACGCTGCCCGGTGTCGGGCTGTACCTCGACGGCGGGTTCGGTGTCGGCAAGACTCACCTGCTGGCCTCGGCCTACCGGCGGATCCCCGACGCCGCCGACCATCCGAAGGCTTTCGCCGCCTTCGGCGAGCTCACTCAACTGGCAGGGGTGTTCGGGTTCGTCGAGTGCATCGAACTGCTCGCCAACTACACGGTGCTGTGCATCGACGAATTCGAACTCGACGACCCCGGGAACACCACCCTGATCTCCCGGCTGCTGTCACAGCTGGTTGAGCGTGGGGTGTCGATCGCAGCGACGTCGAACACCTTGCCCGAGCAACTTGGTGAGGGCCGGTTCGCCGCTCAGGACTTTCTGCGTGAAATCAACACGTTGGCAAGCATTTTCACCACCGTGCGGATCGAAGGTCCGGATTATCGGCATCGGGGCTTGCCGCCGGCGCCGCAGCCGCTGACTGACGCCCAGGTCATCTCAGCGGCCGAAGGCCGGCCCGGTGCCACCCTGGACGGCTTCGACGAGTTGTGCAGGCACCTGGCCACCATGCACCCCTCCCGCTACCACGCACTGATCGAGGGCGTCTCGGCGGTCCACATCACCGGGGTGCACCCGCTCGACGATCAAGCCGTGGCGCTGCGACTGGTGGCACTGACCGACCGACTCTATGACGCCGGTATCCCGGTCGTGGCCTCGGGCGCGAAGCTGGACACGGTGTTCTCACCGGAGATGCTGGAGGGCGGGTACCGCAAGAAGTACCTGCGGGCCACCTCGCGGTTGCTGGCGCTGTCCAACCCGGCGGCGTGGGATGCCGCTGGTCTCCCAGCGACCTAGGCGGTCAGCGTACCGGGCGCACCATCACGACGTCGCATTCCACGCCCGCTCCTACCCGGAATGTCCGATCCCCGGCGACGGTGAAACCGAATTTCCGGTAAAACCGCTGTGCCCGTTCGTTGTGTCGATTGACTCCCAGCCAAACGCACGCCGCACCGACGGCCGTCGCCGAATCGAGGGCGGCGTTCATCAACCCGGCGGCCGCACCGGTGCCGTGCCGGCCGGGCAGCACGTACATCTTGGAAAGCTCGACCGCCGGTCGCGCGCGGACCGCTGCGGCCACCGCCGGATCGCTGCCCACCCCGCGCACCGTCATCGCGTATCCGATGAGATGCCCGCCGTCTCGGACGGCGAACACCCGCCGGTCCGGGTCGGCCAGATAGGAGGCGAAACACTGCGCGGAGAGGTTCTCCTCGAGGAAGGCTGCGATGTCGGTGGGGTTCACCGACACCGGGCAGGCCAGGGGGAACGTCGCTGCCGCTACCCGGACGAGTTCGGCGAGGTCATCGTCGGTGGCAGGGGAGACCGTCGGTGTCGTGCCGGCGGGGTCAAACACCTGGTCGGCCGACGCCGCCGTGCACCCCCGTGATGACCGGCGGCTTCGTGGCCTGCAGCGACCAGTTGAGCATCGGGCGGGACACCTCCGGGGTTGTTCGATCATGGATGTTCGAGCGTTGATGTTCGAGCATTGATCGTAGTGGTTACCGGTGCTGCCGAACCGTGACCTGCCTGACGCGGTGCGCCTCCGAGAGTCGCGGCACAGGCGCCGTTAACCTCCGACGTATGGGGTCGGTGATGCGTGGTTTTCCGCTATTGGTGGTAGGCGCTGCGGTGGCCGTCGCGCCGATCGTCGTGGGGCTTCCGGTGGTGTCCGCTCAGGGCTGTCCGATCGGCCAGCATGAGGACACCGAGACCCCGGGCTTCCAGTGTGTGCCCGGATGGTGCCCGCCGGGAACACTGCTCGATGGGGTCACCGGTGCTTGCGTGGCCCCCCCAGGTGTGCCGCCGCCCCCGCTGAACTGACATTCACCCCGTCGGCTGTGTTGAGCCGCGTCATCGGCGTCATGACCCGTTATGGCCATTCGGCCACAAGCGTCCCCGGGGCGTTTCATACACTCGTGCCCATGGCAGGCCTGCATAAATCCCAAGAGCAGATCGACTTCAGCAAGATCGAGAACCGGGCGGCCTCGGTGCCCAAGATGTTCCTCGACCGAGTCAGGAAGACCCCGACTGCCGAGGCGTTCCGCTTTCCGGAGGACGACGGCTGGGCCAAC
Organism: Mycobacterium sp.; assembly: GCA_020438895.1. GTDB lineage: Bacteria > Actinomycetota > Actinomycetes > Mycobacteriales > Mycobacteriaceae > Mycobacterium. The sequence continues at coordinate 6,283 of JAGQTS010000006.1, forward strand.
GTCACGTGGCAGCAGTTGGGTGAGCGGGTCGAACACATCGCTGCCGGGTTGATCGCGCTGGGCATCAATCCGGAGGACCGGGTCGCGCTGGCCTCGGGCACGCGTTACGAATGGGTCGCCGTCGACTTCGGCATCTTGGCCGCCGGAGCGGCGACGACGACCGTCTACCCGACGACCAACGCCGCGGACGTCGCCTACATCGTGGCCAACTCGGGCAGCCGCATCGTGGTGGCCGAGGACCGAAACCAACTCGAGAAGCTCGTCGCCCAGCGGGGCGAGCTGCCGGCGGTCGAGAAGGTCGTCCTGATCGACGGGGTCCGCGACAGCCATGATCCCGAATGGGTGATCAGCCTCGACGAGCTCGAACAGCTGGGCAAGCAGCTACTGGCCGACGCTCCGGCCGCGGTCCGCGACAGAATCGACACCATCCGGCCCGATCAGCTGGCCACCCTGATCTACACGTCCGGCACCACCGGAAAGCCCAAGGGGGTTCGGCTCCTCCACAAGTCGTGGACCTACACCGCCGCGGCGATGGACGCTCTCGGCGTTCTCAGCGACAAGGACCTGAACTACCTCTGGCTGCCGCTGTCGCACGCGTTCGGCAAAGTCATGCTGGCGCTTCCGCTGGTGATCGGCTTTCCGACCGTGATCGACGGCCGGGTGGACAAGATCGTCGACAATCTGGCGATCATCCGCCCCACCATCATGGGTGCCGTTCCGCGCATCTTCGAGAAGGTCCACGGTCGGATCAACGAGATGATGGTCAAGGAGGGCGGCGTCAAGAAGAAGCTGTTCGACTGGGCCATCGACGTCGGGTTGCAGGTGTCGCGGGCGAGACAATCCGGGGAACGGCCGTCGGCGTTGCTGGCTGCGCAATACAAGCTGGCCGACAAGCTGGTGCTGAGCACCATTCGCGAGCGTTTCGGCGGACGGCTGCGGTTCTTCATCTCGGGTTCGGCGGCACTCGACCGCGACATCGCCCAGTGGTTCGACGCCGTGGGTGTGGTGGTGCTGGAAGGCTACGGCCTGACCGAAACCTCGGCGGCGTCGTCGCTGAACCGGCCGAACGCCTATCGGTTCGGCACGGTGGGGTGGACGCTGCCGCAGACCGAGGTCAAGATCGCCGCCGACGGCGAGATCCTGCTCAAGGGACCGGGCGTCATGAACGGCTACCACGACCTGCCGGAGGCCACCGCCGAGGCGATCGAGCCCGACGGCTGGTTCCACACCGGTGACATCGGCGAACTCGACGCCGAGGGGTACCTGCGCATCACCGACCGCAAGAAAGACATGTTCAAGACTTCGCAGGGCAAGTACGTCGCACCGTCGGCGATCTCGGCACAGTTCAAGGGAATTTGCCCGTTCGCCAGCGAGATCATCGTCTACGGCGAGGGGAAGCCGTACTGCGTCGCCCTGGTCAGCCTCGACGGGGAGGGCCTGCGGGACTGGGCCGAAACCAACGGCCTGGGTGGGCAGACCTTCGGCGACATCGCCCGCGACCAGAAGACCCGCGCTGCGATCGAGGGCTATGTCGAGGAACTCAACAAGCACCTCAACCGCTGGGAGCAGATCAAGCGGTTCGCGATCATCGACCGCGAACTCACGGTGGAGGCCGGCGACCTGACACCCAGCCTGAAGCTCAAGCGCAAGGTTGTGGTGGACAACTTCCACGGCAAGATCGACGCGCTGTACGGCTGACCGACCGTCACCGGCGAGGGTGAAACGCGGTGCCGGGCCACCAGCACGGGGCTGAGGCCGCAGAGCAGGTCGGTCGCTTCGACGCGGCGCTGACCCGACACGTGATCGATGTGCTGCGGCCGATGGTGAAGATCTACCACCGGTCGAAAGTCCTTGAATTGCAGCGGATTCCGCCAGGACGATGCCTGCTGGTCAGCAACCACTCCGGGGGTTTGACCACCCCCGACTTCGCGGTGTTCGCGGTCGACTTCTACCAGCGGTTCGGTTACGACCGGCCGTTGTATGTGCTGGCGCACGATTCCTTCTTCCGCGGTCCGGCGGCGGAGTTCCTGTTCCACCTCGGCGTGGTGGCGGCCAACCCGCACAACGCCGCGGCGGCGTTGGATACCGACGCGGCGGTGCTGCTGTTCCCCGGCGGCGACCTCGACGTCTACCGGCCCAGTCTGTCGGAGAACGTCATCAACTTCGGTGGACGCACCGGCTACGTGGAGGCCGCGGTGGCCGCGCGCGCCCCCATCGTGCCGGTCGTGTCGATCGGGGGTCAGGAGACCCAGTTGTACCTGAGCCGGGGTCGGCGGCTGTCCCGGGCGCTGGGGCTCAGTGGTCTCGAGCGCCGGTTGTTCCGCACCGACATCCTGCCGGTCTCCTTCGGACTGCCGTTCGGGCTCAGCGTCCTCGTGCCGGTGAACATGCCGCTGCCGTCCAAGATCGTCGCTGAAGTGCTCGAACCGATCAACGTGGCCGCGATGTGGGATCACGACCCGGACCTCGCCCGGATCGACGGCAGGGTACGTCGAGCGATGCAGGCGGCGCTGGATCGCCTGGCCCGCCGTCGGCGGCTGCCGATCATCGGCTAACGCGACCGGGTCCGGCGGCGACAAGCACAATGACGACATGCCGTTGAGTAGGGAGCCTTCGATGAAGAGATTCGGTGCGGCGCTTATCGCTGCCGGTGCGGTCCTGGCGACTCCGGGCCTGGCGCACGCCGCACCCGTGCCGCCGCAACTGGGCGACGGGTGCTCCGCGGAGTTAGCCGGGGCGATGACCCTGCTGACCGATGGGCAGACCTACGCCATCTGTCAGGAGGTGATCGACAGCGCCGTGTGGGCCGCTGTGCCGACACCGTTCGACCCCAACGACACCTGGTTCAGTTATGGCCCGACGATCACCCTGCACGGTCAGGGGATGCGCAATCCCAACCTGCGTTCCGGGAACTGGACGGCGACTCCGCAGAACCCGGAGACCAGCTGCCGGGTGGAGCAGCAGACCGTGGTCGAGGCCGGTGCGTTGTCCGCGCCGGAAGTCTCGCAGGGCGAGCCCGGAAAGCCGTTGGATGTGGAGATGCTGCCCAAGCTGTTCTATGCGGATCTGTCCGGAGACTGCTTATGGGCCAGGGTGTAGCGGAGCGCTGAACTACTGCGGGTGGGTGGCCAGGTAGTCGGCCACCGGAATCCGGACCGGCTGGTCATACCCGATGGGGAGCAGCACCTCTCCCGCCGTCGTGAAGTAGTAGACGTCCCACAGGTAGTAGGAGCCGAAGGTCGAGGGGTCCGCCGCCATCACCGCCGCGAAATCGTTGACTGCGCGGACGTACTGGCGGGCGTTGTTGTACCGGAAGATGGCGTGATCGGGGTCGGCGGCGAAGCCGTTGGCGGCCAGGTAACGGGCGGCGCCCAGGATGGCGTCGCGCGGGTCGCGGAGATTGCCGCCCTGGCCGTACTCCGCCCAGGTTGCGGGCATGAACTGCATCGGGCCCTGGGCACCCGCGGTGCTGGTGCCGACGATGCTTCCGAAACGCGTCTCGATCAAGTTGATCGCGGCCAGATAGTTCCATGGGACGCCGTAGGCGGCCTCCGCCTCCCGGTAGTAGCCCAGCAACTGGTCCGCGGGTGCCGGCGGGACGATGCGCCACGCCGGCAGCGTGTCGCGCACCTCGGCCATCGCGTTCAGCTGGCGACGGGCGTCGATGTTGCGATCGAAGACGAAGCCCAGCGATTCGGGGATTCGGGGACGCACGATGGCGTCCCACTGCGGGTTGCGCCCGATGGCGCGGTAGGCGGCCTGCTGGCGGCGCGCCGCCGCCACTCGCTGATCTTCGGGCGTTGCCGGGTCACGTAGTGCCAGTTCGTCGGCGACAAGGTCGTCGGCCAGGACGGCCGGGTCGCCGGCCAGACGTGGCTGAGCGCCTGCGGGCTCGGGCTCCGCTGCCGCGGTTTCCGTCGTCGCGGTCGGCTCGGCTGAGACGGTCGGCAGGCTCGCCGTCGAACCGGAACAAGCCACAGCGGTGATCCCGGCCGTGGCGAGAAGGACGGCGGCGAGCAGGCCTCGGGGGGTCATGATCGGCGTGAACTCTCCTCGTGGTGCGGCAACCGTGATGGCCGATTCAACCACGATCGCGCCTCACGCAGCGAAATCCGATGTGGCTCATACCGGTATCGATCATCTGCGGTCGTCGCGCGGCCGGCCGGTAACGCATGCAGTAGTTGTCCGCGCACAAGAAGGATCCGCCCTTGATGACCTTGCGCGGGACTCTGAACTGGGGTTGGGCAGGGTCGTAGCTGCCTGACTCGCAGCACCCATCCCCACCGCCGGTGCCCGAGTACCAGTCGATCGTCCACTCCCAGACATTGCCGGCCATGTCGAACAGGCCGTACCCGTTCGGGGGGAAGTCCCCCACCGGGCTCGTGCGTCCGTAGCCGGGCTGCGGACGCCAGGGAAACTCGCCGTGCCAATAGTTGGCCAGTTTCTGCCCCGGCTGTTCCGGATCGTCTCCCCAGGTGAAGGTGGTCTGGTCAAGCCCGCCACGTGCGGCGATCTCCCATTCCGCTTCGCCGGGTAGCTCCAGGCCCGCCCACTGCGCGTAGGCCTCCGCATCCGGGAAGGCAACGTGGACGACGGGATGCCGGCCGCGTTTGGCGATCGAGGAATGCGGCCCGGCCGGGTGGCGCCACGAGGCACCCGGAGTCCAGCACCACCACTGGCTGAGATGTCGCAGATCGACCGGGCCACTGGTCTTGCGGAACACCATTGACCCGGGCTGGAGGTTCTCCGCGGGGGCGCCTGGATAGTCGGCCGGATCGAGGGGGCGTTCAGCGACCGTCAGGTAGCCGGTGGCGGAAACGAATCGGGCGAAATCGTCATTGGTGACCGGGTGGGGCTGAATCCAGAAACCGGGGACTGAAGCAGAGCGGGCCGGAGCCTCCTCCGGATAATGCCGATCAGAACCGATGACTGCGGTCTGACCGGGAATCCAGACCACGTCATTGCCGGTCATGAGAAAACGGTTTCCCAGTCGTCGCGCATGCTGACCTGAGTCCATCCGAACCTGTCGGCGTATTGCCGCGCGGTTTCGGCGCCCGCGGCGTAGGCGAACTCACGCTCCGGGTCATCGTGGTTGACGAGAATGCGCAACGCCGGCCCGCCGGAAATCCCGGCGTAGCACAGCATCGGAACGTCGCCGTTGGAGTTGCCGGCCGCCAGGATGGGTCGGCGGCCGATGCGATCCCAGATGCGCACCGGCTTCTCCGGGCCGTCGTCGATCACTTCCAGGGCAGTGCCGATGCGGAGATGGCCTTGCCCCTCGCTTTCGACATAATCCAATCCGACGGAGCTGCCGATCACACGGTCGGGTGGAATCCGGTAGAGCGCAGCGGTGATCGGTCGCATGAAGTCCCGGCCGCCACCGGAGGCGATGTAATTGCAGAACCCGTTGCTCTCCAGGTAGCGCAGCAGTTCCACCATCGGCGCGTAGGCGCAATCCAGGTAGGACCGGCCGAGGGTGGGGTGGCGGGCATCGGCGAAGAACGTGGTGACCCGGGCTGCGTGCTCCTCGACGCTCATGTCGGCGTGTGCCGAGACGACGCCGGCGGCCAGTTCCTTCAGCTGCGAGTCGTCACCGTGGTAATGCTTGGTGACAGCCGAGCCGAACCAACCGAAGTCACCTTCCAGCGCAGCGCGATAGGGCTGCTTGTCCCGCAGGGAAGGGTCGGCGGCTGCCTGCTCCAGGAATCGCCGTACCAGAAAATCCATCTGGACATATGCCGGCTTCTCGCACCAGAGCGTGCCGTCATTGTCGAACACCGCGATACGGGCGTCGGGTTCGACGAAATCCGGGCCTTCGGTGGTGATGCGCTCCACGAAGCCCACGATCGCCGACGTCGTGGGCCCGTCCCGCCAGGAGTCCAAGCCGGTCAAGCTCATCCGCCCATGGTCTCGGAGTACTTCTTGAGCTTCTCCACCGCCGCGGTGATGGTGAACGATGCCGGCTCGCTACGCGGCGGGAACTCCTTGAAGGTGTCCAGGAACTGCAGCACCAACGCGTTTCCGTACAGGGCGATGAAGATGTTCTCCAGCACCCAGTCCCAGTAGCTGTTCGAGGTGATGTCGGCGCGTTCGAACGGGTCCGTGCGCAGGTTGAAGATCTTCGGTG
>JAGQTS010000363.1 GCA_020438895.1 Mycobacterium sp.
CGACATTCGCAACGACCGCCATCGACGCGGCAGGGTTCAATGATGCTGCTCTGGTCAGCGTCACGAGCCGGGCGTTAACTCGTCCCATGCGCGAGTTCTATGGATTGCTCTGGCGTGCAGGAATTTTGCAGATCGCCGACTGATCCGGCCCTCGGCTTCGGAGTGATCCGAAGTAGCTTGTTCGAATCCCGGGGGAGTTCTGCCGGCTGCTACGGAATCGGGCCGTCCGGACGATCATATGCCCTCGGATCTCGCGGACTCTCCCGCTGTTCGTCAGCACCGGCACGCTCCCGCGCGATTCGACGGCGGGTAGCTTCGCGTGTCCTTGCCGTGCACCCGCGCGATACGGAGCCGCTGCCAGCTGTTCAGCGATTCCTCTGCCAGCACAAGCAGATTCAGCGTCTCACCGATGCTCTTCTGCTCCACGGCGCGCTTCAGCGTCTCGGCACGCTCCTGCACCGGTTTGGAGGCGTCAAAGTCGTCGAGCGTGCGTTCCACGTGCGCCGAGCGACGGCACTCTCCGCAGGGCCGGTGGCCGGCAGCGAGACCAACCGCCTCATCGAGGAAGAACAACTGCGTGTACCTGTTGGGGTGCACCAACTCTTGCTTGCGCCCGTTGAACTCGAGCTGGCAGATCAACCACATGTTGCCCCGCGACTGCCGGACGATCTGCTTGCTTCGTCGTGCAGTATGCCGCGATTCCCCAGGAAGGTTCCTCGCGCGTTGGTCGCGAAAATCCGACCGTCGGGGCTGACTCGATTCTGAAGTGGCATGGCGTGACCGTAACGCCGGCGTCTGACATGTCCGGCTGCCCGAACCGCCCATCGGCGAGGTGCGCGACGCTCCGGCAGCGGAAAGTTGTCGGACCCGGCGACTACCATCAAACACATGTTCGATTTACTGTGGCAGGGCGAAGCGGCACCACAATTCGTGCTGCATCTGCTCGAGGACGTGCTTGGGGGTGACGATGAGGATGCGTTCGCCCCGGCCGAGGGCTTTGGTTACCGCGCCCCTGCTGGTAGGCCACGGCGTCGGCGAGCATGCGGGTCGAGACGGTGAGGGTCTGTTCGCCGTACGGGACGGGGGTCTTGCGCAGGAGGGCTTCAAGCCAGAGCCGGGAGTCGCGGTAGGTCGACGATCCGTCGGCGACGACCCTGGCTTCTTTCGGGTCCTGGACTTCGATGGTGTCCAGGCTTGAGTAGAAGGCGCCATTCCTCGTCGCGGATAACAACGATGGAACCGGGTGCGACATTGAGCTCGGTCGTTGGCGCGGAAACGGTACTCACCCCCTGGAGTCGTCAACTCGTCAAGGTAGTCGTTCTACCCCACACGGTCAGCGATTACGCTCTCGTGCGCCGCGTCTCGTCGCCAATGCCTGGGCCAGTCAGTCACGGACCACCACGGTCATCGCAGACGGGAGCACCGTGCGGGCCTTCTCCGTGAGGCGCTTCAACCCGGCTTCAACCCCAGGCGCCCGAGCACGCCTCGGACGAATTCGCGTCAACAAACGGCTTGTTTGTTGGGTAGCCTCTGCCTATCAGCGAGTTGTGCGGTCCGGGCTGGTCTGCCAATTCGGAGGGTATCTTCTCGGGGAAGTGCGTCTGGGTATGTCGACAATCAAGGTTCGTCGCACGGTCGATCAGGAAGCGCATCGGGTCTTGCCGGTGGTGCGGTGGCTGCAGGCGGGAGCGCTGGCCGCTGGTGTGGGTGCGGCACTGGTGGTCAGTCCCGCACTGGCGTCGGCCGACGACGGGGACATGTCGGGGGGCGGTTCCTCGACGTCCCGCGCTCCCTCGAAGAGCCCCGCTGCCGCGGCGGGATCAGGCCGCGACGATGCCCGGCCCGCGCCAGCGCCGCGGGCCGGGACGGCGAGTGCACACGCCGCGGGTCGCGGCGCGGTGAAGAACACAGCCAACCGCACAGTCGCCCGGCCTGCCGGCGCAGCGGCGACCAACCGGGCGGGCATCTCCGCGCCGGCTCCTGCGGTCGCCGCGCCGAGCAGCAGCGCCCTCGCGCCCGTCGCCGGTGCGACGGTGCCCGCGCCGGACCCAGAGGCCGCCGATCCCCTCGCCGGTCCCGCCAGGACCGGCACCGACCCGAGCGCCGGCGCGTCACCGGTTGTGCCGGCGACGCAACCGGGGCCGCCACGCGCATCGGCATCGACGCCGCTGGTCACTGCCCGCCCCTCGGCCTCGGCGGCACAGGTAGCTGCCCCGGCGGCCGCGATCAGGTCGGTCCGCATCCCCTCCGGCGGCGCGTTCGACCCCGGGATCCTCGGCGGCACCGGGCACGGTCCGCTGCAGGGCCTGTTCGCCGGGTTGTTCGAATTCGCCCGCCGCACCCTCTTTAACAGCGCGCCCGCCGCCGACCCGCTCCAGTGGGCCCAGGTGCCAGGACCGGTGGTCGTCGGAACGATCGGCGCCACCGATAGCGACGGCGACAAGCTCGCCTACACCGTGACCGCGCAGCCGACGCTGGGCACAGTCACCGTCGCTCCCGACGGGTCCTACACCTACACACCGTCGAATCCCGGCGAACCCGGTACCCGCGGTTCGGATTCGTTCACCGTCGCCGTGCGCGACAAGGGCTTTCACATCAACCTGCTCGACTTGTTCCGGCCTCGCCAAACATCCGTGGAGGTCGATGTCAGCTGGACCAACGGCACAAACGACGGATCGGTCGGTGACGGTGAGTGGGACGAAGTGGATTTCAGGGTCCTCAACGCGACCAGTGACCGAGCTTTGTATTTGGGCGTGATCAGCGGCCGCGCGGATCTACTGAAAAGCAGTCCGTTCGACGGCGAATTCTTCGACATCGGCGAAACGGCTGCGTTCACGTTGCAATCAGACGCAAGTGCTACCGAGGGTACGGTGACCGTCAGTATCTCAACGGGCACCGGCCTGGATTCCAACTTCAATCGAATTGAACTTGCTTACGACAAACGGACAATCGACTCCCAAGGGGATCTCATCTACGACGTAGACGGCTCCGTCGTTGGGTGCGATACCGATTCTGGATGCATTTGGCACGGGAGCCAACCGGCGTTCGATCAAACCTTCGTGATGCTCACAGACGCCGAGATCAACACTCAGGTCATATGGGACCCCGATAAGCAGGCGAGCCTGATAAATCTGTGTTCCGATGGAGGACCTGCAGCAAACTGCAGTATACAAAAGAAGCAGATCGTCACCGCAGTCACGGTGGGAACGGGGGACGGGGGGTCAGGCTATACGTCGGCACCGACAGTGACACTGAAAGGCGGCGTTAGTGACGGCGGTCAGGAGGCCACTGCCCACGCCTGGCTGGCCCTCGACGAAGATGGCAATCCAACCGACAAGGTCGGTGGAGTCACCATCGACAACCACGGCTTCGACTACGCCGAAGCACCGATCGTGGAGTTCAGTGGCGGCGGCGGCTCGGGGGCGACGGCGACGGCGTCAATCGGCACCGTCCTCACCACGACGCGGAATCCGCGCCTCGTTGCCACCGTTCAGAACCCGAACGCCCAGCCGCAACCGGAGACAAGCTCGTGGAGTACCACGATCAGCAGCAGCGATTCGCTCAAGATCGGCGAAAAGGCATCCGTCAATTTCAAAGTCTTCGGCGCAGAAGTGAGCGCGGAAGTCTCCAGGGAAGAGACCACCACCTGGGGCGAGTCCGAGACCTTCAGCGAACAGTTGCCGATATCGGTGCCGCCGTACAGCATCGGATACGTTTTCCAAGCTGATGGCGTCTACAAGTACTTCGGAGATGTCACCATTCCTTTCGGCCTGACAACCTACATTCTGCGGAACGTGTGGTTTGAATTGGCTCCCTCGAAGGGGAACCCTTACGCGGGCAGTGTTTTCGTCAGGTATTTTGCTTGCGACCAGCAGGGCGATTGCCCACCTCCCCCGGACACCCTCGACGCGGCGGCGGCCCCCACTCCCGGGGCACCGGTCGTCCAGTTCGCTGCGGACAAGCCCGAGATCATCTGAGCCGGGTGCAACCGCAGATCCACTGCCCGACAGTGGATCGTCATACCGGCCCGCAGCACGGTGCGACTGGCCGAGGACGACGACGAGGTGATCGCTGCGATGCCGATCTCCGGTGCCAAAGGACGACGCACTGCTCTCGGTGTCGGCCCGGCGGGCTGTTCTCGACGCTGGCCTGCCAGGCGGTCCGTGCGAGTGCCGCCGAGCTGGATCCGTTAACGTCCCTGAGCATCCCCATCGAAGCGAAGCCTGCCACGAAACTGCAGCAGTAACGCGATCGTCGCGGTCCAACCCGTTTGATGGCTGGCCCCGAGGCCGCGGCTGTTGTCACCGTCGAAGTACTCGTGAAAGGGAATCAGGTCCCTCCAGTGCGGATCGTCCTGGAAATAGAGGTTATCGCCGAACACCGCCCGTCGG
>JAGQTS010000364.1 GCA_020438895.1 Mycobacterium sp.
GATCTCGGGTCCGGTGCCCTCGTAGTGTGCCCGGGGGTTGGCGTCGTTGCCGTACTGGAACGGGAACCACCACTCGGGATGTTCCGCCGCCATCGCCTGGGCCCGGCGCATCGCTCCGTTGGACCCTTCCGAGGCCGGGGATGCGATGATCTCGGTCCCCCACACCTCGAGGGCCTGGCGCCGTTCGATCGACACGTTCTCGGGCAGCACGACCTTGAGGTGGTAGCCGCGGACCTTGCAGATCATGGCGAGAGCGATCCCGGTGTTTCCCGACGACGACTCGAGCACCACCGAGCCGGGCTTGAGGATCCCGTCACGCTCGGCCGCCTCGACCATGAACTTGGCCGCCCGGTCCTTGACCGAACCGCCCGGGTTCTGGCCTTCCAACTTGGCGTAGATGCGCACCGCCGGGTTGGGGCTGAGAGGGCTGATGTCAACCGTCGGCGTGTTGCCGATGAGGTCGATCACGTTGCGGTAGAGCGCCACCGTGGCTCCGGTCGGTCATGCGGGCAGGTCGGGAACAACGCGGGCAGCGTATCTCCCGTCGTTCTCAGCTCCCCCAGCCGACACCCCCACCATTGTGACCGGGGGCACAAAACCCGTTGACACGCACCCGAGTACGTGTTCCACTTTCCCGGTTACCCGGCGGTAACCGGGAAAGGGTCCCGGTTCGTCGCCACCGGCCCGAGCGGGCCGTCACCGATCCACACCAAGGGGAAATCTTGCGACAGAACACCGCCCTCCGTCGCCTTGCTGGCAGCGCCGCGATCGCAGCGATGGCCTTGGGCCTGAGCGCATGCGATGACCCGCCCACCGCTGTCACCACGAACGTCAGCTACGGGTGTGAGGTCCTCTCAAACCACGCACTGATCCCCAACGGAACCCAGACCGTCGAGTCCGACTACACCGTCACTGCACCCCAAGCCGTGAAGCCCGGAGCCGATTTCGAGGTCAAGATCGTGCCCGAGCCTTACTTCGTGGACGGGACTCCCAGCGACTACGGAACGGTCGCCGACACCAGCCAACTCAAGTGGAGGGTGGCAATCCCAACCGGCACCACGCTCAACAGCCAGTCGATCTCGGGCTGGGCCGGAGTCGGGGCCAGCACCCCGACGTCCACGGCCACGGACTCCTACGTCGAGGTGTCGATCCCGGGACCGATCCCCTCCAACACCACCGCCACCCTGCCCACGCTGACCATGAACCTCAAGGTCACTGCGGCACTCGGTTCGACCATCAACCAGAGAATCCACGGCACGTCCTACTCGGCGTTCGGACTCTCCCTGAAGACCAAGGTCACCGGGACGCTGTACGGCACCATCAACCCCACCTTCAACTGCTTCCCCAACCCCAGCCCCGGACTCCACCCGACACGGGTGAGCAACGACGTGAACGCACCCACGATCACCATCACCACCCCCGCGGACGGCGCCACCTACCCGCGGAACAGTGCGCTGGTCGCCGACTTCTCATGCAGCGACGGTGACGGCGTGGGCGTGGCTTCCTGCGTCGGCACCGTGGCCGACGGCGCCACCATCAGCACCGCCACCGCGGGGACGAGAACCTTCACCGTGACCGCCACCGACAACGAGGGCAAGGTCTCCACCAAGACCGTCAACTACACGGTGAGTTGAGCCTGGGCTCCGCCGCTGTCACCCCTCGATGATCTCGACCGGCTCCTCGACGATCTCACCCCGGTCGAGCAGCCAGCACCGCAGCATCGGCTCGGTGTCGCGCAACGAGACGATCACGTAGTGCCAACCCTCGAGCAGGGGGTTGTCGGCCTGGGCGACGTCGGTCGGCGACGGATACGGGTCGGTGTGGGTGTGGGAGTGCATCACCCCCACGACATCGAGACCGAGAGGCACGAAGCAGGCGTCGGCGGCAGCGAAGCCATCGGGTCCGATCGAGTAGGTCTTGGCCGACTCGTCCGCATTTCGGGTGGGCACGAAAGCATCGATCTGGGATCCACCCCACGGACCACCGAGCAGACCGCATGCCTCGTTCGGGAGTCCGGAGATGGCATGGCTCAACATCTGAAGATGGGCCGAGCGGGAGATACACAGCACCCGTTCACCGTAACGGGCGGGACCTGCACCGAACCGCTCCGATAGCCTGCCTCCCCCGCCAGGACCGAACCCGGCCCCGTTCCCACCAGACTGCCGAAGCAATGGCTGCCAAGAAGACAAAGAACAAGCCGATCCCCGGCACCACGGTGGTGGCCACCAACCGCCAGGCCCGGCGCG
>JAGQTS010000365.1 GCA_020438895.1 Mycobacterium sp.
GGGTGACCGGCACCGGCAAGGACGGCAAGCCCCGTGACGTCTACCTCTACCATGTCGCCGACAACGCGTGGACCATGCAGGAGTACAAGGCGCAGGCCGTGGTCTGGCAGACGGCGATGAACCCCGTTGTGGCACTGGAACTACTGGCGACCGGTGCCTGGTCGGGTGCCGGCGTGCTCGGCCCGGAGGCCTTCGACGCCGTACCGTTCCTGGACCTCCTGCGTGACGGCTACGGTCAGGAGTGGAAGATCCAGGAGCGCACGCCGGCGTCCCAGTAGCGCTGCCACTCCCGTCATCATGACCCGACGCCAACTGGCGGCGCTGTTCGCGCTGAGCCTGGCGGTGTTCATGGTCGCCATCGACGGCACCGTTCTCAGCGTCGCCGTGCCGTCGATCACCGAGCAGTTGCGCCCCAGCTACAACCAGATCCTGTGGATCGGAGACATCTACTCCTTCGTGCTCGCGGGCCTGCTCGTCACGATGGGCAACATCGGGGACCGTTGGGGGCGAAAGCGACTGTTGCTCGTCGCCGCTGTGGCCTTCGGCTTCGCCTCCGGGGCTGCGGCGATGGCACCGAACGCCGAGTTGCTCATCGCTGCCCGGGTCATTCAGGGGGTGGCCGGTGCCGGGCTGATGCCGCCCACGCTGGCGTTGCTGCGCACGGTGTTCACCGACTCCCGGCAGCGCACCAGGGCGGTGGGTATCTGGAGTGCCAGTGGGGCCGGCGGTGCTGCGCTGGGGCCGACGATGGCAGGCCTGCTGCTGGAACATTTCTATTGGGGTTCAGTCCTTCTGGTGAACCTGCCGGTGGTGGCGCTCATTGTTGGCGTCGGCGCGTGGGTGCTGCCCGAGGCCCGTAGCGAGTCCGATCATCCGCTGGACCCGCTGTCAGTGGTCTACTCCACGGTCGGCATCCTCGGGGTGGTCTATGCCATCACCGAGCTGGCCCACGCCGGTCTGCAGTTCTGGCCGGCCTATCCGGCGCTGGTGATAGGTGCGGGGTTGGCGTACGTGTTCCTGCGCCGACAGCGCAGGATGACGGTCCCACTGCTGGACATCACGCTGTTCCGGGAGGCGAAGTTCAGTGCCGCTATCGCGGCTCAGCTCGTGACGGTGTTCGCCAATATCGGCGCGCTGTTCTTCGTACCGATCTATCTGCGGCAGGTCAGCGATTTCTCACCGCTGCAGTCGGGAATGGCACTGTTGCCGGACTCCCTGGCCGCCATGGTCACCGCCCCCAACGCCGGCCGGCTCATCCGACGGTGGGGCCACCGGCGGGTGCTGCTTCTCGGACTGGGCGTGGGAGCCGTGGGCTTGACGCTGCTCGGGTTGACCATCGGAGTGTCCTATGTCGCCATGGTGGTGCCGCTGATCATGGTCGGTGTGTCCTTCGCCCTGGTGAACACCTGCGCCAGTGACCTTGTGCTGACCAGCGCCAGCGAGGACCGGGTTGGCGCGGCGACCGGGATCGCCGAGACGGCCTTCGAGCTTGGCAACGCCCTGGGTATCGCGATCAGCGGCAGCCTGGTGTCGATCCTCTACCTGGTCGTCACCGGGACATCGGCGAGCCTGAGCGCATCAGTTGATGTGGGTGGCCTCACCGCGGCGATGACGGGGACTGTCATCATCACCGGTCTGTTCATGGCGGCGACGACGATCGGGGTGGCCAGGGCGGTACGCGTACCCCGATGATGCGCTGTGCGGCATGGGTGTTCAGCGGGGGAGCGGCACGCCCTGCTGGTGGGTGAAGACTGCGTCGGGATCCCATTTCGCCTTGACCCCTTCAATCCGAACGAGGTTGTCGCCGTAGTACGCGGAGGGCCAATCCGGCAATTCGGGATCGGGGAAGTTCTGGTAGGAGCGGCCGGTGGTGTGCGGCAACAAGGTCTGCCACAGTTCGTCTTCCCAGTCCAGGATGTCGGCGGGGATGGCAGTGGCGGGCCACTCGGGACGCGGCGGGGTCGTCCACTGCGAGGTCATCTCGACGATCGCCCGCGCGCGGCGGTGCACATAGGCGGTGTCACCGGGAGCGATGTCAGCGACCGCCCCGCCGACCCAGCCAAGCAGGCCCATCGCGCCCTTGCGCAGCGGGTCAGCACCGACGGGGAATCGTCGCAACACGTCAACTGCCGTGGAGAGCACATCGCCGGAGATGGTGTCATCGGCGTATAGCGAGCGGTCCCAGAATGAGTAGGGGGGTCTCGGCTCGGTGACGTACCAGCCGTAGGCGTCCCACCAATCCCGCTCGGCGATATCGGCTCTCATGCCGGGGATCGCCAACAGGCCGGAGAGAAGATCGCGGGCATCGGACTGCCCGGCGAGGATCTGTATCGCAAGCGTGGCCGTGACGGCGGTGCCGGAGCGTCCGAGGTGAACCTCTCCGGTTGCGGTGCGGTCAGCCTCGGCGCGCAGTTCCTGAAAACCGAGCGCGGCGGCAACGGCGGCCTCGGAGCCGGTGACCGTGAGTTCGGCGGTCGTGGCGCGACCGACCGGGATCTCCACCAACTCGTATTCCAGTTCCGTCACCACGCCGAAATTGCCGCCCGCCCCGCCCCGCAACGCCCAGAACAGGTCGGGGTTCTCGGTGGCGCTGGCGGTGACGACCTCGCCGCCGGCGGTCACCATGGTGGCGTTGCGCAGTCGGTCGGCTGTCAGTCCCGCCCACGGCGCGTTGGGACCGATGCCGCCGCCGAGGGTCAGGCCCGTCAGACCGACGCCCGGACAGGTGCCGCCCGGCAGGAGCAGATGACCACCGTCGGCACGGGGGAGCAGTGCGGCGATCTCGGAGTTGCGCACACCGGCCTGAGCGCGCAGCGAGGTGCCGTCGACCGTGGCGGCATTCATCCGCCGGGTGCTGATGAGAATGCCACGGGTCGCCGATCCGTCGGCGTAGTTGTGACCGCCTCCGCGAACAGCCAAGGGAGTGTTGGTGTCTCGTGCCCACGTGATCGTCGCGGCGACGTCCGCGGCGTCGGCGCACAGCGCCACGGCCGCAGGCATGGTGGCCGCGAAACGTAGGTTGCGTGGGGTTGCCAGAACCGGATAGTCAGGACTACCCGGTAGTGCAAGCGAGCCGCGCAGGTGCGCGGAAAGCCCGTCCCAGGCGGTGCGTGAGGGTGCGGATCTGCTGTTCGTGCCCGCGCAGGCAGCGGAGAGGCCCACGGCGGCGAGGCCCGCGGCAAGCACCCTCCGGCGGTTGAGTTCGGGCATGCTGGCAGTCAACCACTCCGGTAGCCCGGCGAGCGGCCGCTTTCTGACCCGGGCGGCCGAACTGCTGCGCCGGGTCGATTAGGCGCTGGCGGCTGTCGGGTCGCCGAACCACTTTCGGGTGATCAGCTCGTAGTCGCCGTCCTCCTGCATCCGTAACAACGCCTCATCGAACTGCTTGCGCAACTCGCTGCCGTTTCGGAAAGCGATGCCGTAGTCCTCGCGCTCGAAGATCGGCCCGGCGATGGCGACGGATCCCGCCCCGTCCTGGTTGAGGTAGTAGCGCAGGACCGGGGAGTCGTACACGACAGCTTCGGCGGTGTGGTTCCGCAGGTCCGAATAGCAGTCGTCGATTTTGGGAACAGCTGTGAAGTTCACGCCGAGTTCTGCCAGGTAGGCGGCGGAGGTGGTACCGGCGACCGTGCACACCCGTTTGCCGAACAAGTCGGCCGGCGAGGAGATCCGGGCGTCGAATTTCGCCACCGTCAGGTTGGCGGCGAGGGTCGCCGTGTAGTAGGCGACGAAGACAACGGCGATGAACCCTCCCACCGTCGTCAGGACCCGGACCGGCCAGGATCCCGCCGGCGCCGCCTCGGTGCGCCGGCTGCGCAGTAGCCGGATGCCGGCCACCGGGATGATCACCGCCACGAGCGCGATACTCAGCCAGATCAGCGTGGTCTTCGAGACCAACAGTGACAGGAAATCCGTCAGGCCCGGCTGGGAAGGCTCGTCGAGGCCCGCGGGCACCATGATCTGCAGCCCGGCGTTCAGCGTGGGTTGAGAGAAGTCGAAATCCGGGGACCGCTCAGCGGTGATGGACAGCCCTCCGGCCGCCGCATCGGCTTGTCCGTCGGTCACCGCCTGCAACTGATCGGGAACGGTGTCGAAGTCGAGGTAGTCGATCGTCCAGCCGGTACGTTTGCTGACCCGGTCGAGGATGTCGATGGTGAATCCAGATTTCACCGCGCCGTGCGTCATGACGAACGGTGGGGTGTCGTGAACGGCGATCGTCACGGCGCGCGGGGTGGCCGTCGGTTCCGACGACGCCGACGGCGTCACCCCCGGAAGTACCGCCATCACGGCAACAAGCGACGCCACGACGCCCAATGCGGGCAACCGAGCCTTCACCCGGCAAAGAATATGTCCGGTCGCCGGCTTCGTGTTCCAAACCTGCGACGAGCCCCTATTTGAGGTCGACCTTTTCGGTGAAGCTGCCGGTGCCGTCGTTGAGCCAGCTGATCGTGCCGTTCTCGAACTCGGCGATCCATCCACCCCCGGCGACGCGGGGACCGCCCGCGGTCTGGGTCTCGTCCGATATCGGCCACCCCAACGGCCCGGTCGGGCCGCCCCGTGAGGTGTAGACCCTGAGGATGTCGCCCCGGACCAGCTTCGGCCCGTGGCTGGGCGATTCGAAGATCGTCCCGCCGGTGAAGGCGTACACCGTGCCTTCTGGGCCGCCCTCCGGGCCGCCCTGTGGGCCGCTGACTTTTTCCGGTGCGGCGGTCGGGACGCCGAGGCCGGCGGCACCCCCCGCCTTCCGGTACGTCGCCGCGACGGGGCCGTCGAGCGTGACGGCACCGATTCCGGGGGCATCGATGGTTGTCGGGTCACCGTCTAAAGCGGAGGAGACGGCACTCGAGGCGGCGCTGGCGGCGCTGCTTGCCGCGCTGCCGGCCGCACTGGCGGCGCTGCTGGCGGCGCTGCCGGCCGCACTCGCCGCCGATGAGCCGATACGTGTCGCGCTCGACGCGATCTCCTTTCCCCTCTCGGTGGCCGTCGTGCAACCCGCGGCCAGCGCCGTGGTGAGGATCAGGCCACCGGTCCATGCGATGGCCCCAGTGATGTGGGGCTTCATATTCGACGATTCTGCCCCAAACCGTCCATTCCGCGGTTTTCGAGTGCTGTGCGGGCGTGCCAAAAGAATGTGCAGCAAATGGACGGTCATAGTGCCAGGTCCTTCCACGTCGAACTTTAACTCCGGTAATTCCGCTCCGGAAAACTGTCGAACTGATGCGAAAGGGCGACCGGATGGAGACGAAATAATTGTTCGGAAAGCCAGTAGAATAGGCGTAACAGGGGTTACGCTGCCACCCCGGGACGGCAATGGCGCCGTCCGGTGAGGAGCGATCATGGCATCAGCACCAGGAGCCGAGCGGGGACCGAGCCTGCCGCCAAGCAAGACCATCATCGTTCACTCCGCGGACGGCACCCGCCTGCACACTGAGGTGTTCGGGCCGGCGGGGGCCGACCCGATCGTGCTGGCTCACGGCATCACCTGCTCGTTGCGGGTCTGGCACGAGCAGATCAACGACCTCTGTCGCGACTTCCGGGTCATTGCCTACGACCACCGCGGCCATGGTCGCAGCGGGGTACCGGGACCCAAGAGTTACAGTCTCGATCATCTGGCCGCCGACCTCGACGCCGTCCTGGCGGCCACGGTGCGGCCCGGTGAGCGGGCCGTGCTGGCCGGACACTCGATGGGCGGGATCGCGATCAGCGCCTGGGCCGACCGGTTCCGCCACCGCGTCTCCGAACGTGCCGCCGCCGTCGCGCTGATCAACACCACCACCGGCGATCTGCTCGACAAGATCCAACTGCTGCCGGTGCCCGGCGTGTTGCGGGCAGCGCGGGTTTCGGCGGCCCGCACCATGATCCGATCCCTGGGTGGTGCCCCGCTGTTCCACGGCACGCAACCGGGTAGTCGGCGATTCCTGAACATGATGGCGGTCGGCAGCGGCGCGGACCCGCAGATCACCAACTTCCTGCACGACCTGTTCTCGGCGACCCCGCCGGCGGGCCGGGGTGCGTGGGCACGGGTGCTGGTCGACGAGTTGGGCTCACGCGAGCACATCGACCTCAGCGGCCTGAGTGTGCCGGCCCTGGTGATCGGCAGCACCAAGGACCGGTTGCTACCGATGTCACAGGCCCGCAAGATCGCCGATGCGGTGCCGCACCTGGTCGACCTGATCGAGATGCCCGGCGGACACTGCGCCCCGCTGGAGCACCCGGCCGAGGTGAACTGGTGCCTTCGTGATTTGGCCGTCGCCGCCGTTCCCGCACAGCGGATCAGCTCCTAACCCCGCAGGGCCGCACTGACCTCGGCGGCTGCCCGCTGACCGGAGCGCACCGCCC
>JAGQTS010000366.1 GCA_020438895.1 Mycobacterium sp.
GATCCAGGCCTGCGGGCCGAGCAGTGCCCGGAGTCGGTTCAGGTAGTCCACCGGGTCGGTCAGACCGTCGGGATGGTCGACTCGGACCCCGTCGACCAAATCCTCGGCCAGCCATCGGGCGACCTCGGCGTGGTTTGCTGCGAAGACGTCGGGGTCCTCCTGGCGTACGCCTGCCAGCGACGACACGGTGAAGAATCGGCGGTAGCCGCAGACACCGTCCCGCCAGCCGGTCAACCGGTAGTGCTGCCGGTCGTGGACCACCGACCCCGGCGCCCCGTCCGCGGCGGTGCCGGGGGCGATCGGGAAGGCCATGGTGGTCAACCGCAGGGTGTCGCCCTCTACCCGCAGATATGCCCGGTCGTCGTCGCTGCCGAGCACCGGCAGCACGATCCGGCCCTCAGGATCGGCTGACCAGTCGATATCGAAGAATGCGGCGAACCGGGAGGCGCGACCGTGGGTCAGTACGTCCCACCACCACCGATTGTGAAGTGCCGGATCCACCGCGACGTGGTTGGGCACGATGTCGACGATCACGCCCATTCCGCGGGCGCGGGCGGCGCGAGACAGCGCCAGCAGCCCGGCACGACCCCCGAGAGCGGCCGATACGGTCGTCGGGTCGATGACGTCGTAACCGTGTTCGGAGCCGGGGACGGCGGTCAGCACGGGGGACAGGTAGAGATGGCTGACGCCCAGCTCATCGAGGTAGTCCACGATCCGCTCGGCATCACCGAAGGTGAAGGCGGCATCGTGTGGACCGGCGCGCAGCTGCAACCGATAGGTGGACAGCACGGGTTGCGGCATGGCGGTCGGGTTCCCGTCAGGCGGATTTCTGAAGCACGACGACGGCGTGCGGCGCGACGGTCACGTTCTGGCCGGCTGTCACCGACTGGCCGTTGGACGGGTCTGCGGTGTTGATCACGGTGGTCCATTCCCGGGCATACTGGCCGTCGGGTGTCAGGAAGTCCACCGGATAGCCGTGGGCGTTGAAACACAGCAGAAACGAGTCGTCGACGATTCTCTCGCCACGCTCGTCAGGTTCGGGAATGGCCTCTCCGTTGAGGAACACCGCAACGGACTTGATTCCGGAATGCCAGTCGGCCGGCGTCATTTCGATGCCACCGCGGGTCAGCCACGCGATATCCCGGACCTCGTTGCCGGTGCGGATCGGTTGTCCGTCGAAGAACCGGCGGCGGCGGAAAACCGGATGGGCCATCCGCAGTGCGATCACCGCCCTGGTGAAGGTCAGGATGTCGGAGTTCTGATCCGCCAGTTCCCAGTTGACCCAAGCGAGTTCGGAATCCTGGCAGTAGGCGTTGTTGTTGCCGCGTTGGGTCCGTCCGATCTCGTCACCGTGGCTGATCATCGGAGTGCCCTGGGACAGCATCAGCGTTGCGATGATGTTGCGCATCTGCCGGTGCCGCAGTTTCTGGATCTCCGGATCGTCGGTAGGCCCCTCCACCCCGCAATTCCAGGAGCGGTTGTGGTTCTCGCCGTCCCGGTTGTGTTCCCCGTTGGCCTCGTTGTGCTTGTGGTTGTAGGACACCAGGTCGGCGAGGGTGAATCCGTCGTGGCAGGTCACGAAATTGATGCTCGCGATCGGGCGCCGCCCGGTGGCCTCGTAGAGATCCGACGATCCGGTGAGCCGGGAAGCGAACTCGCCCAGGGCTGCGGGCTCGCCGCGCCAATAGTCCCGGACGGTGTCACGGTACTTGCCGTTCCATTCGGTCCACAGGCCAGGGAAGTTCCCCACCTGGTAGCCGCCTTCGCCGACATCCCACGGTTCGGCGATCAGCTTGACCTGGCTGATCACCGGATCCTGCTGCACCAGATCGAAGAACGCTGAGAGTCGGTCGACGTCGTAGAACTCTCGCGCCAGGGTGGAGGCCAGATCGAAGCGAAACCCGTCGA
>JAGQTS010000367.1 GCA_020438895.1 Mycobacterium sp.
CGCCGCCCTCGAGGCGATCGCCGCCGGAGCTCCGCTTGTCGTCACCGATGTCGGCGGCCTGGGTGAAGCCGTGACCAACCTCGAGACCGGGCTGTCCTGCCCACCGGGAGACAGCGCGGCGCTGGCAGCAGCGGTGATTGACGTCCTCGATGACCCTGCCGCCGCCCAGCAGCGCGCACTGGCAGCCCGCCAGCGGCTCACCGCCGACTTCGACTGGCGGACGGTCGCGGCCCGCACGGCCCGGGTCTATGGCGACAGCACCCGCGGAGCGCATCGACCGATAGCCCGGCGCCCCATCATCGAACAAGCACTGCCAGACCGGTGAGTCCGCGAGCGCGGATGGCGCCGGCCCTACTTGGCTGCCTTCTTGCGTTCGATGTCGGCCAGCGCGGCGGCCAGTTCCGCCCGTTCGGCCGCCGAGGTCTCCCAGGCCAGCTTCCGGTTCTTGACCACCTTTGCCGGCGATCCGACCGCGATCGAGTAGTCGGGGATGTCGCCCTTGACCACGGCGTGGGCGCCCAGCACACAGCCCCGGCCGATCCGGGTGCCGCGCAGGATGGTGACTTTGGCGGCGATCCACACATCAGGGCCGATCCGCACCGGGCTCTTCACGATCCCCTGGTCCTTGATGGGCAGTTCGATGTTGTCCATCTTATGATCGAAATCGCACACATAGCACCAGTCGGCCATCAGCGCCGAGTCGCCGAATTCGATGTCGAGATAGCAGTTGATGACGTTGTCGCGGCCGAAGACCACCTTGTCCCCGAGTCGCAGCGAGCCTTCATGGGCACGAATCGTGTTCTTGTCGCCGACATGCACCCACCGGCCGATCTCCAACTGGGCCAACTCCGGGGTGGCATGGATCTCGACGTTCTTGCCCAGGAACACCATTCCCCGGGTGATGACGTGCGGGTTAGCCAGCTTGAACTTCAGCAGCCGCCAGTAGCGCACCAGATACCACGGAGTGACGGCGCGGTTGGCGATCACCCACTTCAGCGAATCGACGGTCAGGAAGCGGGCCTGGCGCGGATCCCGCAGTCGCGAACCGCGCCAGCGTTTGTGAATCGGCGCGCCCCACATGCTCGTCATGGCCCACGAGCCTAGCGGCTGCCGGTGGACGGCAACCCACTCCGCTAGTCTCGCCTCGATGGCAACGACCCCGATGCTTCGGCGCGCGATCGCTGTCGCGTCGACCGCCCTGTTGAGCTGGCAGCTGGCTGCCTGCGGCAACACCGACTCCTGGGTCGATTCCTCCCCGGCACGGGGATGGCCCGCGCAGTACGCCGACGCCTCCAACACCAGCTATACCGACACCCAGGGCGCCGCCGAACTCACCCTGAGGTGGAGCCGATCGGTCAAGGGCGAACTCGACGCCGCGGCCGCGTTGGGCGCGGACGGTTACCTGGCGGTGAACGGCCAGACCGCTGGGGGCTGTTCGCTGATGGTGTGGGAGAACGACAACAACGGCCGGCAGCGGTGGTGTACCCGGATGGTCCTCGGCGGCGGTTTCACCAGCCCGCTGTTCGACGGGTTCGACAACCTCTACATCGGCCAACCCGGTTTGATGCTCTCCTACCCGCCCACCCAATGGGTTCGTTGGCGCACCAACGTCATCGGAATGCCGACCACCGCCCGATTCCTCAGCGCCGGTCAGCTGCTGGTGATCACCCATTTGGGGCAGGTGCTGGTCTTCGACGCCCACCGGGGCACGGTGACTGACACGCCTGTGGATCTCGTCGCCGGTGTCGACCCGACTGACGCCACCCGCGGGCTGCGCGACTGCGCCCGCTCACTGCCCGGATGCCCGGTGCCCGCCGCCCCGGCCTTCTCCGCGAAGGCCGGGCTCGTGGTGGTCGGGGTGTGGCAGCCCGGCGCCAAGGCATCGGTCTTGACCGCGCTTCGCCATCAGCCGGGCCGGACCCCGGTGCTGGCCCGAGACTGGACCAGCGACGCCGTGGCCGCGGGCGTGATGGGAAGCCCGGCGTTCTCCGCCGATGGCGCCACCGTCTACGTGAACGGACGTGACCGACGGCTGTGGGCGCTCAATTCCTCCGATGGCTCAGTGAAATGGTCCACGCCGCTGAACTTTCAACCGCAGACACCGCCCACGGTAGCCCCTGACGGCATGGTCATCGCCGGCGGTGGCCCTGGCGCCACGCTGGTCGGATTGCGTGATACCGGCGAAGAGGCCGAGGTGCTCTGGCGCCGCGACGACGTCGACCCACTGACCACCTCCAGCCAGGCCGGGCCGAACATCGCCTACACGGTGGTTGCCGACGGGCCCGGCGGGCTGGCCCTGCTGGTGTTCAACCCCTCTGAGGGCGGCCGAACCCTCAACAGGTATCCACTGCCGGAGGCCGACGGATACCCGGTCGGGGTTTCAGTGGGCACCGATCGCCGAGTGGTCGCCGCGACCAGTGCGGGACAGGTCTACAGCTTCACCCCGAGCTGACCGGCGGGACCTAGACCTGAAGCTTCGGGAGCGCGGAGCGCGGCACGCGAACCGATGTCGCACCGGCATAGAACGGCAACAGTTCACCTTGGCCGAAGAAGAAGATCACCTCGTCATCGGTGACGGCGAAGTTCTGGTAGTGCGCTGGGTTCATTCCGTCGCCGACCCCGATGGCGCTGCCGAGTCCCGAGGTGTTGTCCAACTCACGCTGAACGATCGGAAAAACAACGGGCATGGGTATGACGCCCGGGGCGAAGAGGGTGTCGAAGGTCAACGGAGCGTTCCGCACGACATCGTAGGAAAACGACTTGTACCACGTCGCCGGGTGGGCACCCCCGACATTCTGGAACAGTGTGAGCACGACCGATCGGGTCTGCTCGGACTGGAACGATTCAGCGGTGATATCCAGTTCGTAGGGACGTCCGCGGGACTCCGGCGTCTGGGCGACGTTGAGGAAACCCTCCCTGGTCTGTGTGACATAGTCCAGCAGCGCCGGCTCTCCCGGGTAGTCCACGGGGAAGCGCACGTCGAGCATGTATCCGGGCGCGGTCTTGGCAATCGTGCAGGTTCCATCCTGCACCACCCCGCCCAAATCGCCGCAGCCCTGCGGGGCGGCGGCCGCACCACCCGAGGTGAACAACGCGACCGCGAGCAGTCCAGCGGCTACGGGCACACGCATACCGACCAGACTAACCCCCTGATGAAGCCCGGCACAGGAACGCGACCGCACCGCCGGATCGACCGGATCCGATCCGGGTGATGACCAGCGTCAGGGCAGTGGCGCCGGACAGGCGCAGTCGGCGCCGCAAACGGTCCGGATCGACATCGACACCACGTACCAGGATTTCCAGTGACCCGCAGTCGTGGGCCGAAAGCGCCTGTCGCATAACCTTTTCCCGCACCGAAACCTGGTCGAGAATCTCAAAGCCACGCACACCTCCCGGGAGCAGATTCCCAGTGAGGTAGGCGATCGCGGGATCGAGTTGCCACAACCCGTGCCGGTTGGCGTAATGACGGACCAACCCGGCGCGAACAACGGCGCCGTCCGGGTCGACGATCCACCGGCCGGGCGGGGCCACGTCGCAGTCATCCGGTTCGGCATCGGTGAGCACCTCGCCACGATCGAGCACCGTCGCGCGCCGCCGCACACCGCTGGCGGCCAGCGCAGGCGACCACAGGCACGCCTCCCGTACGGAACCGCCCAGGGAGGTCACTTCGATCTCCCCGTCGAACCCGAGTCGGCGCACGGCGTCGAAGTCGATGCCGGGTGCGCACTTGATCACCGTCGCCCGACCCCGATAGACGTCGAGCACCTCGTCCAACGGCGGGGTGTAGGCGCGCAGGTCCGTTCGCCGCCGGCCCGCGGAGCGCCGACCCGGGTCGAGCAGTACGACGGCGTGGCGGCTGACCGGCCTCAGCGCGTCGGCACGGCACAACGCCATCTCGGGGCCGAGGTTGTGCCGGGCCATCGCCAGCCGGACCTCGTCGAGATCGCTGCCGATCACCTGCGCCGCCGTCACCCGGAGCGCGGCCAGTTCGGTGCCTACCGAACAGGTGGCATCGTGCACCACCGATCCGCTCAGTCGCGCGGCGCGATGCCGGGCCACCGGGGTTGCAGTAGCCTGCTGAAGCGAGTCGTCGGTGAACAGCCACCGCGCGGCGTCGGTGGGCTCGAACTTGGCCGCCGCGCGACGGCGCAACAGTGTGGTCTCCACCAGCGGGCCTGCGTGGCCGCCGAAACGCTTGCCGATGATGGAGACATCGGCGACCCGGGTGCGGTCGGTGAGCGGGTAGCGCGCTACCTCGTCGAGGGCGGCCGCTCCGGCGGGGCTGCTCAGGTAGTCGACGTCGGCGAGGGTGAAGATTACGACGGCTTGACCCCGGTGATCATGACGTTGTAGAACCACGACTTCGGCACCGCCCGCCGGAGTAGGTTGTCGTCGACCCAGCTCAATGTGGTCCAGCCTCCGAAGGCGAATTTCGCCCAGCCCCAGCCCAGTTTGCCGGGGGGCACCATCGCTTCGAAGGTTCGCAGCGGCCATCCCAGCATCGCAGCGGTGAATTCGGTCGTCTGGGTCGACACGGCGACGGCACCGGCGTTCCGCGACATCCGCTCGAGATCCCCCGGATCGAAGGTGTGCAGGTCGACGACGGCCTCCAGCGCAGCGGCGCGTGAGGACTCGTCGAGTTCGGATTGCGGTCGGCGCCAGCCACCGAGACCGGGGAGCCGGGTGGCGTTGGTGCCGAGCTTCCAGGTGAGGGTGGACAGCCTGCGGGCATAACCGTTGCCGATAGTGGTGGGCTCACCGGCGAAGACGAAACGTCCTCCCGGTTTGAGCACGCGCACCACTTCCCGCAGGGATTTCTCGACGTCGGGAATGTGATGGAGCACCGCGTGGCCGACGACGAGATCGAAGGTGTCGTCGGCGTAGGGGACCCCCTCGGCGTCAGCGACGCGGCCATCGATGTCCAAGCCGAGGGATTCCCCGTTGCGGACTGCCACCTTGACCATTCCGGGCGAGAGGTCGGTGACCGACCCACGACGGGCAACTCCGGCCTGGATGAGGTTCAGCAGGAAAAAGCCGCTTCCGCAACCCAGTTCCAGCGCCCGTTCGTAGGGCAGCCGACGCAGTTCGTCGGCGGGTACGGTGGCGTCGAAGAGGTCGCGGGCGTAATCCACGCAGCGCTTGTCGTAGGAGATCGACCATTTGTCGTCGTAGGTCTCGGCCTCCCAGTCGTGGTAGAGGACCTGAGCCAGCTTGGAGTCCTTCAGGGCGGCCTCGACCTGCTCAGCGGTGGCGTGCGGGTTGGGCTGCGGGATGGCGGCGTCCGTACTCGACATGCAGGGCAGCCTAACCGCACTCGCCGAAAGCGAATACGTCGCCGTAGCGGCGGGCTTGAGCGTCCTCCCCCAGACCGCCGTCAATCAGTGCCTTGGCGCCAGCCAGGGCAGCCGTCGGGGCCCCGGTGAATCGGGCCGCCCACTTCACGGCCGCGTCGAAGACGTGGTCGGGGGCTGCGAGCTCGTTGGCCAGGCCCAGCGCCAGCGCCTCCTCGGCGCCGACGAACCTGCCGCTGAATGCCATTTCCTTGGCCCGCGCCGCGCCGACCACGTTGGCCAGCCGCACGCCGCCGCCGCCACCGGGAACCAGGCCGGCGAGAATCTCGGTGGCGCCGACCTTCACATTGTCGCCACAGACCCGCCAGTCGGCGGCCAGCGCCAAGGTTAAGCCAGCGCCCAGCGCGTAGCCGGTCACCGCGGCGACGGTGGGTTTCCCGATTCCGGCGACGGCGTCCAGCGCCGCGCGGCGGGCCCGATCGGCCGCCTCGGCCTCGCCGCGATCGAGGGTGCGAAGTTCCGGGATGTCATCGCCCGCCGAGAAGATTTCATGCCCGCCGAAGAGGATGACGGCGCGGATATCCGCACGCTGCGACACCTCGGCGACGGTGTCGACCAGCTCTCGGTAGAGCTGGCGGGTCAAGGCGTTGGTGGGTTCGCGGCTCAGCAGAACAGTCCCGATCCCGGGCTCCTGCTCGCTGACGTGAACAGAGACGAACTCCCGCACGGCCTAGAAGTTGCCCTTCAACCGGCCGCCGCTGGTGCGCGCGGCGTTGTAGCGGTCGCT
>JAGQTS010000368.1 GCA_020438895.1 Mycobacterium sp.
CCCGGTGGACTGCCGGGTTGGCCGGATTCTCGAACTGCTGCGGGATGAAGTAGCGCTGGTCGGTCTTGGCCAGTTCCTCGGCCTTGGCAATCGCCCCCGCCATCCCGTCCGGCCCGGGGGTCAGGATCAATTCGGCACCGTAGGCCCGTAGCAACATCCGGCGCTCGATGCTCATGGTCTCCGGCATGGTGAGCACGCACGCGTAGCCGCGCGCTGCGCACACCATCGCCAGCGCAATTCCGGTGTTCCCACTGGTGGGCTCCAGGATGACGGTGTCGGCATTGATCAGTCCGGCCCGCTCGGCAGCGTCGATCATGCCCACACCGATGCGATCTTTGACACTGGCGGCCGGATTGAAGGACTCCAGTTTGGCGACGACCTCAGCCCCTGCCCCGTCAGTGACCTTCCGGAGGCGGACCAGGGGAGTGTTGCCGGTCAGTTCGGTGATGTCGTTGGCGATCCTGCGCATGCGCCCATTCTCCCCATGGTCGACCCCCGCCACCGTGCCGCCCCGCATCACCGCTCCGGATTGAGCCGGGTGGCGGGCTGCGGTCGCCGCATCGACATCGACGGCGTCGACCTACACTGGGCCCGTTGAGCACAGCGCGAACTGAGGCATTGAGGACCATCCTGGACGCCCACGGCGGCCCGGATCACTGGCGTTCCCTGCGCCGGATAGATCTTGAGATGTCCGCCGACGGATTCCTGTTCACCGCCAAAGGCGTCCCGCCGCAGCGTCACGTCCACCTGACGATCAGCACTCAGTCGCCGGAGGCGGTGCTCCACGACTATCCGAGTCCCGGGCTGCGCGCCGTGTTGGCCGGCGCCGATCGGGTGGAGATCCGCGACGCTGCCGGAGACGTCGTCGAGGTTCGTGACCATCCCCGCGCCTGCTTCAGTGCGATGCCGTGGACGCCGTGGGATGCGATGAACTTCGCGTACTTCTGCGGCTACGCCATGTGGAACTACCTCAACCTGCCTTTCCTGCTGCTCGAACCCTCAGTTGACGTCGATGTGGTGAACGGGACGGCGGGGGCGATCGTGCTCGACGTCCGCTTCCCGCCGGGAATTCCGACTCACTCACCGGTGCAGCGACTGTACTTCGAGCCCAACGGCAGGCTCTATCGGCACGATTACACCGCCGAGGTCGTCGGCGGGTGGGCCAGAGCCGTGCACCTGTGCACGAATTACCGCCGTTTCGGCGGTCTGTGGTTGCCGGCGACGCGGCGGGTGTATCCGCGGGGGCCGTTCGGGCGTGCGCTTCCGGGGCCGACGCTGGTGGCGGTGGACATCCATGACGTCCGAAGCGTCTGATCGACCCGACGACGAAGGCAACTCCGTACATGAGGACAGCGATGGCAGACCAGGATGACGAAGCCCGGCTTCGCCGCGCCCTGGCCGCCGGAGCGGTACTCGTGACCGTCCTGGGTGTTGTTGTCGGCTGGCTCGGAAACACGGTCTACCGGGACCACGAATCCGAACGCAACCGCGAGATACTGCTCGCCGCGGCCCGGCAGTGCGCGGCCAGCCTCACCAGCATTGACTACACGCGCGTCGAGTCCGATGTGCAGCGCATCCTGGACTGCTCGACGGGCAACTTCCGGGTCGAATTCGACGGGCGCTCCGACACGTTGATTGATGTGGTGAAGCGCTCCCAGTCCACCTCCGCGGGTACGGTCACCGCTGCGGGGTTGGAATCGGTCAACGGCTC
>JAGQTS010000369.1:0-1983 GCA_020438895.1 Mycobacterium sp.
GATCGACGGTGAACACGAGCAGCTGCCCACCGCGGGTGTCGGTCACCAGCACCCGCTCGGCGTCGTCGGCGGCAATCGAGGTTGCCCCCAGACCGGCGCGCAACGCTTGGCGGGCGTCGCCGTCGGCGTCGAGCGCGGTCACCGAGGTCTGACCGCGGTCGAGGACCACCGAGATGTCGCCGAGGGTGACGATGGCGTCGACCCGGGCGAAGATGGCGGTCCGGCGGCTGACCGTCAAATCGGTGTCCAACAGGTAGAACACCCCCGCCGCACTGCCCAGAACCAGGCGACCGTCGGCGCGCCGGGCGACCGCGGTGAATTCGGTGTCGGCCTCGCCGGCGACGCTGAGCGGAGTCACCGCCGCCGAGGCCAGATCCACCGCGATCACTCCGCCGCGGACCGCTGCCCACACCGTTCCGGTGCCGTCTCCGGTGATCGCGGTGACCGTTGCGGGTAGCGCGACGGTACGGGCAGGGACCTGCGACGATCGGCCTGGGTCGAGGATCGTCAGCGTCGCGTTCGGTCCGGGTGTCAGCACCGCCAGTGAGGACGTCGCCGCATCGTGATGCACGGCGGTGGGCCGTCCGGCCAGCGGAACGACCCGGCCGGCCGGGGGCAGGGCTTCCGGCGGGGAAACCGCGGCGGTCGCCGACGGGATGGTCGCCGGGGTGGAGTCGACGATCGTCGACGAACATCCGGTCCCCAGGGCTGCTGCGAGCACGGTCAGGGCGGCGGCGAGCCGTGTCGGGCGGGTGGGCATCCCGGTGGGCCCGGCGGGCGGGGAGGACGAGGGGGACATTGGCAGGGAATTCTAGGCTCTTCTCCCAACCTCGCCCCACAGCGGCGTAACCGGGATTATGGTATCCGGCATGACGCTGGTCGCCATAGATGAGCCTGGTGCCCTCGATTGTGGTGAATTCGTGGTCGAGGACATCGGGACCGGAATGTTTGCGAGCGGATTCGGCCATCTCGGGGATGGCCGCCGCTTTTCCTTCCACGTCCACCGGGCCGAACTCGTGGTCGAGGTCTACCGCCCACGCCGCCGGGGTCCGGTACCGCTGCCCGAGGACGTCATCGCCGCAGCACGTCGTCCGCTGGCCGACGTGGACGCCGGGGACGGGGCAAGCCTCGCCGCGGCGGTACGCGACGTGATCACCGCGCTCGGCCCATTGGGGCGCACCGCACGCTGAGGATCGGCCCGCGTGCGGGTCGATGTACGGTCAGCGCCGTGGATACGACGTCGATGTCCTGGCTGCAGGTGCTCGTCCTGTCGGTCGTTCAGGGGCTCACCGAGTTCCTGCCGATCTCGTCGTCGGGGCACCTGGCGATCGTCTCGCGGCTGTTCTTCTCCGGCGACGCCGGAGCATCGTTCACCGCCGTCTCGCAGCTGGGGACCGAGGCCGCGGTCTTGGTCTATTTCGCCCGGGACATTGTCCGCATCCTGAAGGCCTGGTTCGCCGGCCTGTTCGTCCGCGCTGAGCGTGACAACGTCGACTACCGACTCGGCTGGTACGTCATCATCGGCAGTATCCCCATCGGAGTGGTGGGGTTCCTGTTCAAGGACGCCATCCGCTCCGATGTGCGCAACCTATGGGTGGTTGCCACCGCAATGCTGGTGTTCTCCGGGGTCATCGCCGCTGCGGAGTACGTCGGCCAGCGGGATCGGCACGTGGGCCAGCTCACCTGGCGCGACGGACTTCTCGTCGGCCTGGCCCAGTGTCTTGCCCTGGTGCCCGGGGTGTCCCGGTCGGGTGCGACGATCAGCGCCGGGCTGCTTCTGGGCCTCGACCGTCCGCTGGCAGCGAGGTTCGGCTTCCTGCTCGCCATTCCGGCGGTCTTCGCCTCCGGCCTGTTCTCCTTGCCGGATGCGTTCGAGCCGGCTGGTACGGGGATGAGTGCCACCGGTGCTCAGCTGCTGGTGAGTGTGGTGATCACCTTCATCATCGGATACGCCGCCATCGCGTGGCTGTTGCGGTTCCTGGC
>JAGQTS010000369.1:2122-3926 GCA_020438895.1 Mycobacterium sp.
GGCCGTTCGGTCTCCAACACCGCGCACACCCTGGCAGGTCGTACCGAGGGCGTCGAACTCGATGAGAAGGGCAGCCGCCAGGCCGCCGAATTGGTGGGACGTGTCGAAGGACTGCCGATTCGGGCGCTGATCCGTTCGCCGCTGCTGCGCTGCCGGCTCACCCTGGAGCCACTGGCCGCCGCGCTCGGGTTGCAGCCGCTGGTCGACGAGCGCCTCGCGGAGGTCGACTACGGCCAATGGACCGGACGGCGGCTGGGCGAACTGGTGAAGGAGCCGCTGTGGGCGGTGGTCCAGCAGCAGCCCAGTGCGGCGGTGTTCCCCGGGGGTGAGGGGCTGGCGCAGGTGCAGGCCCGTGCGGTCGCGGCCGTGCGCGAGCATGACCAGAGGCTGGCATCGGAAAACGACGGCGACACGTTGTGGATCGCCTGCACTCACGGCGACGTGATCAAGGCCGTCATCGCCGACGCCCTGGGTGCCCATCTGGACAGCTTTCAGCGGATCACCGCCGACCCCGCGTCGATGAGCGTCATCCGTTACACCCCGATGCGTCCGTTCGTCGTGCACGTCAACCACACCGGCCCGCAACTGGCCGCGGCGCTGTCGGCTCGGTCGGACACCCCTGAGGCGGCGGGGGAGGCCGCCGGTGATGCGACCGTGGGCGGGTCGACCGACTGACGATCCGCTGCCGGTATTTTGGGACAGACCATGCCCCGCGCAATTCACGTCTTCCGTACCCCGGACCGGTTCATCGCCGGTACCGTCGGCCAGCCCGGCAATCGCACGTTCTATCTGCAGGCTGTCCACGACAAGCGGGTGGTGTCGGTGTTGTGCGAGAAGCAGCAGGTCGCGATGCTGGCCGAACGAATCGGCGCGTTGCTCGCCGAGGTGCATCGCCGCTTCGGCACACCACTGCCGCCGGAGACCGCCGTCGCCGACTCCGGACCGCTGGTGATGCCCGTCGATGTCGAGTTCCGGGTCGGCACGATGGGGCTGGGCTGGGACGCCGAGGCGCAAAGCGTGGTGGTGGAGTTGCTGGCGGCCACCGACGAGGCCATCGACACCTCGGTGATCCTCGACGACGCCGAAGAGGGCCCCGATGCGGTGAGGGTGTTCCTCACCCCGGAATCCGCCCGGCAGTTCGCCCTTCGGTCCCACAGTGTGGTGTCCGCGGGCCGGCCGCCCTGCCCGCTGTGCGACGAACCCCTGGACCCCGACGGTCACCTGTGCGTGCGCACCAATGGCTACCGGCGCGGCGGCCTGATCGGACGATGGGACGACGACGCCGTTCCCGACCCGGATGACGGCGGCTCGTGACCGATGCCGATGAACGGCTGGAGACGCTTCGTCACGGTGAGCTGAGGCTGGTCGGCCGAATCCGTTCGGCCAGCAACGCCACCTTCCTGTGTCAGGCCATGCCGGTCGGCGACCCGGAGGCGGAATCGGTGCAGTGCGTCTACAAACCGGTTGCCGGCGAGCAGCCCTTGTGGGATTTTCCGGATGGAACTCTGGCGGGCCGAGAGCTGGCGTGCTACCTCATCTCGGCGGCGCTGGGGTGGGACATCGTGCCGCACACCATTATTCGTTCCGGTCCGGCCGGACCTGGCATGGTCCAGCTCTGGGTCGAGCAGCCTGACGAGCACGCCGAACCGGGTCTGGTCGATCTGTGCGCCCCGGATTGCGTTCCGCCAGAATATTTCTCGATCGTCACCGCGTATGACTATTCGGGTGGCGAAGTGGCACTGGTGCACGCCGATCACCCCCAACTGCGCCGGATGGCGGTCTTCGATGCCATCGTCAACAATGC
>JAGQTS010000370.1 GCA_020438895.1 Mycobacterium sp.
CGGACCCGTCCAGCGGAACCATCGATGCCCCGATCGGACGCCACCGCGGCGGTGAGTGGAAGTTCGCCGTCAGTGAGAACGGGCGGCCCAGCATCACCCACTACGACACCCTGGAAATGTTCCGGGCCGCGAGTCTGCTCGACGTCCATCTCGAGACCGGACGGACCCACCAGATCCGGGTGCACTTCGCCGCACTGCACCATCCCTGCGTCGGCGACCCGACCTACGGTGCGGACCCGCTGCTGGCCAAGCGACTCGATCTGCAGCGGCAGTGGTTACACGCCCGTTCGCTGGCCTTCGCCCACCCCGACGACGGTCGGCGGGTCGAGATCACCAGCCCGTATCCGCCGGATCTTCAGCATGCCCTCGACCTGCTGCGCACCGACACATGACCGATGGGCGGCAGAGCAGCGGCCAGCGCGTCGGGCTGCTCTACGGACTGGGCGCCTATGGCACCTGGGGTATCGTCCCGCCGCTGTTCTTTCCGTTGCTCAAACCCGCCGGGCCGGCGGAAATTCTGGCCCACCGGGTGGTGTGGACAGCGATGCTGATGGTTGCCGTGCTCGCCGTCGGGCGCCGACTCGGCGACCTCGGCAAGCTCGGGGTCCGCACCTGGGGCCTGCTGGCTTGCGCGTCGGCACTGATCTCCACCAACTGGCTGATCTACATCCATGCGGTCAATTCCGCACACGTGGTCGATGCGGCGCTGGGATATTTCGTCACCCCTTTGGTCAGCGTTGCCCTGGGGGCGGCGATTTTCCGGGAACGCCTCAACCGTGGACAGGCCGCGGCAGTCGGCATCGCCGTGGTCGCGGTGGCCCTGTTGGCCGCCGGCGAGGGCGGTCAGCCGGTCATCGCCCTCGGCCTGGCCGTTTCGTTCGCTCTGTACGGGGCGGTGAAGAAAGTCGTCGAGGCCGACCCTCGGGTGAGTGTCGCCGTCGAGACTGCCGTCGCGGCTCCGTTGGCACTGGGGTACCTCGTGGTGCTCAACTCCGCCGGCCTGTCACAATTCACCGAACACGGTGGCGGGTATATGGCGCTCATGGCGCTCAGCGGTCCGGTGACCGCGATTCCGCTGCTGTTCTTCGCCGCCGCGGCCCAGCGACTTCCGCTGATCACCCTCGGGCTGCTGCAATATCTGACGCCCTCGATGCAGATGGCCTGGGGGCTAGTGGTCGGCGACGAGCCGATGTCGGCGAGCCGGTGGGCCGGGTTCGCGCTGATCTGGATGGCACTGGCGGTCTTCACCACCGACTCGTTCGTGCGGGCGGTCCACACGCGCCGCGCCCGGCCGGGTAGTTTGCACGCATCATGACCGTCACCAAACGCCGCAGCCGGCGCGTGCTGATCGCCCTGATGTCCGCCCTTGCGGTGGCCGCGATCGTCATCCCGACCTTCAGTTCGCTGCTCACCCCGCAGTTCACCCAACAGCTGAACGCCCCGACGACAACCACGACCACCACCACGCCGGTGCTGACCATCAAGCCGCTGTCGGTGCGTCCGGTGATCACCGCATTCGTCACCACCCCGGAGGACTGCCCGCCGCCGGTCAAGAAGGCTCCTGCGAAGGAGCCGCTGAAGATCTGCGACATCCCAAAGACGGCCGTATACGACCTCGAGCCTGAGGCGCTCACACTGCAGCTGACCAAGGTCGACAGCTTCCGTAACCCGTTGACCGGGGCGGAGACGGTGTCGATGACGATGACCCCGGAATCGGCGGAGAAGTTCGCGTCCTTCACCGGCCGGATGATCGATCGCCAGGTCGCATTCGTCCGTGCCGGAACGGTGGTGTGGGGTCCGAAGATCACCACCCCGATTGACGGCACCGTGCTTCAGCTTTCCGGTGATCTCACCGCTGAGCAGGCCAGCGACATCGCCCGGATGTTGCGCGACGACACCTAACCCGGGACACGGCCCCGGCGCGTCACCCCGACACGCCGAGCACGTCGGCGCGCGGCCCTAGACTGACGTGCCTATGGGCTCATCGTTCGTGCACCTGCACAACCACACCGAGTACTCGATGCTCGACGGTGC
>JAGQTS010000371.1 GCA_020438895.1 Mycobacterium sp.
GCCAGCCTGCCGCTGCCCAGTAATCGTGCCGCTGAGACACCCGCGTCGGCCGCGGCCTGAACCACGACCATTGCCGAACCCGCGAGCAACCACAGCACGGAAAACCGTTCCACGATGAGGTGCGCCCGAAAGGCCGCGGGATCGAGGACTCCGCGATCATCGGGCCGCGCGGTGATCAGGATCAGGACCAGTCCGCCGAGGCACACCGCACCAGAGATCGCCGCGATGAGGTAGCCCACCGCAACGGCCGCCGCGACGGCGCCGGTGGCGGTGTCGGAACTCGACGGAAACCCCAGTGTGTACCCCGTCACGGCCGCCGCGGCCGCCCCGCAACCGGCCAGCAGCAGCCAACCGGTCCGCCGCGGACGGGAAACCTCGGGTGGCGCTGCGGTCATGGGCGGTGAGTGTAGAGAGCCGTCTATGCTGCTCGGCGGCGCGGTGGGAACTTTCGTCTCACTGACCGCGACCAACAAACCGTGCCAGCGCGTCCCTCAGCCGAGCCCAGCGGAGCGAGCCCATGATCCATGATCTTGCCCTGAGATGGTTGGTGACGTTGCTGTTCGCCTTCAGCGCGGGCGTCTGCCTCTCCGCGATCGTCGCCAACCGCCACTCTCCGGCCAGTCTGGTCAGTCACTGTCTGCACGCCGTCATGGCGATCGCGATGGCGGTGATGGCCTGGCCCCGCGGGGCCGAGCTTCCGTCTGGTGCTCCGATGATCTTCTTTGCGGCCGCGGCCGTCTGGTTCGCCGTCGTCACGGTGCGCACCGCCGGACATCGGGCCGCGAACGTCTACCACACGCTGATGATGCTGGCCATGGCGTGGATGTACGCCGCGATGGGCGGACTGCCGCTGGGCGCGTCGGAATCCGGCGCGGAGATGGCCGGGATGCCGGGGATGTCCGGGCCGGACGGCGCTGCGCCGTCATCGGGCCATGCGGGTCATGGTGGACACGGTTCCCACACCGCCGCCGGTCACACCGGCCATGCCGGCGCGGATCCCGCGGCCTGGGTGGGGGTTCTGAACTGGATCTGCGCGGTGGGATTCGCCGCGGCAGCGGCGTTCTGGCTCTACCGCTACGTCACGGCTCGGTTGCGCACCTCCGGTGAATCCGCGACTCAGGGACTGGGAGTCCTGTGTCAGCTGGCGATGGCGACCGGGATGGCCATCATGTTCGCCGTGATGCTCTGAGCGTCCTCACGCGGCCGATCCATCGCTGGGTCGATCGCTGGGTCGGAGGTGGCTGCGGCGACGGCCCGGCGAGGCGTTCTGCGGCAACACGATCTCATCCGCCGCCGGTGCCGCACCCCGGTCCGGTGAATGCCCGCTCCGGCCCGCCCTTCGGCAGACCAACCACGCCAGGGCCACTGCCGCCAGAACCGGTAGATGGGTCAGAATCCGGTCCAGGGTGACCCGGCCGGCCACCGCGTCGGTGATGACGTACGCCGACAGCACCGCGGTGAACGCGCCGAGCACCCAGACCACGCCGCCGGCGACCGACGGTCGGAACGCGGCGGCGACCATCGCCACACCCAATGCCGCCGACCAGGCGGTGGACTCGTTGAGAACATGGGCCCCCATCGCCGTATGCGGGACGCCCATATGCATGCCCAGACCTTGGGCGATCGCCAGCAGCACCTGGATCACACCCACCGCGCCCAATGCCCACTGCGCCCAGTCGGCCGGTCGTGAAGTCCCGGACGGCGGGCGGGGCGTCTGGGGCTCCAGCGGCCGGACGGCGGCAACCTGAGCGCGTCCGGCCAGTCTGCGGATCAGCTGCGTCTGCTCGACGGCGGCGGCGTACCAGTCGTGACACAACGTGCAGCCGGCCAGGTGCTCATCGACCCGGGCGGTGGGGATGGGCTCGCGCTCCCCATCGATGCGAGCCGACAGCGCTTCCCTGGCGGTGTCGCAGTCCATGCAGCAATAGTCGCGCACTGTCGGTGATTTGTTCCAGCGATCCCGCGGGAACCGAACCACCGGTGGCTACGACTACATGTTGGGATCAACCGAACTTCTGGAGGAAGCACATGGCCACCGACTCATCGACAGTCGCTCCCGCCGAGATTGACGCGCGGGTGCCGCGCTTCACCGCAACGGTGACCGCTGTGGTGCTGGCGATCGTTCTGACCCTCTCGACCGTCTCGATGTCTGCTGCCGTCGTCCTGCTTGCGGTTCAGGCGCTGGTGTTCGCGATCGGCGCGATCTGGGGCCCGACCGCGCATCCCTACGGTGCCGTGTTTCTGGCATGGATCGCACCGCGGCTGGGCCCGGTGAGTGAGCGGGATCCGGTGGAACAGCTGCGGTTCGCCCAATTGTTGGGGTTCGGTTTCTGCTGCGCGGGTGTCGCGGGCTTCGCACTGGGACTGCCGGTCATCGGTGTCATCGCCTCAGGCTTCGCGCTCTTTGCGGCGTTGATGCGAGCCGTCTTCGGAATCTGCCTCAGTCGCCGCCCTTACATGCTGGTGTCGAAAATGCGGGGCAACGTCCCAGCCTGTTGCCAGAACAAGAACGGCTGACAGGCGTGGAACTTTTCGGCCATGTCGGCGACTAATCAACGAACGACGAACATTGACGAACCTGGGAGATGAGCAATGGCTGCAGGCGAACTGATTGGACGGGTCGGCGCGCTGGCGCTCGCGATGGGTGTGGGGCTGGCGGTGACCGCCCCCGGGTCGGCCTGGGCTGATCGGACCGGCACGTCCTCCGGTGACTCGGCAGCCGGAAAGCGGGGGTCGAGCGCTGCGGGGAACACCACGACGGGGTTCGGGGAATCACGGCCGACTCGCAGCACCAGGGGAGGGGTCAGCGGTGCCGAGGTCAGGTCGGGATCGTCGGCGGCCCGATCGGCACGGCCGACCGACATCCCGTCTGTCGTCACCGATATCGCGCCAGCGCCCGCAGCCGTGGTGAGCCCCGGCCCCGGTGACGGCTCACGTCCGACGACGGCTCTCACCGCTCCCGCCCCCGCAGCGGCACTCGCAGCGGCTACTGCCCCTGCAGCCATGGCGGTCACGGCCAATCACCAAGGCGCCGACCCGGTGAGCAGCTTCATCCGGACATTCATCGGGGACGGCACCGCCGACAGCCCCGATGCCGGAATTCTGTTCGGTAACGGCTACAGCTACACCAGTTATGAGGGCGCCTGCACCAGCGGAGCCTGCAACGGGGGCAACGGCGGACTGATCGGCAATGGCGGCAACGGCTTCAACGGCGGCAACGGCGGAGCGGCCGGGTGGATCGGCAACGGCGGCAACGGCGGCAACGCGTTGACGGCGGGCGCCGCAGGTGGGAACGGCGGGCGCGGCGGCGTGCTCTTCGGCAATGGCGGCGACGGCGGCAACGGTGGCGCGGCCACCGGGATGGGCAGCGGGGGTGCCGGTGGCCGGGGCGGCATGGCCGGATCCATGATCATGATCGGCGAGGTCA
>JAGQTS010000372.1 GCA_020438895.1 Mycobacterium sp.
ATTTAATGGCAGGGTGTTGAGCGATTCCTTCGACGTTACCGAAGTGGGCATTTCCGATCTCCGTCAGGCGCTCGACGACGGCCGGGTGACCAGCGTGCAGTTGGTGCAGGCCTATCTGCGCCGGATCGATGCCTACGACGGCGACGGTCCGTGCCTGAACTCGGTGGTTGTCCTCGATGATCAGGCGCTGGCCGAGGCGGCATCCTCGGATCGGCGCAGGTCCCGCGGTGAGTTACGCGGACCGCTCGACGGTATTCCGTACACGGCCAAGGACAGCTACCTGGCCGCCGGCCTGACCGCGGCCGCCGGTTCGCACGCGTTCGCGAACCTGGTCGCCCAGCGGGATGCGTTCGCCATCGAACGACTGCGGGGGGCCGGCGCGATCCTGATCGGGCTGACCAATATGCCGCCGATGGCCAACGGCGGGATGCAACGCGGCCTCTACGGCAGGGCCGAGAGCCCGTACAACGCCGCATACCTGACATCAGCCTTCGGTTCGGGTTCGTCGAACGGTTCCGGAACCGCCACCGCGGCGAGTTTCGCCGCGTTCGGCCTGGGGGAGGAGACGTGGTCCAGTGGCCGGGCGCCGGCGACGAACAATGCCCTGTGCGCCTACACCCCGTCACGCGGAGTCATCTCGGTCCGCGGTAACTGGCCGTTGGTGCCGACGATGGACGTCGTCGTTCCGCACACCCGGACGATGGCCGACATGGCTGAGGTGCTCGACGTCATCGTCGCCGACGATCCGGAATCCCGCGGTGACCTGTGGCGCCTGCAGCCGTGGATCCCCATCCCCGCAGCGTCGTCGATACGGCCGGTGTCCTACCGGGATGTGCTGCCCGCAAACCGTGATGCGGCATGTAATACGCTGGCGGGCAAACGATTCGGTGTCCCGAGAATGTATCTCAACGCCGACCCGGACGCCGGGGTCGGCGAGAACCTCGGCATCGGCGGCTCCACCGGACGGCGGATCGACACCCGCCAATCGGTGATCGACCTCTTCGCGGCGGCGGAGGCCGACCTGGTCGCCGCGGGAGCCGAAGTCGTCATGGTCGACTTCCCGGTGGTCTCCAACTACGAATGCGATCGAACCGGGGCGCCGTCGATTCGAACCCGGGGGCTGGTGAGCCCGGCGTTCCTGGACCGGGAGATTCTCGACCTGTCAGCCTGGGCCTGGGACGATTTCCTGCGGGCCAACGGTGACCCGAACCTCAGCCGCCTCGCCGATGTCGACGGAAGCCGGATATGGGTGCACCCCGACGGCGCGCTTCCGGACCGGGCAGAGGGGTTCGGGGACGATATCACCACCTACCCGGATTTCATCCGGGCGCACCCCATCGACTCCTTCCTGGATATCCCGCACCTGGAAGATGGCTTGCGTGGCTTGGAGGACACCCGCCGCATCGACCTCGAGGAGTGGATGGACCGGCTCAATCTGGATGCTGTCATCTTTCCCGCCGTCGCTGATGTGGGTCCCGCCGACATGGACGTCAACCCCGTCTCAGCAGATCTGGGCTGGCGCAACGGGGTGTGGGTTGCCAACGGCAACCTCGTTCCGCGGCACCTGGGAATTCCCACCGTCACCGTCCCGATGGGCCTCATGGCCGACATCGCCATGCCGGTCGGCCTGACCATCGCCGGCCGCGCATACGACGACACCGCACTGTTGGGCCTGGCCGCCGCCTTCGAGGCGACCGGCGCCCGGCGTGTCCCGCCGCCGCGAACCCCGCCCCTATGATCGCACTATGACGACCCCCACGGGATACCTGATGCCGGCCGAAACCGCTCGGCAGCAACGGGTCTGGATGGCGTACCCCAGCGCAGGTTATTCACTGGGGGACACCGAGCAGGCCCGGCACGAGGCCAGATCCACCTGGGCGGAGGTCGCCCATGCCATCGCCGAGTTCGAACCGGTCACCATGGTGATCGATCCCGCGGAACGCGACGCGGCTGACCGCTACCTCTCG
Source organism: Mycobacterium sp. (assembly GCA_020438895.1). Taxonomy (GTDB): domain Bacteria; phylum Actinomycetota; class Actinomycetes; order Mycobacteriales; family Mycobacteriaceae; genus Mycobacterium. The sequence continues at coordinate 1,968 of JAGQTS010000372.1, forward strand.
GCGGGAATCGAACGCCTCAGGTCTCCGCTGAACGACGCCTGGATGCGCGACATCGGGCCAACGTTCGTGCACGCCGCCGACGGGTCGGTGGCAGCGGTGGACTGGGTGTTCAACGGCTGGGGCGCCCAGAGTTGGGCACGCTGGGACCGTGACTCCAGGATCGGCCGGATCGTCGCCGATGCCGCGGGGGTCCCCGTCGTCAGTTCGGATCTGGTCAACGAAGGCGGCGGCATTCACGTGGACGGCGAGGGCACCGTGCTGCTGACCGACACCGTCCAACTCGACCCGGGTCGCAACCCGGGCCGCAGTCGCGCTGAGGTCGAGGCCGAATTGGCCCGCACCATCGGCGCGACGACGGCCGTATGGCTGCCCCGGGGGCTGACCCGAGACTCCGAACTCTTCGGTACCCGCGGGCACGTCGACATCGTTGCAGCGATCACCTCACCGGGCAGATTGCTGCTGCACACCCAAGACGATGCGTCGCACCCCGACTACCAGGTGTGCCGCGAGATCCGGGCGGCCTTGAACGGCACTCGAGACGCGGCCGGCCGGGAGTGGGACATCACCGAAATGCCCGCACCGACAACGTTGACCGACGCCGAGGGGTTCGTCGATTACAGCTACATCAACCACCTGGTGGTCAACGGGGGCGTCATCGCGTGCGGGTTCGGTGACGCCCGCGACAGCGATGCCGCAGCGATCCTTGCCGAGCACTACCCGGGGCGCCGGGTGGTCACCGTCGACGCCCGCCCGCTGTTCGAACGGGGTGGCGGCATCCACTGCATCACCCAACAGCAGCCCGCCCCACTGCGGTAACCGCAGGAGGGTCGACCGCTCAGAGGTCGTCGGCCAGAGCGCGACCCGCTGCTCGGCCGGAGAAGATGCACCCGCCGAGGAAGGTGCCCTCCAAGGCGTTGTAGCCGTGCACGCCGCCACCGCCGAAGCCGGCGACCTCCCCGGCCGCGTACAGCCCGGGAATCGGCTGCCCGTCCTGCCCCAACGCACGCGAGGACAGGTCTGTCTGGATGCCGCCCAACGTCTTTCGGGTGAGTACGTGCAGTTTGACGCCGATCAGCGGTCCCGCGGCGGGGTCGAGGATGCGATGGGGCGCCGCGGTCCGGCCGATCCGTTCGGTGATGGACTTGCGGGCGTTGTGGATCCCCTGGATTTGGGCGTCCTTGCTGAACGGGTTGGCGACTTGCATGTCCCGGGCTTCGATCTGACGCCGGATCGCCGCCGGGTCCAGCAGCGGCTCGTCGGTGAGTGCGTTCATCTTCGCGACCAGGTCTTCGAGCCTGTCGGCGACGACGAAATCAGCGCCGTGCTGCTTGAAGGCCTCGACGGGCCCGGGTGCCTTGCTGTTCAGGACCCGTTGGCGGGCAAAGGTTTTCCAGTTACCCTCGGTGATGTCGGGATTCTGCTCCGAACCCGAGAGGGCGAACTCCTTCTTGATGATCTTCTGGGTGAGGATGAACCAGGAGTGGTCGTAACCGGCGATTTCGGGTGTCGTCCGCAAGTAACGCAGGGTGCCCAGGGTGTCGTAGCCCGGCAGGTAGGGCTGGGGGAGGCGACGGCCCAGAGCGTCGAACCACATCGATGACGGACCCGGCAGGATCCGGATGGCGTGGCCGGGCCAGATCGGATCCCAGTTCTGCACACCTTCGGTGTAATGCCACATCCGGTCGCGGTTGACCAGTCGCACACCGCTGTTGCCGGCGATGTCGAGCATCCGGCCGTCGACGTAGGCCGGAACACCGGTGATCATCGACTTCGGTGCGGTGCCCATCCGCTCGGGCCAGGACCGGCGCACGATGTCGTGGTTGCCGCCGATGCCACCGGTGGTGATCACCACCGCTTGAGCGGTCAGTTCAAACGTCCCGGCCTCCTCGCGGTTGGACGGCGCCCCCCGCGGGGCGTCGTCGGGTGCCAGTACGGTCCCCCGCACCCCGGTGGCGACGCCGTTGGTGAGCACCAGTTCGTCGACCCGATGGCGATGATGGAAGGTCACCAACCCGCGCGCGGCGGCAGCCAGCGCGGAGTCGGCAAATGGCTTGAGGATGCCGGTCCCGGTGCCCCACGGGACGTGGAAGCGCGGAACCGAGTTGCCGTGGCCGGTGGCCGTCAGATCGCCGCGCTCGGCCCAGCCGACGCTGGGCAGGAACTCGATGCCCAGATCGCACAGGTAGCCGCGTTTGTCGCCGGCGGCGAACTCCACATACGCCCGGGCCCATCGGCTGGCCCACAGATCCTCATCGTCGAGTCGGTCGAAGCCCGCGCTGCCTTGCCAGTCATTCCAGGCCAGCTCCAGCGAGTCGGAGATCCGCATCCGTCGCTGCTCGGGGCTGTCGACGAGGAAGATCCCGCCGAACGACCAAAACGCCTGGCCGCCGAGGTTCGCGGCGTTCTCCTGGTCCAGCACAGCGACCCGCTTGCCGCGGCGGGTCAGTTCGTGCGTGGCGACCAGCCCGGCCAGCCCCGCTCCGACGACGATCACATCCGTGTCCACCAGCACACGGTAGGCATGTGGGACCGCCGATGGGAACACCGACCCGCCGGGCAGCTTGCGCTGTGGCGCCCGGGAGGGTCTCTACCATCGGTTCAGTGGTTGATCGCTACGGCGCCGATGTGCTGGCCAACAATCCCCACGACGCCTCCCGTAAGCCCCGATCGGTGCAACGACCTGCCGAGGTCGGCATGGTCGTCGAGG
>JAGQTS010000373.1 GCA_020438895.1 Mycobacterium sp.
CGACCGGTTCGGGTTCACCGCCCACATGGACTTCTACGATCCCGCTGAACTCGAACGGGTGCTGAACCGCTCGGCCGGGATCCTCGGCATCGAGCTCAGCCGGGACGCGTCCGCCGAGATCGCACGGCGCTCCCGGGGCACCCCACGCATCGCCAACCGGCTGCTACGTCGAGTCCGTGACTACGCCGAGGTGCGCGCCGACGGCGTGATCACCCGGGATGTCGCCGACGCGGCCCTGGAGGTCTATGACGTTGACGAACTCGGCCTCGACCGACTCGACCGCGCCGTGCTCTCGGCGCTGATCCGCAGCTTCGGCGGCGGGCCGGTAGGGGTGTCAACCCTGGCCGTCGCCGTGGGGGAGGAGTCCACTACCGTCGAGGAAGTGTGCGAGCCTTTCCTGGTCCGGGCCGGCATGCTGGCGCGGACCCCGCGCGGGCGGGTTGCGACACCGCTGGCCTGGACGCATCTGGGTGTGGCGCCGCCGCCGTCGGCGACGGCGACGGCGCTAGGACAGGCCGGACTCTTCGAGTGAAAGGCGGGTTCCGCTCATGCTCACTGCGGCATTGATCATCGTGACGGCGGCCGCGATCCTGCACGTCTACATTTTCGTGCTGGAGTCGCTGACGTGGACCTCGGCGCGCACCCGAGCGGTATTCGGGACCACTGCCGAGGAAGCCGAAACCACCAAACTGCTGGCCTTCAACCAAGGCTTCTACAATCTGTTCCTCGCGGTCATCGCGGCAGCGGGAGTCGTCTCGGTCGCCTCGGGTCACAAGGGGATCGGGGCAGCGCTGGCGTTTGCCGGGGCTGGTTCGATGGCAGCCGCGGCGGTGGTACTGATGGCGTCATCCCCGGACAAGGCGCGTGCGGCGATTACTCAAGGCGCCTTGCCATTGCTCGGCGTGGTGTTGCTCGGGATCGCCCTGGCCAGCGCCTGACCGCCAACGCCGCGCTGCTCGGCCGGACCCTGACCGGTTACAGCGACGCCAGAACTTCGCCGAGAACGTCGAGGCCCTCATGCAGAAGTTCATCGCTGATCGCCAGCGGGGGCAGGAAACGCAGAATGTTGCCGAAGGTGCCGCAACTGAGCACCAGAACTCCTTGAGCGTGCGTCCCGGCGCACAACGCCTTCGTCAGCTCCGCATCCGGCTCCGCGGTACCCGACTTCACCAGTTCGATCGCGATCATCGCCCCGCGGCCCCGGACGTCGCCGATACGGTCGTCGTCGGCTTGCATCCGCCCCAGTCGATCCTTCATCAACCGTTCGATCTCTTTGGCGCGGTCGAGCATTCCATCCATCTCGAGTGTTTCGATGGTGCCCAGGGCGGCCGCACAGGCCACCGGGTTTCCGCCGTAGGTGCCGCCCAGGCCGCTGACGTGGGGAGCGTCCATGATTTCAGCGCTGCCGGTTACGGCCGACAGCGGCAGGCCGTCGGCGATGCCTTTCGCGGTGACGATCAGATCGGGCACGATGCCTTCGTCCTCGCAGGCGAACATGTGGCCGGTGCGGCCGAATCCGCTCTGCACCTCGTCGGCGATGAACACCACACCGTTGTCGGTGCACCAGGACCGTAGTGCGGGTAGGAAACCCGGCGCCGGCACGATGAAGCCACCCTCGCCGAGGACGGGTTCGATGATGATCGCAGCCAGATTCGCCGCACCGATCTGCTTGTCGATGACGGTGAGCGCCCGCTCCGCCGCCAGTTCGCCGTTGGTGGCCCACTCCTTGTCGATCAGGCCGTCCCGATAGGGGTAAGACAGCGGGGCCCGGTAGATCTCGGGGGCGAACGGTCCGAACCCGCTCTTGTAGGGCATCGACTTGGCGGTCAGTGCCATGGTGAGGTTGGTGCGGCCGTGGTAGG
>JAGQTS010000374.1 GCA_020438895.1 Mycobacterium sp.
GCGGAGGCAGTGGCGGTGCCGGCGGGTTGTTGTTCGGCGACGGCGGCTCCGGCGGCGCCGGGGGTGGGGCCGCCTACGGCAACGAGGGCGACACCGCCGGTGATGCTGGCGGGAACGGCGGGAATGGCGGCGGGGCCGGGTTGCTGGGTGACGGCGGTACCGGTGGTGCTGGCGGGAGTGCTGGCGGTGACGGTGGAGGTAGCGGCGGCCCAGGGGGCTCTGCCGGCCTGCTCGCCGGTAACGGCGGCACCGGTGGTGCTGGCGGTGGTGCTGGCGGTGACGGTGGAGGTAGCGGCGGCCCAGGGGGCTCTGCCGGCCTGCTCGCCGGTAACGGCGGCTCCGGCGGCAACGGCGGCAACGCGGGCTCCGACGCCGTCGGCAACGGTGGATCTGGTGGAGCCGGGGGGATTATCGGCAGATCCGGCAGCAACGGGCTACCCGGCAACGCCGGATCCCAGTCACGTTCTGTCCCCGCTGGCGCCAGCGCCCGTCTCAGACATTCAACAAATGAGCGGCCGGCGAAGCGTGCATCGGCGCGAGGTGCCTGACGAGCATATTCGGAACTGGCGTCGGCCTCAGCATTGCCGGGATTGCCTTGAGCTACGGGGCACCTTCGGAGATGGATCACCACCTGGTGGCAAATGGATGCTGATGCAACGATGGTGCCCGTGTCCGCTCTCACGTGGCTAGGCGTACCCGGCGATGAGCTGGCCTGGACAGCGCTCGGTTTCCTCGTCGACGAAGACGGATTCACCATAGGTCGGGTCCATTGCAGCATCGGTCAAGTGGGCTGGGGATTCGACGAGATTCATTCGGACCCTTCCATTCTCGGCGTGCCGACGATCACTCGTCCCGTTGCCTTCCCGACCACTCACTCCTGTGGGGATATCGCCGCCGACCACATCGTCTACAGCGTGCCGAACCTAGACTCAGCGGTCGACGCACTCAACGCGGTGCTGGGCTCGGCCCCACGCAGGCGCTTTCACCCACGAGGGCCGCAGGGTCCGGAGATGGCCTTCTATCGTGTCGGCGAAGCCTTCATTGAGGTCGTCGCCACGGGTCAGGAGCCCGCAATCATCGGCTTGGCACTGAGAACGCCGGACCTGGACGCTACGGTGGCGCTGATCCGTTCGTGCGGTGGACCGGTATCCGACCCCAAACCAGCGGTGCAGGGCGGGCGGATCGCATCGGTGCCCAGCCACCACCTCAGATGGGGGCTCGCATTCATGGGTATCTAGCCGAAGGTCCTCGCCGTGAGCGACATCCGCCGGGGCCACGGCACGGGCGTGCGACAAAGCGACGAGGCGCAGGTTGGAAGTTGTTGACATGAAAGGGATTCCATGTGACCCCAGGCCGACTGCCGCCGATCTCATCCAGCGCCAACGTCACCGTGCTTGGGCGAATCATCCAGAGGCGCGCTCAGCCCGATCACGGCCCGCGCTGACGGTCACTGCCGTGCCATGGCGATCCGGAGGCGCTCCTCGGGAGTGATGAAGTGGTCGGGGTTCTCGGCGGCCTCGTCGATGTCGATCTGCACCCATTTCACCCTCCCGTTGAACGAGCTGGCACCGGGTGCGTAGTCGTCACTGACCGAGGTGCCGGTGTCCTCGCCGAGGTCGGTGGTCTCGTCGGCGGAGAAGATCATCGGCACCGTCGCCTCCACCCGGCCGCTTCCCACCTGCTCGCCGTCGACGAAGAGGGCGACGTCACCGCCCTTGCCAAGGCCACCACCGTCGTAGCTGAACTCGACGCGGACCTGATGTTCGCCCGGGGTGACGGTGCCCTCGGAATACGTCTTGTACTGCTGCAGGCCGAACATGTTGTAGCAGTAGGCCAATCTGCCCTCGTGCAGGTATAACGACCAGCCGCCGTACTGCCCGCCCTGTGCTATCAGAACACCGGATCCGCCGTCCGCGGGCACCACGACCTCGGTGGTCACCGCGTGCGACTTGTTCTTGATGTTGATGACACTGCCCTCCGACAACCGCTTCATGCCCCGGAACATGAGTTGCGAGTTGCTTCATGGCCGCAGATGGACAGCCCATGAGCGACAGATGAGTGGGCTCTCATCTTCGGGCGGCTCTCACTTGTAGGCGACGGCAGCGCTTGACCCACCGGCAAGGGGGATCACGTCGAACGACCGGAATCCGGCCTCGCCGCACCACTGACGGAAATCGGCACCGGAGAAGTCGAACGCGTCGCCGAACTCGATCAGCATGTTCAGCGACATCATCAGCCCGAAGGTGTTCTCCCGTCGGGCGTCGTCGATGAGAGCCTCGACGATGACAAAGGCGCCGCCCTCGGGTAGTGCCTGGTAGGCCTTTGCTATCAGCTCCAGCTTCCGCTCAAGGTTCCAGTCGTGCAGGATCATCCCCATCGTGATGATGTCGGCGGTCGGCAGGGGATCGGCGAAGAAATCCCCGGAGACCGCGCGGACCCGGTCGCCCAACCCCGCCGATTCGATCTTGCGGCCGGCGATCTCGGTCACGACGGGTAGATCGAAACTGACGCACTGCAGGTGCGGGTGCGCCGCCGCGACGATCCGCGACAGGAGCCCGTCGGCACCGCCGACATCGCACAGCCGCGCATAGTTCCTGAACGGGAAACGTTCGGCCAGCAGTTCGAAGTTGCGCCTCGAGGACGAATCCATGGCCGCCATGAAGGTTTCGAGTCGGCGGTGATCGGAATACAGCGTTTCGAAGAACGAATGGCCGGAGTGCTTGATCTCACTTTGCGCTTGCCCGGTCTGCAATGCCTCGGTGAGGTCGGCCCAGAACCGGAAATTCCGCTGATCCCAGATATTGAGCAGGCCACCCTGATAGTCCGGGCTGGCCTCATCCAGGAAGCGGGCTGTCTCGGGCGTATTGCGGTATCGAGCCCCTGCACCGTCTCCGTCGCGCGCCAACAGGTCCAGTGACACCAGCGCATCGAAGAAGTCGGTAGCCGGCCGCGAGAGAAGTCCGAGGCGCTCGGCGAGTGCCGGAGCCGTCATCGCATCGTCGGCGAGTGTGGTGAAAAGCCTGAGTCCGATCGCCGACAGCAACACCTTGGACGCACAATAACCGGCGCCGATTGACATGATCCGGTCCGGACTCAGATCCTCCACTGTGAGAACACTAGTGTGCACGCCCGGCTGCGACCAGACGGCGACCTTATTCTTATTGGTAGTAAATGGATTTCGGCGGTACCGCCTTATCGGGCGTCGTCGCGGGCGTCGCCATCGGAGGTTTGGACACTGCCGGAAAAGTCTAGGCCGAGGTAGCGGAACCGACTATCCAACTCACGCCGTACCGGGGTGGAGCACCGGAATTGCCGGCCCCCCGCTCGTGCGCGCTCAGGATCGCGACATGCCCAGGCATTCCCAACGATGTGCATCCCTCTTCCCAGTTCGCACACCAGATTCCCAGCGCCACCGGTGCGTAGAACATCGACGTGGTGGAAGCGTAGAAGTCGAACCGCACAACCTCCTCGCGGTTCCGTACCACCGCCACGCATTCGTGTGGTTTGGCTGTTGTACGAGGATGGCGACCACTGGCACACTTCGTAACAGCGGCCGAACGACGTGAACGGCGGCGCGTCGACCGCCAAGGGCTGGCTCAAGTCCGGATCGGCGAAGAAGAGCGCCGACAGCGGCAGCCGCCGGTGCATGAGCAGGCCCATCGTTCGGATCATCAAAGGTTGGAAGCGGGACCGGTATCCGACGGCGCAGACGCAGACGACATGGTCACGGTTGACGTCGAAGCGGTCACCGAGGTGGGCGATGACGCTTGACTGGTCGGCACCGGGGCCGATCCAGCAGGTCGCCACACCCATCCTGGTGGCGTGCAGAACCACGTGTTGCAGGCTACGGCCGACATCAATGATCGCGGCCCGGTCATACGTTCGGGGGGCGATGGCGACGATGAACTCGTGCGCTCCCACCGTCGGCCAGACCGTCAGCTGTGCCGCGACGTACTCGAGTCGAATAGGGCTGATGCCGACCAGTTGCTCCGGTTCCGTCCATGCGTCGATCACGCCGGCGAGTTCGGCGCGATCTTCGGGGGTGAGGTTGCGACTCTGGAATGACCGGCACGATGTGCGAGATCGGATCAGGTCGAAGGTGTCCATCTTGTCGCAGCGCGGCGGCATTGGTTCGCGCGGTCGCAGATCCCACTTCACCGTGACGATGTCGAACAGGGTCGCGAGGAGGAGGGCGGCGGCGACGGCCAGGGGCAACCAGAACAGCGCGACTTGCCAGCGCCCGATCCGCCATCCGATGAAGGCGGCGGCCAGGAATGGGGCTGCGACCGCTACGGGTAGCAGATACTGCAGCCAGCCGGTGAACTGGAGCCGTACCTTCAATCGCCAGAAAATTGAGCGCTGGATACGCGGCGGCGCCGTGAGGTTGTCCTGCTGCCCGTCCAGCTGCGCCATCACCCCATCCCCTTGCCGAGATGGTTTCACGCTAGCGCGGATCGATGGCCATATGCAATGTCTCACTTGCATAAGATTGAGGTCGGGTTAGCATGTCGCGACACATCAGGACGTTCGGAGGCGCATGCCCAGAAGGATCGACGTCGACGCGGTGTTGGCGGCGGCGGTCTCGGTGTTTGCTGAGAAGGGCTACCGAACCACCACGACAAAGGAGATCGCGGAGCGGGCAGGCGTCAACGAGGTGACCCTGTTCCGTCGCTACGGCGGGAAAGCCGCGTTGATCAACGCAGCCCTAGCCCGCGTGCTGGAGGATTCGGCCTTCGGGAGGCTGACCGCGACCGAGGATGTGACTGCCGATCTCATCGCACTGGTCCACGCGTACGGCGAAACGACCCAGCAGTACGGCGGCCTAGTCGTCACACTGCTGGCCGAGACGGCCCACCAGCCTGACCTGCGCGAAGCACTGCCGGCGCTCATGCCCAACCTCCTTAAGGCGGCCCAGGTGATCGCACACCACCAAGATCACCAGCGTCTGGCTCCCGGCAATCCCATGCAGAAACTGGTCATGCTGCTCGCGCCGTTGATGATGTTCGGGATGTGGTCGCGCGCCGGTGCTCCGGCGGTACTGGCTGAACTTGAGCCGCACGCCGTGGTTGCCGCCTTCCTCGACGGCCACCGCGCGCGGGCGCGGAAAACCGGACGTGAGTGCGTCTGACTGCGCTCGGGGGACCAGGTCGGGGATGGCGTGCGGCCGCTCGTCGGTGACAGTGGCCAACCGGCGCAGGCGGATGGGCCACGAATACCGTTGGCGCACATGCGCTCGATGACCGCCTCGCTAGTCCGCCGCCGGTGGACCACGCGACCTCGCGAGCTCCTTTCGCGCCGGTCCGCTGCTTCCTGTGGATTTCGTCGACGTCAGTCAAGCCGGCAGTCGACGTCACTGGCATCGAGTTCATCCGGGGTCGTGCGCTACCCACCCGCCCATGTTGGCGAAAAGAACGGCCAGTCTGAACAATAAGGCTCGGAAACTGAGCCTGGGCGCCGGCGCGACGGTCAGGATACGCAGCGCGCGAATCAATCCGCTGAACGACGAGAAACACCAGCCGCCAGCCCACTTGACGAGAGGCGTGAACGTGCGAATTGCATATGGATTGGGAGTCTTGGGTATCGCTGTTGGGCTGACTACTGGATGTTCCACGGGCGGGGGTACCGAGGCCGCGACCTCAACAGCGGCGCCCATGTCGGCGCCGGCGCCCTCGACGGGGGATGTGGCCGTCCCGACGCAACTGGATTTTGCTGCGAAGACCGTGAACGGGGAGGAGTTCTCCGGGGAGAGCCTGGCGGGGAAGGCCGCGGTGTTGTGGTTCTGGACTCCGTGGTGTCCGACGTGCCAGGGCGAGGCCCCCGAGGTGGCCAAGGTCGCCCGGGACAATCCGGATGTCGCGTTTTTGGGGGTGTCCGCCCAGGCTGAGGTGCCGGCGATGAAGGATTTCGTCGACAAGTACGGGACCGGGTTCTTCACCAACATCGCGGACGTCGATGGCTCGGTGTGGCAGCGGTTCGGGGTGACCGCCCAACCGGCGTTCGCCTTCATCGGCCGCGACGGCTCGGTCGACGTGGTTCGCGGCCCGTTGCCTGAGTCGGATCTCGCCGGACAGGTCGCCAAACTGGCCTCCTGATCGACTCCCCGGCAATCGGCTTCGCGTTGACCGCGGGTCTGGGCGCCGCGCTCAGTCGAGGACACAAGCCTCGTGCGACGGCAAGGAATGTGATGGGCGAAATCACCTGCATTGCCGGAAAAGTCTCGTAACGAACGATTTTCACGCCACACTCACCGGTACAGCCCAGGAGGGACCGATGCGCCACCGCGATCAGCCAACAGTCGAAGTGGCCCAACGGCTCTGTTGTGACATTGACACCGCTTGGCGGTGCGTTACCGACATCGCACTTCCTGCGAGGGTCTCCACCGAATTGGTGGGAGTGGAATGGCTTGACGGCGCCGATCATGTGGCGGTCGGCGCCCGCTTCAAGGGCCGCAATCGCCGCGATGCGATGGGTGAGTGGGAGACAGTCTGCGAGATCGTTGAAGTTGAGCCCGGCCGGCGATGGGTGTGGAATGTCGTCAACGCGGGCGCCGTCGTAGCGACGTGGGGGTTCGAGGTGGAGCCCGACTCGGGAGGTTGTCTCGTCCGTCAATGGGCCCGGATGGGCCCGGCGCCATCGGGTCTGACGTCCGCGATCGCAGCCCAGCCGGATCAAGAGGCGCGGATCGTTGCGCGGCGCCTCGATGAGTGGCGAACCAACATGCGCGCGAACCTGGCCAGCATTGCCGAACAGACCGAAGGCGGCCGACAGTGAAAGCCTCGGTGGTCGTCGCTACCAAGTGTCGAGGATCTCCAGCTGGTGATCGTCACCGGTGAACCGAGCCGCGGGCGGTTGATCAGGGAGGCATCCAGAGCGGGACCCCGATGGTCGGATACCAGCTGGGTGGCCCGTAATAGCCGGGCGGAACGACTCGGCTGTAGAACGCCTCGCCGGGGAAACATACAGAGGGTCTGACGTCGGCCGGCCCGCACCACGGATTGGCGAGCGGGGGCGGCGGTAGCGGCGGATACGGCTGCCCCGGTGGCGGGGGCGGCGGAGGTGGGCATGGCGAATACTCCACGTCTGTCCAAATGTTCACGCTCGGATCTCCCGGAGGCGGTGCCGGCGCCCCCGGCGGTTCCCACGGCGGCCAACACTTCGGGAAGAACAGATCCCACCCCGACTGGGTGAACCCGGCCCCCAGGAGTCCTGGCGGCGGTGGAGGTGGTGGCGGATCCTCGGAGGCCGGTGGTGTCGGCCCGACCGGGGACGGCTCGGGGTCGGCCGCCGCCGGCCCCGCCCCCAGCCCGAACAACGTACCGCCGAGCGCCGTCGCGAGAATGAACCGCGGAACATGACCGTTCATCGGCGTCTCCGTCCGTCGCGGGCGAGGGACAACCACAACGCGCTCACAGGGGTTCAGACGCGTCGGATCGCTGCGCCATGAGCTTAATTCCGTCGCCGGTCAGATCCGACCAGTTTCACCAAGCGAACGGTGGGCGGCTGACCGACTGGCCGTTTGCGGCGCCGATGCGGTCCGTTCGAGTTTTCCGCGAATGCGGAACTAGCCCAGGGTCCAGCCGCCATCGGCAGGGATGACGGCCCCGAAAACGTAGGAGGCCTCGTGGGACGTCAGCCACCACAGGATCGAGGCGGCTTCGGCGCCACGGCCCATGCGTTGGGCTGGGACAATGGTACGCAGTGACTCCTGGAATGCCGGGTCGGAAACTGTTTCCGGCGGGAAGTAGGAGGGGTTTTCAATGAAGTTCGGGGCGACGCCGTTCACCCGGACACGGTGGTGCGCCATTTCCCGGCCGACACTTCGGACCAAGGAGATCTGTGCCGCCCGCGCGGCCTGATAGGCCGCGATGGGGTGAGTGGAGTTGCGGATGGCGGTGGCCGAAGTAGGAACGACGACGGCGCCACCACCCGCCTGGATCATCCCGGGCAGGCATGCAGCGAACAGCCAGAACAGAGGATCGACGAGCCGACTGAACGCCTCCGAAACGGTGGCGTCATCGTGCTCGGTGATCGGCGCGACGGTGATCGGTGCTTCGAGGTTTGCGATCAGGACGTCGAATGGTCCTAGGTCACCGACCAACTGGGCCGTCTGCTCCCGTGAGCGGAGTGGCTCTGTCAGAGCCGTGACGGCGTCCCCTTCGTCGCGGAACCGATCCACGGCTGCGGGCCCGAGAAACTGGTCGGCGTCAGTGATCAGCACGGTGCGTGGGGTGTTCTGCGACACGAGCCTCATTTCTCCGTCGAACCGACCTCCGCTAGCTGGACAGCCAAACCGGCGCCACTTGGTTACGCTTCGGCATGAACATTACCGATGGCTGAAGGTGATCCGATGAGCCCGAATACCGGCATGGCTGCTTCATTCCCCGCCCACGACCCCGCCGGCTGGCGACAACTGCCGGCCTCCTTCACGCCGCTGGACCATGCTCGGGTTTCGGAGCTCATGGCCAAAGAGTGGGAGCGCTACGCCAAGAGCACGCCGGGATCGGCCGATCACGCGGCGCGGTCGGTGAAGACCCTGCCGCTCGGGGTGACCAGCAGCTTCCAGTACTGGGATCCGTACCCGATGGGGGTGAAGTCCGCGCGCGGTGCCTATGTCACCGACTGCGATGACCGCCAGGTGCTGGATTTGTCGATGGGATTCGGGGCAATGCTCGTCGGCCACCTCAACCCCACGGTGGTCGCCAAGGTCAAAGAATCGTTGGACGAGATCGGCACGCTGTTCGTTACCCCCTCGCCGATCTCCACCGATGTCGCTGAGAAATTCAAGGAGCGCTTCGGCCTGGACATGTTGCGGTTCACCAACTCCGGGACCGAGGCGACGATGTACGCCGTGCGAGCGGCCCGCGCCTACACGGGCAGGAAAGCCATCGTCAAGATCGAGGGCGGCTACCACGGCGGTTACGACGGTCTCTCGGTATCGGTCAAACCGGCTCTGGAAGATATCGGGCCGGCGGACAACCCGATCCCGGAAGTTCCTTTCGACGTTGAACCCGGTGTTGTGCACACCGTCGCCTACAACGACCTCGGTCAGATGGAGCGTGTCCTGGCAGCCCACGGCAAGCAGGTCGCCTGCGTGGTGATGGAGCCGGTGATCGAGAACCTCGGCATCGTCCTGCCCGACGCCGGCTACGTTGCCGGCGTCCGGGCACTGTGCGACGCGCACAATGTGCTGCTGGTGTTCGACGAGGTCAAAACCGGCCTGACCGCGGGGACCCGCGGCGCGGCCAGTCGCCTGGGGGTCAAGCCGGACTTGATTACCTTGGCGAAGTCAATCGGAGGTGGTCTGCCACTGGCCGCCTTCGGCGGCACCGCAGAAGTCATGCAGGTGGTGGTCGACAACCGCATGGCCCACTTCGGCACGTATAACGGCAACCCGCTGTGTATGGCTGCGGCCGCCGCCGTCGATGAGGTCGCCACGCCGCAGGCGCTGGCCGCGGCTGAGCAGGTCAATGACAACGCCATGGAGAAGATGGACGCCATCATCCGTGAGTACCAATTGCCAGCGCATACGGTCGGTTTCGGGGTGAAGGGTGCGGTGACGTGGTCGGCGACGCCGATCCGAAACTACCGCGACTACAAGCTCAGCACCGACTTCGAGGCCGCGGAGTTGGGGTGGCTCTGGGGCATCAACCGCGGTGTTTTGACGCCCCCCGGAATGGACGACCAGTGGCTGGTGTCGCTGGCTCATACCGACGCGGACATGGGCAGGTGGGTCGATGCTTTCGGCGAACTGGCGAAGGCCTTGCGCGCGTAGTCACTGAGGCGTCCGATTCTGCGTCCGGATCGGTCTTGGATGTGGTGGTGCTGTGCGGCTGCGGTGAGAAGGAGGTTGCGCTGTGGCGGATTCGCCGCAAGGTCCGGTCGAACTCGTGGCGCGATTGCTGGAGTTGGGAGTCGCCGGGGCCGGCGAGATCGCGCGCCTGGGCAGTGATTTCCTGTTGGCGATACTGCTGGCCGGACTGGGGAAGGCCAGCGCCGACAACAGTTCGGAGATGCCGGCCCTGGCGAGTGCCGAGTCCTTCGGCGAGGAGAACCTTGCCCCGGCAGAGCTGATCTCCCAGGGCCTGTTGTCCGGCGAAGGTCAGTACACCCGCGTCGAAGTCGCTGAGCGGTCCGGGGCGACGCTCGATGAGGCTCGGCAACTGTGGCGGGCGCTGGGCTTTCCCGAAGTCGGCGACGACCAACGGGTCTTCACCAGCGCTGACATCGCTGCCTTGACTCATGCGACCGCGTTGGTGAAGTTGGGTGTGGTGGATTCCGACGCCCTGGTCGAACTCGCCCGCCCGTTGGGTAATTTGATGTCGCGGCTGGCCTCCGCTCAGACCGGTTTCATCTCCGAGATCATGGGATCGCGGATCACCGCAGGCCTGAGTGCCGACGATCCGCAGATGCCCAGAGAACTGGCCGTGCAGGCCCTCAAGACGAGCCGGGAACTCCTGCCGGTCCTGGAACTCACCACGGTGTACGCCTGGCGGCGGCATCTGGCGGCGGAGGCCGGACGGGTGTTGATCCCGGCCGTTCACGGCACCGACGCCGGAGACCAGCCCGCCGTCGTGGGTTTCGTCGATATCACCGGGTACACCCGGATCTCCCGAAATGTCGATCTCACCGAACTGGCCAGCCTGCTCGACAGGTTCGAAGTCGCGGTCCTCGACGTCGTCATCAAACACGACGGTCGGGTGATCAAGAACCTCGGTGACGAGATCATGTTCGTGATCGAGGATCCGGTTCAGGCGGCCGAGGCGGCAATGCAGATGCTCGAGGTCTTCAAGGCCGACGAGTCACTGCCGGCGATTCACGCCGGTCTGGCATTCGGGCCGGTGCTCTATCGCGCCGGAGACGTCTACGGACCGGTGGTCAATATCGCCGCCCGGCTGTGCAGCCTCGCCCGCAAGGACACTGTCCGCGTCGATCAGGAGTTGGCCGCCCAGCTGCGCGAGGCCGAACAATTCCGTCTCTCCAGCAGAACCCCGCGTCATGTGCGGGGCTATCTGCAGCTGCCCAGTTACCAATTGCAGGCTGCGCGGAAACGCCACCAGAAAGGCGACCGGAACGGCTAGCGCGGTGAAGCCGGCCATGTGACGGTCGGTGCCCGCGTCAACGGCCTATTCGCGGCCTATTCGCGGCCTATTCGCAACCGAACGTTGGGGTACAAATGACCTCATGACCGATCACGGCCACCAGAGCCACAGCCACTACAGCGAGGTACTCGCTGAACTCAACCCCCAGCACCGTGCTCTGAGGAGCATGATTCCCGAGGTCTACAAGGGGTTCGGCGAACTGAGCCGTGCCGCGCTGGGTGCGGGCGCCCTTGAAGGCAAGAACAAGGAACTCATCGCGTTGGTGATCGGGGTCGTTCAAGGTTGCGACGGGTGTATCGCGTCGCACGCGCGTGGCGCGGCCCGCGCCGGCGCCACGAAACAAGAGGCAGCCGAAGCCATCGGTGTCAGCATTCTGATGCACGGGGGACCGGCCACGATCTACGGGGCACGTGCATACGCCGCCTTCTGCGAGTTCGCTGACGCCACGGACACTCCGTCGACATGACGTCGGACACGTGTCGCCAGATCGGCGCCTCGAGATAAGTGCCTCAGTGACGAATCCCTTCCCGAATCGCGCAACCTTGGAGAGCGCGCTTGACGTTGCCGCCCGGGCGCCGTCGGCGGGCAACGCGCAGCCCTGGCGGTGGCGGGTCGACGATGCCGCCCTGCACCTGTATGCGGATTGGCGCCGCCAGAACGGTGGATCACCGACGGCTCGGCGCGATGTCCTGCTGAGTTGCGGGGCGGTCCTGGACCATTGCGCCGTGGCGCTCGCTGCCGCGGGCTGGTCCCCGCGGGTGCGGCGGTTCCCCGACGGCCGCTACGACACCCATCTGGCGATCCTGGAAGTCGTCGAGAAACCGCCCAATGCCATGGATCGGGAACTGGCCGGCGCCATCCCGCTGCGCCGGGCGGATCGGCGCCGGTTCAGCGCGCAGCCGATACCGCCTGCCACCGTGGAGTTGCTGTACGTGCGCGCGGCGCGACTGGGCGTGGAATTGGCCGTCGTGCCTCGATCCCGGTGGATTCGACGCGAGGACGGTACCGTCGCGCTGCACTGCAATGACGGCGCGCGGGAACCGGACGACGATGCGATTCTTGTCGTGCTCGGCACCCGTGAGGATAACGACGAGATGCGACTGCGGGCCGGGGAGGTACTCAGTCACCTCACGTTGACCGCAACCGCAATAGGTCTGGCCAGCTGTCCGCTCACCGAACCGTTGAACGACATGCGCACCCGTTTGGCGTTGGCCTGCGAGGTATTCGAAGGAGAGGCGCATCCGCAGACGTTGATCCGGATCGGTCTGCCGCCCGCCGATGACGAGCCCACACCGCGGACCCAGCGCCGCTCGGTGAACGAAACCACTACGTGGACGGACGTGAGTACGTCCTCCGCCGATTCTCCCTAGAGCCCTGCGCCGGTGGAGGAGTCCTCGACTCTGGACGGGGTGATCACGTGCGTGACCGGGACGTCATAGTCGGCGCGGGCTCGGTCGACAACGTCGAATCGGTGCCATATCGACTCCTCCGGCGGCGGGGTCGCGATCACGATCTGGTCGGGCCGGAAGGATTCGACGGCGGTCGCCAGGGCGCGCAGCGGCCGGTACTCGCCCAATGTGCCCTCCACGGTGAGGTTCTCCGCCCGCAGATCGGCGACCGTCTGTGCCAACCGCTGTTCGGCGACGGCGCGGGTGGCTTCCCAGACATCCAGCGGACCGTGGGTCGCGGCCACTCCGGTCTCCACCGGGCTGGCGGGAACCACCACCTGGCAGACCGTGTCTTTGTCGGCGCCCATCGCCAGCATCGCTTGGCGGAGCTCCTGCGACCCGACGTCGTCGTTGGCCAACACCAGAACCCGGCGCGGTGCGCTGGTCACCGGAACCTTCGGCTGCGCGGGACGGCGACCGATGAACCACTTGTTCGCAGCGAAGAGCACGACCACCGCCAGCCATGACAGCAGGCTCAGTATCAGCTGGGACCGCAGGTCGTCCTGAAAGAACATCTCCACCAGGATCGCCACGATCGCTGCCGCTGTGAGCAGCGACAGCACCGGAAACAGCCACATCTTGACCTTGAGCTGATCATCGGGAGTGCGCCACCGCAGAACGATCTGCGAGATGACGATCAACAAGTAGACGAACAAGATGATCGCGCCACTGGAGTTCAGCAGGAAGGCAAAGATGGTGTCCGGGGAAAACGCCGCCGCGATGACGCAGAACAGACCGACCACCGAGGACGTGAGGATGGCGTAGGCCGGGACACCGCGTCGAGTCACCTCGACCAACCGGGCCGGTGCCTCGCGACGCGCAGAGAGCACGAACAGCATGCGCGATGCGGTGTACATCCCGGAGTTCAGGCAGCTCAAGACGGCAGTCAGCACGACCGCGTTCATGATTTGGTCGGCGTACGGGATGCCCATCTTGGTGAAGGCGGCCACGAAGGGGGAGAATCCGGCGCGCTCGTCGGTCCAGGGCAGGATCGTGACGATGAGGAACGCCGACCCGACGAAGAACACGGCGATTCGCAGGATCACCGAGCTCGCCGCTTTCGCGATCGCGCGTTCCGGATCGGCTGACTCCGCAGCGGCGATGGTGGCGATTTCGGGTCCGACCATCGAGAAGATCACCGTCACCACCGCGACGGTGACCGCGGTGACCCCGAAGGGGAAGAAGCCGCCGTGCGACCACAGGTTGGAGAAGTCCATGCTCTTGTCCGGCCAGATTCCCACGACGTAGAGCGAGCCGAGTGCGATGAATACGATGATGGCCGCGACTTTGACTCCGGCGAACCAATATTCGAACTCACCGAACGAGGACACCGAGAATAAGTTGGTGGCGGTCATCGCCACCAGCAGCACCAACGCGGTGAGCCAGAGCGGGACGTCCATCCAGTACTGGATGATCTTGGCCCCGGCAATGGCCTCGAAGCCGACCACGATCACCCAGAAATACCAATACAGCCAGCCGACCGAGAATCCTGCCCAGTCCCCCAGAGCGGTACGGGCGTAGTCCGCGAAGGATCCGGTCGACGGATTGGCCACCGCCATCTCGGCAAGCATCCGCATGACCAGAACGATCAGCACTCCGGACAGAAAATACGTGATGAACGCCCCTGGCCCGGTGTTCTGGATCACGATTCCGGAGCCGACGAAGAGGCCGGCCCCGATGACGCCACCCATCGCGATCATGGTCAACTGCCGCTGACTGAGCGCCTTCTTCAGCGCCACCTGACCGCTCACCGTGTACCCCAGTCGCTATCCGTTTGGCGCATCGTAAGCCGCGCGATTCCGATCCGGCGGGTGTTCGGCGCAGAGAACGGGCACCCTCGGCTCAGGCTGTCGATCCACCAACGGGACCGGTCACCGCATCCCCCATCCGGTGGGCAAACGCCCACCGGTGGAGTTCCGGCGATGAAAGGGCACGATGGGAGGGGTGGACGTACTGGTGGTGGGAGCCGGACCCGCGGGAATGGCGTTGGCGGCCGCGTGTCAACGACGTGGCCTCGCCACCGGAGTGCTCGATCCGGATCCGGATCGGCCGTGGACGGCCACCTATGGGACGTGGAGTCAGGAGTTGCCGGCTGATCTCCCGGCCTCGCTCGTGGCGGCTCGCGCCGAGGGCCGGGCGATTGCCAAGACGGAACACCGCTTGGGCTGGGAGTACTCCGTGCTCGATGTGCCCGCTCTGCAATCGCACTTTGCCACGCTGGCTGCCGGGGTGCGGTTCCACTCCGGTAGGGCCGTGGGCCTGCGGGAGCGTGGCGCGGTTGCCCTGGCGGATGGATCGGAACTTCGTGCCTCGGTGGTCGTCGACGCCGGGGGAAGGTGGCGACCGTTGGATCGCACCCCGTCGCCCGGCGAGCCTGCCGAGCAGACGGCGTTCGGCCTGATCCTGGACCAGGAGATCGCAGCGCCGCTGATCACCCCGGGTGAGGCATTGTTCATGGACTGGCGCGCCGACCACGGCGAGGGGGGTTGGCCGACCTTCCTCTACGTCGTTCCGCTGGGCGGCGGCCGAGTCCTCGTGGAGGAGACGTCGCTGGCGCGGCGGCCCGGGTTGCCGCTGTCGGCGTTACGACGGCGGTTACACGCTCGTCTGTCCCACCACGGCATCTTTCCGCCGAACAATGCTCGGGCTGAACGGGTTTCCTTCCGCGTGGACCATCCGCGACACCAGGGTTCCGGGGTGCTCGGCTTCGGCGCCGCCGCACCACTGATCCACCCGGCCACCGGGTTCAGCGTGGCCACCTCACTTCAGCTCGCGCCGCGGGTCGCGGAGGCTATTGCCGCGCATCTTCCCAACGGCCCGGACTCGGCACTGGCCGCGGCCAGGGAAGTGGTCTGGCCACGGGCCGCCAAACTCGTCCACCGCATCCGGCGGATCGGATTGGAAGCCCTTCTCCGACTGCCGCCGAGTGAGGTCCAGGGATTCTTCGAGCAGTTCTTCGCCCTTCCCGAGCGCCACCGCTGGACCTACCTCACCGCCCGCGACGATATTCGGGGCAACCTCGCCACGATGGGGTGCTTGTTCCGCGAGTCCGACAATCGGTTGCGTAGGTTTCTGGTCACCCCGGCGATGCGCCCGCCGCTGCTCTCCAACGACGAGGTGGCTACTGGCCGACCCCCCGATTCCTGACATCCGGCGCCGGTGCGGGGCCATCCGCCGGGTGAAACCGCTGCCGCAACGCCAGGGAGACGTAGACCAGGGCGACGAGGACCGGAACTTCGATGAGGGGGCCGACGACGCCGGCGAGGGCCTGCCCGGAGGTGGCCCCATATGTGGCGATGGCGACGGCGATGGCGAG
>JAGQTS010000030.1 GCA_020438895.1 Mycobacterium sp.
CGCTCTGGCGCCGGACGGCGCCCACCGCGCCCGCCGGGTGACCAGCTTTCGGTCCCGGCGCGCGGCGCTCACCGACTCCCAGCAGGAAGTGTGGGGCAGGTTGTGGCCGCGACTGGGGCGGCAGGCGGTCGCCGACGACCCGGCCGGACCGCCCGAGCCGCTGGACACCGCGACCTGGTTCGGTCGCGTCGCCCCCGGCGGCCTGCTGGTCGAGATCGGCTGCGGAACCGGTACCTCGACTCTGGCGATGGCCAAAGCCGAGCCCGACCTGGACGTCATCGCCGTCGAGGTCTATCGCCGCGGCCTGGCCCAACTGCTCAACGGCATCGATCGCGACGCCGTGACAAACATCCGGCTGATCCGGGGCGACGGGGTTGACGTCCTGGAACAGCTGGTGAGCTTCGGTTCGCTGACCGGGGTGCGGGTGTTCTTCCCCGACCCCTGGCCGAAGTCCCGGCACCACAAGCGCCGGCTGCTGCAACCGGACATGATGGCCCTGATCGCCGACCGGTTGCGCAGCGGGGGTGTTCTGCACGCGGCCACCGACCATGCCGGCTATGCCGAGCAGATCGCCGCTGCCGGCGATGCCGAGCCGCGTTTGCGGCGGGCGACTCCGGCCGAGCTCGCGGCACCTCCCGGTCACGGCGGACTGCCGATTTCCATCGAACGCCCGCCCACCAAATACGAGATGAAGGCCCGCCAGGCCGGCAGCGCGGTGACCGAACTCATCTGGGTCCGGATCTGAGGGGGCCGAGAACCGTGACCGTGATCGAGGAGGCACAGGACACCGACGCCAGTGCGCCGGGGGAAACCCGACGGCTCGCGGTCCGGCGGGTGCTGCTGGTGTGGGACGCCCCCAACCTGGACATGGGCCTGGGTTCGATACTCGGCGGACGGCCCACCGCGGCACACCGGCCCCGGTTCGACGCGCTCGGCCGATGGCTGCTGGCTCGAACCGCGGAACTGGCTGCTCAGGACCCGGAAGCCGCATTGGAGCCGGAGGCAACGGTGTTCACCAACATCGCACCCGGAAGCGCCGAGGTCGTCCGGCCGTGGGTCGAGGCGCTGCGGAACGTGGGATTCGCGGTCTTCGCCAAACCGAAGGTCGACGAGGACAGCGACGTCGACGCCGACATGCTCGCCCACATCGACCTGCGCCGCGAGCAGGGCCTCGCCGCGCTCCTGGTGGCCTCGGCAGACGGCCAGGCATTCCGCACCCCACTGGAAGACATCGCCCGATCGGGCATCCCCGTCAGCGTGCTGGGATTTCGCGAACATGCCAGCTGGGCGTTAGCGTCGGATAGTTTGGAATTCGTCGACTTGGAAGACATTCCGCATGTCTTCCGAGAGCCGTTGCCGCGAATCGGCCTGGATTCGCTACCGGAAGAAGGTGCCTGGCTACAGCCGTTCCGTCCGTTGTCCTCGCTGCTGAGTTCGCGCCCGTGACGGGACGACGGCCCCGGCCCATACTTGTCGCAGATTTTCTTTAGTTAAGGAGTTCAAGTGTTCGCCTGGTGGGGTCGAACCGTCTACCGGTATCGCTACATTGTTATCGCGCTGATGGTGGCGTTGTCCATCGCCGGCGGCATCTTCGGGATGAGCCTGGGTAAGCACGTCACGCAGAGCGGCTTCTACGACGAGGGCAGCCAGTCGGTGAAAGCCTCGCTGATCGCCGACGGCGCCTACGGGCGGGACACCTCCGGCCACATCGTCGCCATTTACACCGCCCCGGACGGTAAGACCGTCGACGATCCGGAGTTCAGCAAGAAGATTCTGGACAACCTCGACGCCGCTCAACGGGATCACCCCGACGAGATTCTGCGGGCCATCGGCTACTTCAAGAGTCCCGAATTGCTGTCCAACATGGCCGACGACGACAAGAAGCACGCCTTCATGTCGATTCAGCTCAAGGGCAATGACGACGACACCATTCTGAACAACTACAAGAAGGTGAAGGACAGCTTCGCCATCGACGGTGTCGACGTGAAACTGGCGGGCCTGCAACCGCTGGCGAATGAGCTCACCGGCACCATCGGCGTCGATCAGCAACGCGCCGAAGTGGCCGCCATCCCCTTGGTGGCGGTGCTGCTGTTCTTCGTCTTCGGCGGGGTGGTCGCCGCCAGCCTCCCGGCGATCATCGGTGGCCTGTCGATCCTGGGCGCCCTGGGCATCATGCGGCTGACTGCCGAGGTGACCCCGGTCCACTTCTTCGCTCAACCGGTCGTGACGCTGATCGGACTCGGCATCGCGGTGGACTACGGGTTGTTCATCGTGAGCAGGTTCCGGGAGGAACTCGCCGAAGGCTACGACACACCCACCGCGGTGCGCCGAACGGTGATGACCTCCGGGCGGACGGTGATCTTCTCCGCGGTCATCATCGTGGCGTCCTCGCTGCCGTTGCTGCTGTTCCCGCAGGGCTTCCTGAAGTCGATCACCTACGCGATCATCGCATCGGTGATGCTCGCCGCGGTGCTGTCGATCACCGTGCTGCCGGCCATCCTGGGCATCCTCGGTCCCAACGTGGACGCGCTGGGGGTGCGGACCCTGCTCCGGGTGCCGTTCCTGCGTAACTGGAAGCCGACCAACTGGTGGCTGAACTGGCTGGCCGAGCGCACCCAGAAGACGAAGACCCGCGAAGAGGTCGAGAGCGGATTCTGGGGCAAGCTGGTCAACCGAGTGATGAAGCGACCGGTGTTGTTCGCCGCCCCGATCCTGCTGTTCATGATCGCGCTGATCATCCCGTTGGGACATTTGTCCCTGGGCGGCATCAGCGAGAAGTACCTCCCGCCGGACAACTCCGTGCGCCTGGCCCAGGAGGAGTTCGACAAGATCTTCCCGGGTTTCCGCACCGAGCCGATCACCCTGGTGCTGAAGAACAACGACGGTCAGCCCGTCACCGACGCCCAGGTGGCCGATGTTCGCAGCCGGGCGATGGCGATCAGCGGGTTCACCGACCCCGATAACAACCCCGATGCGATGTGGAAGGAGCGTCCGTACCTCGACGGCGCCTCCAAGGATCCATCCGTGCGGGTGATCCAGAACGGGTTGGTCAACCGCAATGACGCCAGCCGCAAGATCAACGAACTCCGGTCGATCACCCCACCACGGGGGGTGACGCTCTACGTCGGCGGGACACCCGCACTCGAACAGGACAGCATCCACAGCCTGTTCGCCAAGCTGCCGCTGATGGTGCTGCTACTGATCACCACCACCACGATCCTGATGTTCCTGGCCTTCGGTTCGCTGGTGTTGCCGATCAAGGCGGCGCTGATGAGCGCGCTGACACTTGGTTCCACCATGGGCGTGCTGACCTGGATGTTCGTCGAGGGCCACGGATCGGGGGTGATGAACTACACCCCGCAGCCCCTGATGGCCCCGATGATCGGCCTCATCATCGCCGTCATCTACGGACTGTCCACCGACTACGAAGTGTTCCTGGTCTCCCGCATGGTGGAAGCCCGCGAGCAGGGGATGTCCACCAGCGAGGCGATCCGGATCGGAACGGCCACCACCGGCCGGCTGATCACCGCCGCCGCGCTGGTACTGGCCGTGGTGGCCGGTGCGTTCGTGTTCTCCGACCTGGTGATGATGAAGTACCTGGCGTTCGGTCTGTTGATCGCCCTGCTGCTGGATGCCACCATCGTCCGGATGTTCCTGGTTCCGGCCATCATGAAACTGCTCGGTGATGACTGTTGGTGGGCACCGAAGTGGATGAAACGACTCCAGCACAAGATCGGCATGGGCGAGACCACCCTGCCGGTCGAGCGAAAGCGGGAGACCGTGTCCGAACCGGAGGAGTCGCTCGTCACGGCCGGCGCCCGGACGTCCCCGGCGGGCGCTGCCGGCCCGGCTGAGGCTGCCAATCCGACAGCCGAGGCGCCCACCACCCGGTTCGCGGCGGCCAAGCCGGCACGCGACGACCGCGACATCGGCTCCTGGCTCGGCGAACTGCGCGACAAGAAGTCCGGTTCCCAGCAGCCCCCGCAGCGACCACCGGATCCCGTCCACCCCGCCGACACCGACCGGGATGAGGCGACCACGGTTTTCCCCGCAGGCGGAAAGACCACGGAGATTCCGGCTGCCGACCCGCTCTCGGCGGAGGAAACCCGGGCCATCCCGATCAGCCGGCCCGGCGACCCTGAAGCCGCCACCGAGCAGATCAACGCCCGCGGCAAGCAGAGCGGTGGGGTCAGCGCCCAGGACCTGCTGCGCCGCGAGGGCCGGCTCTGAGCAGATCGACCCTGCTAACCGCCTGAGGGGTCAACGGGGGGGTTGGCGGTCTCCGCCGGCGGTAGGGCATCCGGACGGGCTGCAACGAGGAGGGTGCCGTCGCCCGCTTCGATCTCGGCTGCCTCAGCGGCGGGGTCGGGCGCGACGAGGACCCTGACCGCGCTGTTGAGGAACGCCACCAGTGGCACCGACAGCAACGCCCCCACGATGCCGGCCAGCACCGCGCCTGCGGTGATGGCCAGCACGATCGCCAGCGGATGGATCGACACCGCGCGGCCCATCACCACCGGTTGCAGTACGTGCGCCTCGAGTTGCTGAACGGCGATGATGAGCCCGAGCGCGATCAGGGCGTAGACGAACCCCTTGGCGAGCAGTGCCACGACCACTGCGAGGAACCCGGTCACCACCGCACCGACCAATGGGACGAAGGCGCCCAGGAACACCAACGACGCCAGGGGAAGTGCCAGTGGGACACCCATGATCGCCAACCCGGCGCCGATTCCGACGGCGTCGACCAGTGCCACCAGGAACGTCGCCCGCACGTAGCCGATCAGCGAGCCGAACCCGGCCCGCCCGGCATCACGGACTCGGTCGCGACTGCCGGCCGGGATGATCCCGGTGACGAAGGCGTAGATGTTGCGGCCGCCGTAGAGCAGGAAGATCAGCGTGAACAGCGTCAGCAACGCACCGGTGACGATCTCGGTGAGCGTCGCCGCGGTGGACAGCGCGCCGCTGGTGAGTTTCTCCTGGTTGTCCCGTAGGGCGCGGACCACCTCGTCGCCGGCGCTGTCGATCTGCTCGCGGCTGAGATGGGCGGGACCTTCGATCAACCACGCCGTCGCGTTGTCGATACTGCGGGTGACCTGTTCGGTCAACTCGGGCAGACCCGAAATGAATTGACTGACAACGAAAGTCATGATTCCGCTGAATGCGGCGAATCCGGTCAGCAGCACCAGGGCAACGGCCCCGCCGCGGGGCACCCTGCGGCGGGCCAGCCAGTCGACCGCGGGCAGCAGCAACGCGGTGAGAATGACGGCCAGCGCCAGTGGTACGACGATCACCTTCAAGCGGTTGGCCAGCCATACCAGCGCGGCCAACGCCGCAAAGATCACCAGCAGCCGCCAGGCCCACGCCGCCGCCTTCCGGACCACCGGATCGACCGCGGTGTCGACGTCGGAACATCTCACTGCCCCATCGCAATCCTGCCCGGCCGACATGCGTCTCACCCTAGACCGGCAGACGCCGGAAACGGGACCT
The DNA here is from genome assembly GCA_020438895.1 of Mycobacterium sp. Lineage (GTDB taxonomy): Bacteria > Actinomycetota > Actinomycetes > Mycobacteriales > Mycobacteriaceae > Mycobacterium. Next base: position 5,488 of record JAGQTS010000030.1, read on the forward strand.
CTCGCGGCTACCCTGAACCGGTGGCCCCCGAGGCGCCCAACGGCACACACCGGCACGGGCGGCGCCCGCGCCCCAGATACTGGTGGGTGCGCTGGGCGGTGCTCGGTGTCGCTGTCGCGGTGCTCACGGTCGAGGCCACCCTGGTATGGGATCAGCTCTCCCGGGCCTGGCTGAGACTGATCACCGCCAATGGTTGGTGGGTGCTGGCGGCCATTGTCGCCGCGATGATGTCGATGCACAGCTTCGCCCAGATCCAGCGGACCCTGTTGCGCTCGGCGGGTGTGCGGGTGCGGCAATGGCGCTCGGAGGCGGCGTTCTATGCGGGCAACGCCTTGAGCACCACCCTGCCCGGCGGTCCGGTGCTCTCGGCGACCTTCGTCTACCGCCAGCAACGGGGCTGGGGCGCCTCCCCGGTGGTGGCCTCCTGGCAACTGGTGATGTCCGGCGCGTTGCAGGTGGTCGGCCTGGCAGTGCTCGGCCTCAGCGGTGCATTCATGCTGGGCGCCAAAGACAACCCCTTTTCCCTGCTGTTCACCCTGGGCGGGTTCGTGACGCTGCTGCTGCTGGCTCAGGCTGTGGCGACCCGGCCCGAACTCATCGACGGTATCGGTGTCCGGGTGCTGGGCTGGGTCAACTCGGTGCGCGGCAAGCCCGACGGCACCGGTCTGCGCCGGTGGCGGTCCACCCTGACCCAACTGGAATCGGTGAGCCTGGACCGGCGGACGCTCGGCGAGGCGTTCGGATGGTCCCTGTTCAACTGGGTCGCCGATGTCGGCTGTCTGCTGTTCGCCGCATTCGCCGCCGGCGGGCACCCCTCGCTGGCCGGCCTGACGGTGGCCTACGCGGCGGCCCGGGCGGTCGGCGCCATCCCGCTGATGCCGGGCGGTCTGCTGGTGGTCGAAGCGGTCCTGGTGCCCGGTCTGGTGTCCAGTGGGATGGCCCTGCCGGACGCCATCTCGGCCATGCTGATCTACCGCTTGGTGAGTTGGATCTTCATCTCGGCGATCGGCTGGGTGGTGTTCTTCTTCATGTTCCGCACCGGGACGCCGATCCGGCAGTCCCTGTCGGAAACGCCCACCGCGATCGACGAACTTACCGCCGCGGAGAAACCACCAGCCGAGGGCCGGGCGGAGGGCCACAGTTGAGCACGGTTGGATACATCCATGGCCAGTGAATCGACCAACGGAACATCCGCCGGGGCCGGCGTCCGCACGGCGGCGGCTTTCGCGGCCGACGTGCTGTGCGTTCTGCTCTTCGTCTCTGTCGGCCGGCGAAACCACTCCGAAGCCGTCACGGTGACCGGGGTGGCCCAGACAGCCGGACCGTTCCTGATCGGCCTGGTGGTCGCCTGGCTGCTGTCCCGCGGTTGGCGACGACCGGCGGCGGTGGCCCCGACCGGCCTCACCGTATGGGTCGGAACCGTCGCCATCGGAATGGCCGTACGGGCCGGCCTCGGCGGCGGAGTAGCGGCCAGTTTCATCCTGGTGGCGACGTTGGTCACCGGAGCGTTACTGCTGGGTTGGCGGACCGTCGCACAGCTCGTGGCGGCGCGCCTGGTCGCCGCGCGGTCAGCCGCGCACCGTTAGGAGTCGGGCATCCCCAGATCCGCGTCATCCTCGCCGCAACGGTCCTTCAGATCCACCAGAGGCTGACGGATCCCGGCGAGTTCGTCCTTGACCTGCGGGTTGGCATCCAAGTACTGCTTGATCTGATCCCGCAGTTCGTCGCGCGGGCTACCTTCCAGCCCGGTGAAGAACGCGTTCACGTCAGGATGAGTGAACAGGTACGCCGACGTCGCCGCGGACACCCCGGCGGACACCCCGGCCAGATCGGCAGCAGTGCAGTTGGGGGGCACGGCCGCCGCCGATGGGGCGGTGGCCATGAGACCAACGGCGGCACCGGCGCCGAGCGCGGCGATCATGACCCGACGGGCCTTCCGGCCATCCAGACTGCGCATACTGCGGCTCCTCACTCCTCGCCGATCATCCTTCAGGTGAACTCATCCTAGGACAGACCGGGACCCCGGCGGGTCCAGGAGACGTCCAGCCGACTGCGGTAGGCACTGCGGTAGGCTCGGAGTCTCTCGGTGATTCAATGCCACGTGCGGGGAGTTCGCCATCCAGCAGTTCATGATGCGCCTGAGCGGCAGCCTGCGCAGACACCGCTGGCTGGTGTTCGGCTGTTGGCTGTTGGCGCTGGTGCCGTCGGTCGTCCTCGCCCTCACCGCATCGGGCAACCTGACCGGCGGCGGGTTCGATGTCGACGGTTCGCAATCGCTGCGGGTGCAGTACGAACTCGAGGACCACTACCCCCAACAGGGTGCTTCCCCGCTCGCGCTGGTGGCCGCCCCCCGGGCAGACGCGACCTATGACGACATGAACGCCGCGGTCGCCCAGTTGGAGCAGGCCGCCCGTCAGGTGCCCAGCCTGACCCTGGTGCCCAACCCGCTTCAGCCGCCACCGGCGCCGGACCGGCCCTACGTGGTCTCACTGCGGCTGGACTTCAACAACACCGGTGCGGTTGACGTGGCCCGGCAACTGCGCGCCGCCATCGGTGTCCAGGGCGACCGACCGGGTACGACGGAGAACGGCCGGGTCCGGTTGTACGTCATCGGCCAGGGCGCACTCGGGGCGGCCGCACAGACCAGCACCAAGCGCGATATCGCCGCCGCCGAGCGCTGGAACCTGCCGATAGTGCTGATTGTGCTGGTCGTGGTGTTCGGTTCGCTGGCGGCCGCGGCGATCCCGCTGACGCTGGGCGTCTTCACCGTCGCGGTGACCATGGGAGTCGTCTACCTGCTGGCCAGCATCACGCCGATGTCGGTGTTCGTCACGTCGACGGTGTCGATGTTCGGCATCGCATTGGCCGTGGACTACTCGCTGTTCATCCTGATGCGTTACCGCGAGGAGTTGCGGGCCGGACGCGACCCCGACCAGGCCGCAGATGCGGCGATGGCCACCTCCGGTCTGGCGGTCGTGCTCTCCGGGCTCACCGTGATCGCATCGTTGACCGGGATTTTTCTGATCGACACCCCGGTGCTGGTGTCGATGGCCACCGGGGCGGTGCTGGCGGTCGCATTCTCGGTCCTGACCTCGACGACGCTGATACCGGCGGTGCTGGCCACCGTCGGCCGCGCCGCGGCCCGCCGCTCGGCGTTACTGCATTGGTCGCGACGCCCGGAGTCCACCCGGTCGCGATTCTGGACCCGGTGGGTCGGCGCCGTGATGCGCCGGCCATGGGTATCCGCGGCGGCGGCCACTGCCGTGTTACTGCTCTTCGCCACGCCGGCATTCTCGATGGTCTTGGGCAACAGCATGCAGCGGCAGTTCCCGTCATCTCACGAGATCCGCGGCGGTGTCGCGGCGGCCGCCCAGGCACTCGGTCCGGGCGCCCTCGGCCCGGTGCGGATCCTGGTCACATTCCCCGACGCCGACGCCAACGATCCACGGAACGCCCCGGCACTGGACGCCGTCGCCAAGACCACCGGACGGGCGGTCAATATCGTCTCGGTTGCTCCCCCGGTGTTCGCCGACGACAACCGCAGCGCACTGTTGTCGGCGGTGCTCGCCGTCGACCCCGAGGAGATGCGCGCCCGCGACACCATTGACTGGCTGAGGGCCACCCTGCCCGGTTTGCCGGAGGTGACCGATTCCGGCGCGAACATCGCCATCGGCGGGCCGACGGCCCTGATCAAGGATTTCGACGACCGGGTGGCCCAGACCCAACTGTTGGTGTTCGCCTTTGTGTCGATGATCGCGTTCATCATGCTGCTGATCTCGATCCGATCGGTCGTGCTGGCACTCAAGGGCGTCCTGATGACGGTGCTCTCGGTGGCGGCCGCCTACGGGAGCCTGGTGGTGGTGTTCCAGTGGGGCTGGCTGGAGGCTCTCGGTTTCGAGCCGATCAATTCGATCGACAGCACCATCCCGCCCCTGGTGCTCGCGATGACCTTCGGGTTGTCGATGGACTACGAGATCTTCCTGTTGACCCGAATCAGGGAGCGTTACCTGCAGTCGGGCGACACCCGCGACGCGGTCGCCTATGGGGTGTCCACCAGCGCGCGGACCATCACCAGCGCGGCGCTGATCATGATCGCGGTGTTCATCGGGTTCGCATTCGCGGGCATGCCCCTGGTCGCCCAACTCGGGGTGGCCTGCGCGGTGGCGATCGCGGTCGATGCCACGATCGTGCGGATGGTGCTGGTCCCGGCCCTGATGGCGGTGTTCGACCGGTGGAACTGGTGGCTGCCGGCGTGGCTGGAGCGGATACTGCCGTCGGTGGACTTCGACCGGCCGCTACCCAAGCTGGACCTCGGCGGGCTGGTCGTCTTACCCGACGAACTGTCGGCGGTGCCGCCGCCGGCAGCCGATCTCCGCATGGTTCTCAAGGGCGCCGCGCGGCTCAAGCAGATGGCACCCGACGCCATCTGCGTCGCCGACCCCGTGGCGCTGCGTGGCTGCGCGGCGTTCGCCGGTGCGGTACACGGCGGCGATGATCTCCGGACCGGAGCCCGCGGCGGCGCCGGATCTGCCGCCGTCCGCCGGCTGACCGGCACCCGGTTGCGGGTGCCGACCGGCTCGCCGGAGACCCGAGGCGGCACCGTGCACCCGGTGACGGTGTGGCGGGGCCGGCTCGCGGTGGCCCTGGATGCACTGGAGACCGACGCCGCCGTGGCCCGCCGCAGCCCGGTGGAGACCACCAACGTCCAGTTGCCCAGCGGGGATCGCCTGCAGATCCCCACGGGGGCCGAGACCCTACGGCTCAAGAGCTACCTGGTGCTGTGCCGCAACGGCCATGCCGACTACGCCGAACTGGCGGCTCTGACGGAGTCGATCGGGCTGGAGAACGCCGCGATGGTCCTGGCCGACATCGACCGCTACTACAGTTCGGGTCGCCCGCAACGGCGCTGGATCGCCACCCAATTGGTGCGCCGTCTCGCCGATCCGAAACCGACCGAGCCCGACGACGGGGCGCAGACCGACCCCTGGCCGACCGGCGAGTGGGACACTGTCCGGCAGCGATGCCTGGCGCTCGCGGTCGCAATGCTGGAGGAGCCGAGTTGAGCCGTCCGACGGAGCACCCGGTCGAAGACCGGCCGGTGGAGTTCTGGCCCACCGTGGCGATCCGCGCTGCGTTGGAGAGTGGCGACATCGCCGTCTGGCAGCGGATCGTCCTGGCCATCAAGCGAGACCCTTATGGCCGCACCGCGCGCCAGGTGGAGGAGGTGCTGGAAAGCGCCGCGCCGTACGGCATCTCGTTCGCACTGACCGAGGTTCTGACGCGCGCCCGCAACCATCTGGAGGCCAATGAGCGCGCCGAAGCCGCGCGCCACGTGCTGCTTCTGCAGGAGCGTTCCGGGCTCAGCGAGTCGGAGTTCGCCTCCCGCATCGGGGTGACCCCCACCGAGTTGACCGACTTCCTGGAGGCGCGAACCAGTCCGCCGGCCTCGCTGATGATCCGCATGCGGCGATTGTCGGACCGGTTCGCCAAGATCCGGGCCCAGCCGCCCGAAGAGCGTTCATCGGCGGGTGTACCGGAGAACGTCGACACCGGTTCGGCATTCGATTAGCCGGCATCACCTCGACGACGTGATCGGGGTGACGTCGACGACCTTCCAGGCGTCGTCCTGCAGGGACAACGCGACCCGGAGTGGCAGCACCGCCGTACTGGGCTCCTTGCCGGGAACGCTCTGGGTCGCACGGATGAGCACGGCGACGCTCGCCGCCGTCGGGCTGAGCGCCTCCAGACCTGCTGAGATGGTGCGCGCCTGCGCGGTGACGTTCCGCTTGGCCAGATCGGCCACCGTCGGCCCGAACTGCGCCCGGAACGCCGCGGCGGTTTCGGGCACCATTTCTGCGGCCGCCCGGTCCAGTGCCGAGGTGGGATCCGAGGCCGAGAAGGTCGCGCTGGCTTCGGCGACGACACCGGCAATCCGAGCCACCTCGGCGGCATCCCGATCAAAGGCCCGGTCGGCCAGCGTCCACCGGTTGTAGCCGACCACCGTCGCCACCACCAGCACGGCGGCCGCCAGAGCAACTGCCGCCAACCTGAGTCCGGGAGCGTCATCGTCTGTGCCCATGGTCACCGCGTCCCGGCGGTACAGCACGACGTTGACCACCATCGCCTGCACCACCAGCAGACACAGCATGGAGCAGACCGAAACCCACCACAGTGGCCAGCCCAGCATCAGCCCGATCACCAGCAGCCCGGCGATCGCGGCCAGCGGCGCGGCCACATCGAAGGCCAGCACCCGGGCAGCGTTCCTCATCGGACCGACTCCAAGCGGGAAATTCTCGGCGTGCCGTCGACCTCGGAAACACCCAGCCGCAGGTTCCACCTCACCGTCGTGGGCTTGCTGCCGGCGTTCTCGCTGACCGAGGTCGCGACGACCAGGACGGTGCAGGTCCGCCACGACGGATCGAGCGGGCCGGCCGATGCGGTCGGCTGCTGGCCGGGCCGGGTGTCGAGCTGGTGGTGCACGAACTCCACCGACACCGACTCGACCTCACCCACCGTCCGGGACTCCAGCGTCTGGACCACATCGCGGTACGGGGCGATGGACGCCTCGAATCCGGTGTTGAGCCCTCCGACGGTTCCGTCACGCAGGCGTCTGAGACTGTCCTCGACGTTGTCGGCATTCATGTTGATCAGGACACCGGTCCAGTCCGCAGCCGCCTGCATCGCCCGACCCTCATAGTCCCGTTCGTCGGCGGCCTTCCGATGACCCGACCACAGCACCGCGGTCAGGACCAGTGCCGCGACCGCAACCACGGCGAGTACCGCCGAGGCGATCCCGAAGATCGTCCAGGTGGGTGAGTCCTCCGGCGGGTCGAGCCTGGGCTCGGCAGCGTGCTCAGCGGCGGGCTCGGACATGCTGGGCACGCTACCGGGCGTGGTAAGGATGGTGTCGTGACGGTAGAGACTCAGCCCGACAGCGCCCGGCCCGACGCACTCACCGGGATCGACTCCGGGATCGATTTAGCCCACCGCAATCCGGCGATCCGCCCGCAGGATGACCTTTTCGGCCATGTCAACGGGCGCTGGCTGGACGGCTACTCGATCCCCGCCGACCGGGCGACCGACGGGGCGTTCCGGGAACTCCACGACCGCGCCGAAGAACAGGTTCGGGCGATCATCACCAGGGCCGGGTCATCCGACCCGCACCACCCCGACGAGCAGCGCATCGGCGACTTGTACGCCAGTTTCCTCGACGAGGAGGCCATCGAACGCCGTGGCCTGGCACCACTTCTCGACGAACTGGAACTGATCGACCGCGCCACCGACCCGACCGCCCTCGGCGTCGTCGTCGGCAGGCTGCAGCGAACGGCCGTCGGCGGCGCGGTGGGGCTCTACGTCGACACCGACTCCAAGGATTCCTCCCGTTACCTGATCCACCTGAGCCAGTCCGGTCTGGGCCTGCCGGACGAGTCCTACTACCTCGATGAGCAGCACGCCGCCATCCTGGGCGCCTACCCCGGCCATATCGCCCGGATGTTCGCCTGCGTCTTCGGGGGTTCGCCCGACGAGTACGCAGAGCGAGCCGGCCGGATCGTCGCACTGGAGACCAAACTGGCTGCCGGCCACTGGGATGTGGTGCGTCGTCGCGACGCCGAGGCGACCTACAACCTGCGGGAGTTCGCCGACATCTCCCTCGAGGCACCCGGTTTCCCCTGGGCGGGCTGGCTGGCCGCGCTGACGGGTCCGGAGCTGTCCGACTCCGGACACGCCCTCACCGAAGTCATCGTGCGCCAACCGGACTACCTGACTGCGTTCGCCACGCTGTGGAGTGGTGCAGAGTTCGCCGACTGGCAGGATTGGGCCCGCTGGCGGCTGATCCATGCCCGGGCGTCGGTGCTGACCGCGGCACTGGTGGCCGAGGACTTCGATTTCTACGGCCGGATCCTGAGCGGCACCGAGCAGATCCGGGACCGCTGGAAGCGCGGGGTGTCGTTGGTGCACAGCCTGATGGGCGACGCCGTCGGCAGGTTGTACGTCGAACGGCATTTCCCCCCGGAGGCCAAGACCCGGATGGACGAATTGGTCGCCAACCTGCGCGAGGCCTATCGGGTGAGCATCAGCGACCTGGACTGGATGACACCGCAGACCCGCCTGCGGGCGTTGGAGAAGCTGGACAAATTCACCGCGAAGATCGGCTACCCGGCGAAGTGGCGCGACTACTCGAATCTAGCGATTGCCCGGGATGATCTGTACGGCAATGTGATTCGTGGTTCGGAGCTGGAACTCGGCCGGGAACTCGGCAAGCTGGGCGGGCCGGTGGACCGCGACGAGTGGTTCATGACGCCGCAGACCGTGAACGCGTACTACAACCCGGGGATGAACGAGATCGTATTCCCCGCAGCGATCCTGCAGCCACCGTTCTTCGACGCCGCCGCCGACGATGCCGCCAACTACGGCGGGATCGGTGCGGTCATCGGACACGAAATCGGACACGGGTTCGACGACCAGGGCTCCAAGTACGACGGCGAGGGCCATCTGGTCGACTGGTGGACCGATGCCGACCGAGCCGAGTTCACCACACGCACCGCCGCATTGATCGCCCAGTATGACGCGTTCGTGCCGCGCGAGCTCAGTGCACAAGCCGACCCGCCCCACGTTCAAGGGGCGTTCACGGTGGGAGAGAACATCGGTGATCTGGGCGGCCTGTCGATCGCGTTGCTGGCCTATCGCTTGTCCCTGGGTGGGCGGCCCGCGCCGGTGATCGACGGGCTGACCGGAGAGCAGCGCGTGTTGTTCGGCTGGGCTCAAGTCTGGCGGGCGAAGACCCGCAGCGCCGAGGCCATCCGACGGCTCGCCGTCGATCCGCACTCACCACCGGAGTTCCGGTGCAACGGCGTGGTCCGCAATATCGACGCGTTCTACGACGCCTTCGAGGTCACGCCGGGCGACGCGCTGTACCTCGAACCCGCGCAACGGGTGCGGATCTGGAACTGACCCCGTCTGGCCACCCGGGTCAGTACAGCTGCCACTGCCAGTCGTCGGCACCGTCCGGTGTGGTGTACAAACCGCCGAGAGAGTTCTTCACGACAACCGGGTCGCCGCTGCCGAAGTTGTCGTAGAACCACTTGGCGTTGGCCGGACTGAGGTTGATGCAGCCGTGGCTGACATTGCGCTTGCCCTGATCGGCCACCGACCACGGGGCGCCGTGCACGAAGCCGCCGCTGTTGTCGATCCGAACGGCCCACTGCACCTTGATCTTGTAGCCGTTGGCCGAGTTCACCGGGACGCCATAGGTGGAGGAGTCCATCACGATGTCGGGGAACTTCTCCAGCACGTAGTAGGTGCCGTTCTTGGTCTCGTGCTTGCCGTCGTTCATCCCCATCGACACCGGGAAGGTCTTTTCCACCTTGCCGTTGCGGGTCACCGTCATCTGATGGGTCTTGTCGTCGATCGTCGCCACCAGGGACTCACCGACCTTGAAGCTGGACCGCACCCCGCTGGCGTCGATGGTGACCGAGGTGCCGGCCGGCCAGAAGCTGTACGGGCGCCACCGCACCTGAGTGTCGGTGGTCCAGTAGAACGCGCCGGGAACAGCAGGAACCGATGAGATGTGTATCGCGTCCTCGGCCATCGCGCGATTGGCGATCGGCCGCTGGAAGTTGATGATGATGGGCTTGGCCACACCGACAGTAGAGCCATTGACCGGGTTGAAGCTCGGCGGCGCAAAGACGGGTTCGCCGGTGAAGGGCGCGGGATTCTGACCCCTGACCGGGCCGGTGGATGTCGCCTGCGGCACGGCCACCGGAGTGGCCGGGGGCGCGGCGGGATCGGGAACATCACCAGGTGCGGCCAGGTCGCCGGGCATCGGCGGCGGCGGAGGAGGAAGCTCGACCGGTGGTTGCTCGACCGGAATCGGTGCCATGTCCACCAACTGCGGATCCACCGGCGCCGGGTCGGGATCGGCCAACGCCGGCCCGGCGCCGAGACCTGCGCTCGCCACGCCGAGAACACACAGGGCGCCCGCAAGAACGCCTTTGACCCGCATCACCACAAATCCTCCCGTCATCACGACCGCTCCAGTCTGACACAACGCACGCATCCGGATTCCCCGGCAGACCGCCACCGCGGCCCGCTTCAGGTTCCTGAGCAGGTCGTTTCCCGGTTGATCGCGTCACCGGCGAGCGGCGTTACTGTGCCCTGGCGAACAGGTTGGGACCGGTGAGCACGGCCGCGAGCACGACCGCGATGAACACCGCCGAGGTGGCCAGCATCGCGGGCTCACCGGCGTGCTCGTACAGAACGCCGCCGATCAGCGATCCCGCCATGATTCCGACCTGGAAGGCCGCCACATACAGCCCGGAGGCACCGTCGGGATCCGACGGCGAATGGCGCATCGCGGCGGACTGCAGCATCGGGGGGATGGCGGTCGCCGTCGCGCCCCAGCCGATGATCGCTGCACTGCCGATGACGACCATCGCGGCAGGTCCGCCGCCGATGAACCCCAGAGCTGCCAGCAATGCCAGGACCACGGTCAATACAGCCAGGCACCCGACCACCGCCAGCCACGGATGACGGTCACCCGGCTTGGCCAACAGGGCCATCGTCATGAGCCCCGCCACCCCGTAGGCGGCCAGCAGCCAGGCCAGGCCGACTCCGGTCACTCCGACGATGTCGCCGATGATCACCACGATGAAGGTGTAGGAGATGAAATGACCGGTGACCCCCACCAGGGTCAGCAGGCACATCATCAACAGCGCCCGGTTCTGCTGGTGCCACGGCCGGCGCGGAACGCCATCCGGTCCAGCGTTGAGGGGCAGCGCCATGGGCGGCAACACCAGTCTGGCCGCCAGCGTCACCGCGGCGGCCGCCCCGGCGATCACGGCGACGGCAGGACGCCAGCCCCACAGCCCACTCATCGCCGCGGTCAACGGGCTGCCGACCACCAGCGCCAAACCGGTTCCCACGTAGACGGCCATGGTGGCTCGGGCGGCGTGGGTGGCGGGCACCAAGCGCACCCCGATCGGCGCGATCACCGACCACATCAGCCCGTGGGTGAGCGCGCACAGCACCCGTCCCAGGCCCAACACCGCAAATGTCGGTGCCAACGCAGAGATCACCTGAGACACCGTCAGGCTGACCAAGGTGAACAACAGGGTGCGCCGGCGCGGCCACATCGCGGTCCAGCGCACCAGCGGCACCGTAGCCACCGCGGCGACCAGCGCATAGCTGGCCAACAGGGTCCCCACCACCGCCACGCTGACGTTCAGATCGGTGGCGATGGCGGGCAACGCGCCGACCGGCATGATCTCGGCGGTCACATAGATGAACGCCGCGGCCGCGAGCACGCCCAGCGAAAGCCCGACCCGTGGCGTCCACGGGCCGGTCGGAGGTACGGCGGCGTCGCCGGCCGTCATGGTGCAGTCGGGCAGACCTTCACGCTAGTCATCGAAACCGGGCGGCAAAACCCCCTGACGCCGGAGGAGACCACATCGAGATGGGGCCGAGATCGGCGGCGGCGCGGGTGGGGTACTCAGCGGCGGGGCTACGAACGCACCAGGCGGGCGATCGCCGCGGAGGCTTCGGCCAGTTTGCGCTCGGCATCTTCGCCCCCCTCGGCGACGGCCTGACTGACGCAGTGTTTGAGGTGTTCGTCGAGCAAGCCCAGCGCCACTGACTGCAACGCACTGGTCACGGCGCTGATCTGGGTCAGCACATCGATGCAGTACTTGTCCTCGGCGATCATCTTGCCGATACCGCGGACCTGGCCCTCAACGCGGCTCAGCCGCCGCGCATAGTTCTCCTTGTCGGCCGAATAGCCATGCGCCATCCCACCACCGTACCTCGTACCCCTCGGGGGTATCCCCGCCGTCCCGGTTCAGGCCCCGACAGGCCATACTGGCTCCGTGACCGACACTCCCGATATCAAGCCCCGCAGCCGCGACGTGACCGACGGTCTGGAGAAGGCCGCCGCCCGGGGGATGCTGCGGGCCGTAGGCATGGGAGACGACGACTTCGCCAAGCCGCAGATCGGCGTGGCGTCGTCGTGGAACGAGATCACCCCGTGCAACCTCTCGCTGGACCGGCTCTCCGACGCCGCGAAGGAGGGGGTGTTCGAGGCCGGCGGGTTCCCGATGAAGTTCGGCACCATCTCCGTCTCCGACGGTATCTCGATGGGACACGAGGGTATGCACTTCTCACTGGTGTCGCGGGAGGTCATCGCCGACAGCGTGGAGACCGTGATGCAGGCGGAGCGCCTGGACGGCATGGTCATGCTGGCCGGCTGCGACAAGTCGCTGCCGGGGATGATGATGGCCGCCGCGCGCCTGGACCTGGCCGCGGTGTTCCTCTACGCCGGGTCGATCCTTCCGGGCTGGGCCAAGATGTCCGACGGCTCCGAGCGCGAGGTCACCATCATCGACGCCTTCGAGGCGGTCGGCGCCTGCGCGCGCGGATTGATGAGCCGGGAGGACGTCGACGCCATCGAGCGGGCGATCTGCCCGGGCGAGGGTGCCTGCGGCGGTATGTACACCGCGAACACGATGGCCAGTGCCGGTGAGGCGCTGGGGCTTTCGCTGCCCGGCAGCGCCGCACCACCGGCCACCGACCGCCGACGCGACGGCTACGCCCGACGCAGCGGGATCGCCGTCGTCGACATGCTGCGCCGCGGCATCACCGCCCGCGACATCCTGGTCAAAGAGGCATTCGAGAACGCCATCGCGGTGGTGATGGCGTTCGGCGGGTCCACCAACGCCGTGCTGCACCTGCTGGCCATCGCCCACGAGGCGCAGGTCGAGTTGTCACTGGCCGACTTCAGCCGGGTCGGCGCCAAGGTGCCGCACCTCGCCGACGTCAAACCGTTCGGCTCGCACGTGATGAACGACGTCGACCGCATCGGTGGCGTGCCCGTGGTGATGAAGGCCCTGCTCGACGCCGGACTGCTGAATGGGGACGTGCTCACCGTCACCGGCCGGACGATGGCCGAGAACCTGGCCCACATCTCCCCGCCCGACCCCGATGGCAAGGTGTTGCGGGCGCTGACCAATCCCATCCACCCAACCGGCGGCATCACGATCCTGCACGGGTCGCTGGCGCCCGACGGCGCAGTGGTGAAGTCCGCCGGCTTCGACTCCAGCGTGTTCGAGGGCACCGCAAGAGTTTTCGACGGCGAACGCGCGGCCATGGACGCCCTCGCGGATGGCACCATCACCGCCGGCGACGTCGTGGTGATCCGGTACGAGGGCCCCAAGGGCGGTCCCGGCATGCGCGAGATGCTCGCCATCACCGGGGCGATCAAGGGCGCCGGGCTGGGAAAGGATGTGCTGCTGCTGACCGACGGCCGGTTCTCCGGCGGCACCACCGGACTCTGCGTGGGGCACATCGCGCCGGAGGCCGTCGACGCCGGGCCCATCGCGTTCCTGCGCGACGGCGACCGGATTCGTCTGGACGTCGCCAGTCAGACCCTTGACGTCCTGGTCGATGCGGACGAATTCGCCTCCCGTGCAGTGGGATTCACTCCACCACCGCCGCGGTACACCACCGGTGTACTGGCCAAGTACCGCCGCCTGGTCGGTTCGGCCGCCGGCGGCGCGGTCTGCGACTGAACAACCCGGGGTTGCCTGCCGAACCACAGAGGCGCACAGTGACAAGGTGAGCCGCACCGCACTGCGTATCTGTCCACTGTGCGAGGCGACCTGCGGGTTGGTTCTGACGGTCGACGACGGACGGGTTACCGGCGCGCGCGGTGACCGCGACGACGTGTTCAGCCACGGTTACATCTGCCCGAAGGGCGCCAGTTTCGCCGAGTTGGACAACGACCCCGACCGGCTACGCGCCCCACTGGTGCGCCGAGACGGCGAACTGGTCGAGGCGAGTTGGGACGAGGCGCTGGTCACCGCGGTCGCCGGGCTGGGCCGAATCGCGGCCCGCGACGGTGCGGGAATCGGGGTCTACCTCGGCAACCCCAACGCACACACCATCGCCGGCGCGCTCTACGCCCCCCAACTGGTGCGCACATTGAAGACCCGTCAGGTGTTCTCGGCGAGCACACTCGACCAGATGCCCAAGCACGTCTCCTGCGGCTACCTGTTCGGCAATCCGCTGGCCTTCACCGTGCCCGATGTCGACCGCACCAACCATCTGGTGGTGATCGGCGCCAACCCGCTGGTGTCCAACGGAAGCGTCGCCACTGCAGCCGATTTCGGCGGAAAACTCAAAGCCCTCAAACGCCGGGGCGGCCGCGTGACGGTTATCGACCCCAATCGGACCCGCACCGCCGAGCTCGCCGATCGGCACATCGCCCCCCGCCCGGGTACCGACGCGGCGTTGCTGTTCGCGGTGGTCAACGTGCTCTTCGAGGAGAGCCTGGCGGACCCCGCGCTGGGTACGCTGGGCGGCCGGGTCAGCGGTGTAGAGCAGGTCCGGGCTGTGGCGCTGGAATTCCCGCCGGAGGCGGTTGCCGGGCACTGCGGGGTGGCCGCGGACCAGATACGGGAACTGGCCCGCGATATCGCCGCCGGCCCGCGGACCGCGGTCTATGGGCGCATCGGCACGTCGACCGTGCAGTTCGGCACCCTCACCAGCTGGCTGGTGGATGTGGTCAATGTGGTGACCGGCAACTTGGACAGCCCCGGCGGGGCGATGTTCGCCACCTCACCGGTCGGCACGGCGCCCCGACCCGCACGTCCGGGCCGGGGCTTCCTGACCGGCCGCTGGCACAGCCGGGTCTCCGGCCACCCCGAGGTGCTCTCCGAACTGCCCACCGCACTGCTGCCCGAGGAGATCGAGACCCCCGGTAACGGCCAAATCCGCGCGCTGGTGACCCTCGCCGGCAATCCGGTGCTCTCCGCACCCGACGGCGACCGGCTCGCCGCCGCACTGGATTCGCTGGACTTCATGGTGTCGATCGACCCCTACCTCAACGAGACGACGCGGCACGCCGACGTCATCCTGCCGCCGCCACCGCCGTCCTACAGCCCGCACTTCGACGTGGCCCTGTCGAACACCGCGGTGCACAACACTGCCCGCTACTCATCGCCGGTGTTCGCACTGCCTGCAGGTCGTCCCGACGAGGTGGACATCATCTGCCGCCTGATGCTGGGCATTGTGGGCGCCGGGGTCGACGCCCATCCGACACTCGTTGACGAGCAGATCATTTCGGCTGTTCTGGGTAAGGAGGTCAGTGACCCGGCCTCGCCGGTCGCCGGGCGGGAGGTGGCCGACCTGATCGCGATGCTGCCCGACGGACCGGGCTATGAGCGTCGGCTGGACATGATGCTGCGACTGGGCCCATTCGGCGACGCGTTCGGGTCCGGGGCTCCCGCCGCCCGGGGCGGCCTGAATCTGCAGCTTCTCAAGGACAACCCGCACGGTGTCGACCTCGGCCCCCTTGTGCCCCGCATCCCCGAGGTACTGCGAACGCCCTCCGGCACAGTGGAATTGGCGCCGGCACCGATCATCGCCGATGTCCCACGGCTGCTGGAGTCGCTGCACTGCCGCCCCAACGAGATGTTGCTGATCGGTCGGCGGCACCTGCGGTCGAACAACAGCTGGATGCACAATCTGCCCGCGCTGGCCGGCGGGACCAATCGCTGCACCCTGCAGGTCCATCCCGACGATGCCGCCAGACTGGGATTGACCGACGCGGCGGTGGTCACCGGTCCGGGTGGGAAACTCGAAGTGCCGGTGGAGGTCACCGACGCCATCCGCCCAGGCGTGGTGTCACTGCCCCACGGCTGGGGTCACACCGTTCCGGAGACGCGGCTGTCCATTGCCGCCACCCAACCGGGGGTCAATGTCAACAGGCTGCTCGACAGTTCGCTGATCGAACCACTGTCGGGTACCGCCGTGCTCAACGGGGTACCCGTCGAGGTGACGGCAGCTTCGCTCTGACGCGAGGCGGGTGACCCGCACACCCGTCGCCTATCCGGGCTTGTCGTTGGGTTCGTCGGTTTCGGGTCTGAGTAGTCGCTGGGGGTGGTGGTAGTCGTTGACGCGGCATTGTCCGCGGTCGAGGTGGGGTGGGGGGATCCATTCGGTCCGGTTGTCGTTGGCGCGTTTTCGGGTTGTCCAGGCGGTGGGGGTGTCCTCGACGAGGCGGTTGTCGCGGCCGCAGGCGAGGGTGAGGTGGTCGATGTCGGTCAGGCCGCCGTGTTGCCAGTCGGTCACCGCGTGGTGGGCTTGGCAGTCGGTGGCCGGGGTGGTGCAGTTGGGTTTGGTGCAGCCGAGTTCGAGGGATCCGAGCGCCAGGCGCTGACCGGGGCTGGCGGTGCGTCGGGTGCGGCCGTAGTAGAGGCGGATCTGTGTGGGGTTGTGGCCGAGCAGCAGCAGGTAAGGGTGTGCGTAGGCGGCTTGGCGGATCAGGGTGGGTATCGGTAGCCGGCTGCCGCCGAAGGTACGGGCATGCCCGGTGCCCGCGGTCAGATCGGCCAGAGTGGCGGTGGCCACGATGGTGACCGCAAGCCCGTTGTGCCGGCCGAGGTCTCCGGATGCCAGCATGGCCCGACACACGGTGTGCAGGGCGTCGTGGGTGCGTTGGGCGCCCGTGCGGGTGTCGGCGCTGATCTGGTCCTGGGAAGGCGTCGCGCCGATACACGGGTCGGCATCGGCGGGGTTGCAGTAGCCGGGGGCGGCGAGCTTGGCCAGAATCGCCTCGAGGGCTGAGCGCAGCGCCGGATCGGCCCAGCCGCACAGCCTGCTCATGCCGTCGAGTTCCTGTCGGCCCAGGATCAGCCCGCGCTTGCGGGCGTGTGCGCGTTCGTCGTCGAGCGTGCCATCAGAATCGAGGTAGCCCATCAGCTGGCGGGCAACCTGGCGCAGCCCCTCGGGGGTGAGCCCCCCGGCGAGTTCGCCGAGCTGAGCTTCAGCGGCCGCCCGGGTGTCTGGATCCACCGCTGCCGGTAGCTGATCGTGGAATTCGCGGACGATCGCGACGTGCTCGGCGCCGATCTGCCCCCGGACTTGAGCGGCCGCGGTGACCGGCAGCAGTGGGGGCAGGGACTCCCCGGTGACCGCCCGGCGGGGGCCCAGCGCGGCGGCGTCGGCCAGTCGCCGCCCGGCGTCGGCGCCGCTGATCCCCAACCGCTGCGACAGCACCGCCCGCCAGGACTTCGCGCCCATCTCCTTGGCGGTGGCCTGGGACTGAAGATGATTGATCAGCGCATGTTCCACGACGGGCTGGCGACGCCGGTAGAGCTCCAGCCGCTCGAGGACCGCCAACACCCGCCCGGCCCCCAAAGCCGACACCGGCAACGATGCCAGCTTGTCCCACGCGGCGTCACACTCATCAAGAGCAGTGATGACCGCCTCGGTGTCAGCGGTGTACTGTTCCATACTTCGAACACTAGTGCGAACCACCGACA
>JAGQTS010000375.1 GCA_020438895.1 Mycobacterium sp.
GTCGGCCGCACCGAGTTGGCCATGTCGACCAGTGCGTAGCGGTGGGCCTGACTGGTGGCCACCCGGGCCAGGCTGCGTAACGAGGCCTCCACGCCGAGCCGTAGGCCGTGCTCGGTGAAGGGGAACCCCAGGATCGGATTGGTGCGGGCCTGATGATGGGGGATCCAGTCCATGGCCGTTCCGAGGACCAGCGCCCGGATCTGCAGGACTCGCGGTTCACTGCCGGGCAATGACTCCACCCGGCGGGCGGCGTCGCGAATCTGCTCCTCGGTCAGCTCACTGGCCGCTCGTCCGGACAGCAGGGTCACGACGCTGGTCAGCCGCGCAGTGGTGAAGTGCCGGGAGCCGACCGGGACCTCGTCGAGGGTGGTGACGGCCTCGGCTCGCTCGCCCTCCGCCGATTGCGCGCGGGCCAGCCCGAAGCCGGCGGAGATGATGTTGTTGTCGGTGTGCCACACCGTCTCGTAGAACCGACGCTCGTCGCTGGTGCCGGCCAACTCGGCGGTGGCGGCCAGCGCCAGCTTCGGCGCCAGCTCGCCGGGGAAGGTGTTGAGAACCTCGGTGAAATGATCTCTGGCGGAGTCGAAGTCACCGGCCAGCAGCTCGGAGACGGCCTTGAACCAGATCAACCGCCAGCGCCAGCCCACCCGGGCGGCAAGGTCGTCGAGTTTTCGGCCCGCTTTCGCCACGTCCCCGAGGTCCAGCAGCGCCCGGACTTCCATCAGGGTCAGCTCCACTGAGTCGGTCAGATCGACACCGTCTGTGTCGAGGTTGTCGTGACGTGCCGCACGCAGTGAGTCGAGGGTCTGCACCGGCTGGGAAAGCACCGTCGCCGAGAGCACGGTCGCCGCGACGTCGCTGGGATCCACCAGGGGCACGGGGAGTGCGGTGACGATCTCCGGTGCGGTGAGCTTCTCCGCGTGCACGAGCCCGTCGAGATAGACGTCGGTGTGGGCGACCAGAAGGTCGACCCCGAAAGTCGACCGGGTGCGGGTGAACACGGTGGAAAGACCCGGACGCGGGACGCCGGTGTCGACGGCGACCACCTCGCGCAGCACTCCGAGCAACTGTGCCGACATCTCCTCGGCGCTACCGAACCGGCGTCGGGGGTCGGGGTCGATCGCGCGGCGCAGCAGCCGGCCGAAGGAGTCGTACCGCGTGAGGACGGGATCGTCCTCGGGGAGGCCGTCGACGTAGCGTCCCTTGTTGGTGCGCAGGTTCAGAGTCAGCGCGGCCAGGGTACGGCCCACCGTGTAGATGTCGGTGGCAACAGTCGGCCCCGTGCGGACGATCTCCGGGGCCTGATAGCCGGGGGTGCCGTACAGAAAGCCGAAGGAATTGATCCTCGACACCGCGCCGAGGTCGATCAGCTTCAACTGCTCGCCGGTCACCATGATGTTCTCCGGCTTGAGGTCGTTGTAGCACAGGCCGATCGAGTGCAGATAGGCCAGGGCCGGCAGGATCTCCAGCATGTAGGCGATCGCTTCGGCAACCGGAAGTTTCTGGCCCCGAGGTGTTTTCAGTGATTTACCGCCGACGTACTCCATCACGATGTAGCCCACCGGCTCACCGTGGGAGTCTGGGTGCTCGACGAAGTTGAAGATCTTCACGATGGACGGATGCACGACTTCGGCGAGGAACTGTCGTTCGGTCACCGCGATCGCCTGCGCTTCGGCGTCTCCTGAGTGGACCAAACCCTTGAGGACGACCGGACGTTCATTGACGTTGTGGTCGACGGCGAGGTAGATCCAGCCCAGGCCGCCGTGAGCGATGCAGCCCTTGATCTCGTACTGATCGGCGACGAGATCGCCGGGACTCAACTGCGGCAGGAAGGAGTAGGCGCTCCCACAATGCGGGCAGAACCCTTCGGAGGGGCCCGCGGAATTTCCGGAGGACCGTCCTACCGACTTTCCGCAGTTCCAGCAGAATCGTTTCGACTCCGCGACAACCGGATTGACCATCATGGCGGCGAGCGGGTCGATCTCGGGAACCCGCGGAATCTCCACCAGCCCGCCACCGAGCCTCCGGGCTGCGGTGGTTCGGGCGACCGTGACGGCGACTTCCTCTCGCTGGTCCGGCTCGCGGACCGGCGCCACGTCCTCGGCGTCGTCGAAGTTGGGCCGGAAGACGGCTTGGGTCGACATCGGGCGCATCGTGGCCACCGAGCCGCTGCCGGGGTCCTCGAGGTCGGCGAGGCTGGCCCGCTGGGTCCCGGCCTCGGGTTCTTCCAGATCCTCCATCAGTCCGAGTACCTCGGGGTCGGCGGAGCCGGGGCGGGGCCGAGAACCGTCAGCCACCGCCGATAAAGGGTGTCCCAGGTCCCGTCGGTGCGGATGCGTTCGAGCGTGCCGTTGACGAACCGCACCAGCGGTGTGTTGGCCAGGTTGATACCGATGCCGTACGGCTGCTCGGCCATGCTGGGCCCGACGATGTGCAGATACGGATCCTGGGCCACCAACCCGGCCAGGATGGCGTCGTCCGTGCTGACCGCGTCGACCTCACGCTGCTGCAACGCGACCAGGCAGTCCGCCCAGGTGACCACCGAGATGATCACCGGCTGGGGCTCGATTTCCCGGACGCGGTCCAGTGAGGTGGTCCCGCGGGCCACGCACACCCGCTTGCCGGACAGGTCCTCGGGTTGGGTTATCGGCGAGTCACGCGGCGCCAGAATCCGCTGGTAGCCGGTGA
>JAGQTS010000376.1 GCA_020438895.1 Mycobacterium sp.
GGCTCGAACGGCGGTGAATCCCATTGCCCGGGTTCGCCTTCGGGCTGGACATCATGGTGGGCGTAGAGCAGCACGGTGGGCGCCCCCGGTGGCGCCGGGTATCGGGCGATCACTGCGGGCGCCCCGCCGGCGCTGACGATCTCCACGTCCGCGAAACCGGCATCGGCGAGCAGCTCGGCCACCTGCTGCGCGCTGCGCTGTACCTGCTCCCGCCGGGCCGGATCGGCCCAGACCGATTCGATGCGGACCAGGTCCTCGAGGTCGCGCCGCACATCGGGGAGCAACGCGCGGACCCGTTCTGGCAGATCATCCATCCGGGTGAGCCTACCCAGCCGCCAGAACCGGTTAGCGGGTCTCCAGCACCGCGACCGCGGCGGCGGTGTCACCGTCATGGGTCAGCGATACGTGAATCTCGACGTCGGCCAGATGTTCGGCGATCGCACCGGTCAATCGCACCTTGGGGCGGCCCCACATGTCGGTGACGACCTCGATGTCGCGGTGGATACCCTCGGGCAGCACCGGCCGCCGGGCGAACCGGGATCCGGACCAGGCCTTGATCACCGCCTCCTTGGCCGCCCACCGGGCCGCCAGGTGGCGCGCCGCCATCGAACTGCGATCGGCCGCGTCGCGGCGCTCGCCCGGAGTGAACGTCTCGGCGAACACGGTCCCGGGCTGGTCCACCTGCTCAGCGAAGGCGGGAATGGACACCAGGTCGATGCCGACGCCTACCACAGCCACGGGCAGACCCTAGCCGATCACTTGCCGATGACACCGCTCCGGTAGGCGCCCTCGGGATTCAGCCGTGCCGCCGGGTTGAGCAGCATGGCGGCCTCCTGCGACTTCTCCGGTTCGTCATGGTCGAACCGGCGATCAGCAGGCCGCTCGTAGAGCGGAGCGCCACCGGCCATTGCCGAAGCCAGACGGCGCTGACCCGCCAGCTCCCGGACCTGCGCACGCTCCCGGTAGGCGGCCCAATCCTCGGGGGCCAGGGCGGCCAGGAAAGCCTGCGGGTGCACCAGCGCGACCAAGCCGGAAACATGCCCGAAACCGAGGCTGGTCAGCAGGCCCGCCTTCAGCGGCAGTTTCCCGCCGACATCGAGGGTCTGCCGCGGCCACACCAGGTGGGCCGAGCCGGCCAGTTCGTCGTCGACGCAGTCCAGGCTGCGATTGGGGGGGATCACGCCGTCGCGCAGGATCTGGCACAGCCCGATCAGCTGGAACACTGCCGCACCGCCCTTCGCATGGCCGGTGAGGCTCTTCTGCGACACCACGAACAGCGGGTTGCCCTTGGCCCTGCCCAAGGCGTCGGCCAACCGCTCGTGCAGGTCGGTCTCGTTGGGGTCGTTGGCCAGCGTGGAGGTGTCATGTTTGGAGATCACCGCGATGTCGTCGGCACCCACCCCCA
>JAGQTS010000377.1 GCA_020438895.1 Mycobacterium sp.
TGGCTTCTCGAGAAGCTGCCCTCCGTGGTGGTGTCGACGGCGACCAGCCCAGGCCGGAAACTCATCGAGTCCCGGGTGCGAAAGGCCCTGCAGGACTGCGATGTCGTGGTGGCCACCTTCCGGGAACTCGCCCAGTTCGAGATGGACGACCTGAAGGGCAAGACCCTGATCTCAACGTCCATCGGTGCCGAGCGGCTGAACAGTCTGCGGGAGCGGGGAGTGGACCTCATCCTTGACGATGTGCCGCAGCCCTTCGCCTCTGTGGTGGTCAATGAGGCGACGCTTGAGGCGCTGATGCTGGTGGCGGGCGAAGCCGAGGAGTCACGGCTGTCCGACGACGACCTGCTCGAGATGATCCAGTCGGCGGAGTTGGAGCCGAGGATCCTCTACCCGGGCGGGTTCAAACGGAAGTCGCGGTTCGCTTTCGTGATCCACCCGCTGTCCCAGGAGTACTTCCGCAATGTGAAGCCGCTCGACGCCGTCGCCGACGTGGCGCCGGGGATCTTCATGGACGGCATCGAGAAGCTGATGGCGCACGCGCCGCCGTTCGTCTACAGCCATGTCACCGGTATCACGTCGCCGACGGGTGCCGAGGCCGAAGGCTGGCTCATCACCGTCGGTGGCACCCCGAGAGAACTCATGGCCCACGATCCGGAGTTCACCTACTCGCGGCTCCTCGCCGCGGCGGACATGGCACAGAAGCTGGGTGCCCAGATCATGGGTCTCGGCGCGTTCACCAAGGTTGTGGGAGACGCCGGTGTCACCGTGGCCAAGCGGGCACCGCTTCCGATCACCACCGGCAATTCCTACAGCGCCTCGGGTGCGCTGTGGGCGGCCCATGACGCGATCCGTCGACTCGGGATCGCTGACGTGGACAGCCAGGGGCACATCACCGGCAAGGCGATGGTTGTCGGCGCGACCGGCGCCATCGGTTCGGTGTGCGCGCGACTGTTGGCCATGGCCGCCGACGAGTTGTGGCTGGTCTCGATCGAACCGGCGAAGCTGTTGGCGCTCAAGGCTGACATCGAGCGGGAGCACCCGCGGGCGACGATCCACGTGGCTGCCGACGCCGACGAGCACATCGCCGACATGGACGTCATCGTCACGGCCACCTCCGGGGCCGGCAAGAAAGTGCTCGACATCATGAAGGTCAAGCCCGGTGCGGTGATCACCGACGTCGCACGGCCGTTGGACCTCTCAGCATCCGATGTCGCCAAGCGGCCCGATGTTCTGGTCATCGAGTCCGGGGAGATTGAGCTTCCCGGCGATCCGCAGATGAAGGGAATCGGCTTGCCGAAGGGCGTTGCCTACGCCTGCCTGGCCGAGACCATCGTCTTGGCGCTCGAGGGCCGCTTCGAGACCTTCACCGTCGGGCGCAACATCGAATGGGAGAAGGTCAAGGAAATCTATCGACTCGGGCTCAAGCACGGAATGAGACTCGCGGCGATCTCCGGCGTCAACGGGGTCTATACCGACTCCGACCTCGCCAGGATCCGGGAGTTGGCGCTGGCCAAGAGGCAGGAGATGGCGGCAGCGCCGTCCTGACCGCCAAGCGGGAGAACCCGTTACGCAAGGGCGGGGGCAAAAATGAGCAACGTGCCGGAAAAGGATTCCCAGCGCAGGGATTGTTGCTAATTTCCCCCGATGGCGGGACGCATGCCCCGCGCCGGGGGTAAATCCGGCGCCCGACGCAGACACGCCCGTCGTCGGGTGGAGCCATACGCCTGGCTGGGGGCGGGGGTGTTGGGTGTCGCCATGGGGGCAGCTGTGGTCGCCGTACCGGCGGTCGCCCACGCCGATGGGGACGAAACCTCGGCCTCACCGAGCCGGGACTCCGCGGGGCATCGCGGGGACTACACCACCGCCGCGCGAAACGCCGCGCGGGGTTCGTCGGCCGTGGCCTCGGTGCCGGGCGCGGTACGGGGTTCGTCGGCGGTCGTTGGTCTGCCGTCATCATCGTCGCCGGCGGCGTCGGAGTCGGTGGGGCGCGCATCGGTGCGGACCGTGCCCGCCGTGGCGGGGGTGCCGGCGGCCGAGAGTGTCTCGCAGGCGGTCGTCGAGCCGGTAACGGCGGCCGAGCCGGTAGTGGTTGAACCGTCGTCGGACGTGGCCGCGAAGGCGGTCGCCGGTGGGTCCGCCGCCACGATCGGAGGCCTGAATCTGGGGTTCGCCAATGTGGGTTCGTGGAATGTCGGCAATGGCAATGTGGGCGATTTTAACCTTGGCAACGGCAATGTCGGCAGCCTCAACCTGGGATCGGGTAACGAGGGAGATTTCAACCTCGGGTCCGGTAACGCCGGCAACGGCAATATCGGATTCGGGAACCTGGGCAGCCGCAATCTGGGATCGGGTAACGCCGGGGACGGCAATATTGGCCTGGGCAACACCGGAAACAACAATTTCGGGTTCGGCAACACCGGGAACGGCAATATCGGCATCGGTCTGACCGGAAACAACCAGTTCGGATTCGGTGGCCTGAATTCGGGGACGGGCAACACCGGGTTGTTCAACTCCGGGACGGGCAACAGCGGATTGTTCAACGCCGGGACGGGCAATATCGGACTGTTCAATTCCGGGTCGAACAACTTCGGGATCGGCAATGCCGGAAACACCAGTACCGGGCTGTTCAATGTCGGTGACGTGAGCTCCGGGGTGGGCAACGTCGGGAGCTTCAACACCGGGTGGCACAACGCGGGCAGCTACAACAGCGGCAGCGGCAATCCGGGTGACACCAACACCGGCGATTTCAACAGCGGTGACCGCAACACGGGATGGTTCAACTCCGGTCACGCCAATACCGGTCTGTTCAACTCCGGGAATCTCAACACCGGGACGTTCAACTCCGGCAACGCCAGTAACGGTTTCTTCGAGTCCGAAGACAACCAGAACTGGTTGTTCCCCAACGGCCTGTCGATAGGGTTCACCCTCGACCCCCTGAGCTTCGACGAATCGGTCTCCATCCCGATCTACGCGCAGATCTCCCCGTCTGAGACGATCCCCCTGACGATCACCCTCGGTGAGTTGGGGCAGACGATCGACTTCGATGTCATCGGGACCTTCGGAGACCAGCCGATCCAGATCACCATCCTCGACATTCCGGCTGGGCCGGGTTTCCTTAACCTCACCGACGAGTACTCCTCAGGCTTCTTCAACACCGGTGCGGGCGGCGGATCGGGGTTGTCCAACTCCGGTGCGGGTGTGTCGGGCTTGTGGAACGTCGCGGTGGCACAGTTGATCGGCGCGGCGGCGTTGTCGGGGGTTTCCAATTATGGGTCGCAGAGTTCAGGGTGGGCGAACCTGGGTAGTGCGGTTTCGGGGTGGTGGAACACCAGTTCGCTTGATCCCGAGGTGCCAGCTTGGCTGTCGGGGATCGGCATGGTGGGTTCGCAGTCGGCTGGGCTGTTCTGGGACCAGGTGACAGGCCAGACGACCTTCAACCTGGGGGTGGGCAACGACGGCATTCTCAACTTCGGGGGCGGCAACGTCGGGGACTGGAACTTCGGTGACGGTAACCAGGGCAGTGTGAACTTCGGTAGCGGCAATGCCGGGGGCTGGAATTTCGGCTCGGGCAATCTGGGCAGTTTCAATCTGGGGTCGGGGAACGAGGGCAGCAACAACCTGGGTTCGGGGAATGCCGGGAGCGGTAATTTCGGGTTCGGAAATCTCGGTAGCAATAACTTCGGTCTGGGTAACGCCGGGGACGGCAATGTCGGTCTGGGCAACACCGGAAACGGTAATTTCGGGTTCGGCAACACCGGTAACAATAATTTCGGTATCGGCTTGACCGGCGACAACCAGTTCGGGTTCGGCGGGCTGAATTCGGGCACCGGAAACTTCGGGCTGTTCAACTCCGGAAGCGGGAACTCGGGGCTGTTCAACGCTGGGACGGGCAATAAGGGACTGTTCAATTCTGGGTCGAGCAATTTCGGGATCGGCAATGCCGGGTCCACCAGTACCGGGTTGTTCAATGTCGGAGACGTCAACTTCGGATTCGGCAACGTCGGCGATCTCAACACCGGAGGGCATAACGCGGGTAGTTACAACAGTGGTTCTGCGAACGTTGGAGATGTCAATACCGGTGATCGCAATGTTGGGGACCGCAATACCGGGTGGCTCAACACCGGAGACGCCAACACCGGCTTCGCCAACACCGGCAACCTCAACACCGGATTGTTCAACACCGCCAACGGCAGCAACGGACTGTTCTCCCGAGTCGACGCTCAGGGCCAGATCAACATCGACATCGGCGCGGACATCCCCGAGATCCCGCTCACGCTGACCGCCGACATCCCCATCGACGTCCCGGTGACAGCCAGCCTCGGCCCCGGGTTCACGATCCCCGCCAGCACCCTGCTGCCCGAGACCACTGTGCCGATCGCGTTCAGCCAGACGATCACGCCACAGGCCGGAACCACGCTGGAAGTGGAGGTGGCCGGCTCACTGTCGCTGGGTCCGGCCGGGCTGCCCGATATCGAGATCTCGTTCGCCGACCCGCTGGTTCTGGGCAACATTGGCGGTGACGGCGTGTCGATCCCGATCAGCGTGACAGGCTCGCTGGGCCCAGCCCGCATTTCGATCTTCCAGACCGGCGGCCCCGGGTTCTTCAACACCACCACCGCTGCGTCGTCGGGATTCCTCAATACCGGCGCCGGCGGCGGCTCGGGCTTGTTCAACTCCGGTTCGGGTGTGTCGGGCCTGTGGAATGTCGCATTGGCGCAGTTGATCGGCGCCGCGGCGGTGTCGGGCATATCCAACGCCGGGTCCCAGACCTCCGGGTGGGCGAACCTGGGCAGCGCGGTGGCCGGGTGGTTCAACACCGGCACGACGGAGCCCGAAGACCCGGCGTGGCTCTCGGGTATCG
>JAGQTS010000378.1 GCA_020438895.1 Mycobacterium sp.
GCGCCCTGCTGGATTGGGGATTCGCTCAGCAATAGCGCCTCCGAATACACCGCTGTATACACGGCTGTCAGTAGATTCGACCGCGGAGTATCACCAGATCCGGCCGGGACAGCACCGCCGGACCGGCGCGCGGGTCGTCGGCGAAGCAGAGCAGGTCCGCCGGGGCCCCGTCGGCCAGTGCCGGTCGCCGCAACCAGGATCGGGCGTCCCAGCATGCCGCTCCGAGTGCCTCGGTGGTTGACATTCCGATCCCCTTGAGCGCCTCGACCTCCTCGGCGATCACGCCATGCGGCATCACCCCGCCGGCATCACTGCCTGCGTAGATCGGCACCCCAGCCTCACGAGCCGCACCGATGCGTTCGGCGCAGTGACGGTGAAGATCACGCATGTGGGCGGCGTAGATCGGATAGTTGCTCGCAGCATCAGCGAAAGCGGGAAAATTCTCCACATTGATCAGGGTCGGCACCAGAGCGGTGCCGCGCTCAGCCATCATCGCGATGACGTCCGCCGTCAAACCGGTTCCGTGCTCGATACAGTCGATTCCGGCCCGGATGAGACCGGGCAGGGCATCCTCGCCGAATACGTGGGCCGTCACCCGAGCACCCTGGGCGTGTGCCGCGGCAACCGCCGCGGCCAGGACGTCATCGGACCACAGAGGTGCCAAATCGCCGACGGAACGGTCGATCCAGTCGCCGATGATCTTGACCCACCCGTCACCCCGCCCGGCTTGCTCAGCCACAGCCTCCGGCAGTTGCCACTCATCCTCAAGTTCGATGGCGTAGCCCCGCGAGTAGCGCTTCGGTCGAGCGAGATGTCTTCCGGCCCTGATGATCTCGGGTAGGTCATGGTGGGCGGCCAGCGGCCGGGTATCCGTCGGCGACCCGCAGTCGCGCAGGAGCAAGGCACCGGCACCGCGTTCGGTCTGCGCCTGGGCGACGGCCTCGTCGATGCCGACGGCACCGCCAGGCCCCAGGCCGACATGACAGTGAGCGTCGACCAGTCCCGGGATGATCCAGCCCTCACAACCTTCACGGCCGAAGACCGTCCGGGCTCCAGGGATCGGTTCGCCGCACAGGACGCCGTCAACAATCCACCATTCAACGGGCTCGCCGTCGGGCAGCCCGCGCCCCCGCACATGTAGCGCCGTGGGGACGCTCAATTCAGTGCTTGCCGGGGAATTTGAGCTTCGAGAGGTCGAAATCGGCCAGACCGGGCGGCAACTCGTTCAGACCTTCGGGCATCTGCGACAAATCCGGGAAACCCCCCGGCATTCCGGCCATACCTGGCCCACCACCGCCCAACAACGGATTGAGAGCCTTGGGCGGAGTGGGGCCTCCCCTCCTCTGGGCGCCTTTCTTGCCCTTCTTGGAGTTCTTGCCCTTGGCGGTGCGTTTTGAGGACCGCCGCGCGAACGGCATACCCATCGCACCGGCCATCTGTGACATCATCTTGCGCGCCTCGAAGAACCGGTCGACGAGCTGATTGACCTCCGAGACACTGACGCCGGATCCGTTGGCGATCCGCAGCCTACGGGAGGCGTTGATGATCTTGGGCTCGGCGCGCTCCTCGGGCGTCATGCCGCGAATGATTGCCTGCACCCGATCGAGGTGCTTGTCGTCGACGGCGGCCAACGCGTCCTTCATTTGTCCGGCCCCGGGCAGCATCCCGAGCAGGTTGCCGATCGGCCCCATCTTGCGGATCGCCAGCATTTGCTCGAGGAAGTCCTCCAGGGTCAGCTCGCCGGAGCCGATCTTGGCGGCTGCCTCCTCGGCCTGCTGCGCGTCGAAAACCTGTTCGGCCTGCTCGATCAGCGACAGGACGTCGCCCATTCCCAGAATCCGGCTCGCCATCCGATCCGGGTGGAAGACGTCGAAGTCCTCCAGTTTCTCCCCGGTCGAGGCGAACAGAATCGGCACGCCGGTGACTTCGCGGACAGACAGCGCGGCACCGCCCCGGGCATCGCCGTCCAGTTTGGTCAGGACCACACCGGTGAACCCGACCCCGGTACCGAAGGCTTCCGCGGTGGCAACCGCGTCCTGACCGGTCATCGCGTCGAGGACGAACAACGTCTCATCGGGATGGACGGAGTCACGAATTGCGGCGGCCTGCGCCATCAGGACGTCGTCGATACCCAGTCGACCTGCGGTGTCGACGACCACGACATCGAAGTGCTTGGTCTTGGCCTCGGCCAGCCCCGCGGCTGCCACCGCCACCGGGTCACCCGGGCCGAATCCGTCGGCGTCCACGGCGTCGGCCGCAGTTCCCGGATGCGGGGCGAAAACGGTCACCCCGGCGCGCTCCCCCACCACCTTCAACTGGGTGACGGCACCGGGACGCTGCAAGTCGCAGGCCACCAGCAACGGGGTGTGACCTTGCCCTTTCA
This sequence comes from Mycobacterium sp., assembly GCA_020438895.1. Taxonomy (GTDB): domain Bacteria; phylum Actinomycetota; class Actinomycetes; order Mycobacteriales; family Mycobacteriaceae; genus Mycobacterium. The sequence continues at coordinate 2,384 of JAGQTS010000378.1, forward strand.
ACCACTTCGCGAGTTTGCCCGCCAGCGTGGTCTTGCCCGCCCCCTGCAGACCGGCCAGCATGATCA
>JAGQTS010000379.1 GCA_020438895.1 Mycobacterium sp.
ACCCCGCAGCCCAGGATCCGCTCGATGGCGTCGAACTCCTCCTTGGTGCGCGCCTTGGTGACGGTCCAGCCGAAGGTGTTGGGCGGCTTGCCTTTCAGCGGGAACGCCGCCTGGAAGGTTGCGTCGCGGGCGGCCTTGACCGTGCCGAGTGCGGAGTCGCCTTCGCAGATGAACAACTCCGCGCCGCTGCCGCGGCCGTTCTCCCGGCTGGGTAGCAGCTTGGGTGGCAGCGAGAGGTTGGTGCCTAGGCCCTTGGCCTTCGACGCCGCGCGGGCGCGTGCCTTGGCGCCCTCCGCGCTGCGACGGGCCCTGGCCGATTCCAGGGCCAACTTCGCCCAGGTGGAGATTGTCGTGGCGTTGGCAGGCAGGGCTGCCCACACCGTGACCGCTCGGGCCACCTCCGGGGCCATCGCCACGTTCAGCGACCGTGACGACACCGCGGTCTTGGCCTGGGAGTCCCAGGCGACGTCGGGGGCCCGGGTGTCCACGGCCAGCGCGGTGACCGCGGCGAAGTCCTGCGGTTCCGGGCCGGCCTCACCCTTGGCCAGGCCGAGATCGCGCAGCCGGGAAGCCTTTTCGGCCAGCGCCTCGGTCAGGCCTTTAAGCGCCGCGGACAGGTGGGACCCGCCGCCGGGGGTGCGCACGGTGTTGCAGAACGCCGCGATCGTCGCCGGTTCGGCCGGTCCGGCGGCCAGCGACCAGCGCAGCGGTGTCGGGCCGCGGCCGGTGGTGTACGACCCGCCGCCGTCGACGAGCAGTTGCACCTCCGGTAGCGGGTTGTCGGCGGCCGCGCACATCAGCGCCAGCAGAGCGTCGGTGCCCCACGGCCCGTCGAACCGCTGGGTCAGCGCCTCGGGAACCTCGCCGAGTGGAAAGCCCTCGTCGATGACCTCCAGGTGCACCCCGGGGCACATCCGCGCCGCGGCGTGGGCGCGCAGCAGCACCTCGCCGATGTCGAGGGTCGAGTCCGGGGCCACGGTCGGGTCGAGCAGGATCCGCACTGAGGTGCCGTGGGAATCCGGGGCGCGGTTGGCCCCCCGATTGGCCACGCCGCGTAGTTTCTGGGCGTCGTTACGGGTGAAGGGTGCCTCGGCGTCGAAGTCCTTGCCCTCGAAGGTGCCGGGATAGCCACGGCTGAAGCACTGCGTGTAGGTCTTACCGTCACGACGGACGCTGACGTCGGTGCGCGCGGAGATGAAGACCGCCGCGGCCGCGCCGATACCGTTCAGCCCGGCCCCGGTGGCGGCGGCGTCGGAGTGCTGGTCGAACTTCCCGCCGGCCCGCGCGGTGCCCAGCGTCTTGACGATCCCGTTCTTGCCGGTTGTCCGGTCGGAATCCACCGGTAGGCCACGCCCGTCGTCGGCGACGGTGACCGACCCGTCGGCGTGCAGGACGATCGTCACCGTCGACCCGCCGTGGCTGGGTTCGGCGACCTCCTCGATGGCGTTGTCGACCAGCTCCCGCAGCGCGGTGTTGCGGACGTCCTGGCCCAGGTTCACCGCCGGGCGCAGCCGGGTGTGCTGGACGTCGTCGAGCTCGGTGATGTCGGCGGCGGTGTAACTCACGCTGGTCGGACCTTTCTCGACGTGCGGTGTGGTGAGGCAGGCGGGGTTGCGCCGGACGGGTACCGAGTTCGAGACAACACCCTGACGGCGGCGCGGACTGCGATTTCCTGGTCCGACACGCCGGACCATCCCAGTCCCCTCCACGGGTCGCGGGCGGCGATGCATCGACTCCAGTATATCGAACAGGTATTCGACCCGGTTGCCTCGGGGTTACGGGTTGGGCGGGTGTCCGTACCGTCAGTCCGGACGGGTGGCAATTGCCCGACGGTTCTGAGGCCTATCCGAGTCCCGGTAGTCCATCGAGGCTAACGGCGTTGTGTTCAGCCTGGTAGGCGGCGACTCCCTCGGGCCCTTTCTTCGTCGCCCAGAGGTCCAAGACGTCGCGATCGGCGACGTAGTCCAACCGTGGAACGGCGTAGCCGCACGAGTCGGCGATCCGGTCGACGTCGACGACGATGACGGCTCTGGCACCGGGACGCGGAGGGAACCGCTGCAGTACATCGGCGAAATCGGGATCGCCAGGCACCATGACGTGACCGCGTCCATGCAGCCGAACGATCTGCGGGCGCCCCTCGAACGCCATGAACATCAGCACGATCCGGCCGTTCTCCCGCAGATGGGCAATCGTCTCCACCCCACTGCCGGTCAGATCAAGGTAGGCGACCCTCGTCGGTCCCAGCACGGCGAACGTTCCCTTGCCGCCTTTCGGCGAGGCATTGATCAGCCCGTCCGCGGCCAACGGAGCGGTGGCAACCACGAACATCGGTTGTGCGGCCAGCCACGACGCGAGCCGGTCATCGATCTGCTCATGGACCTTGCCCATGGCATAGAGGCTACCGCGGTGGGTGGACGCCAGAGGGAGTGATCACGTCACGGTTCCCGGCCGCTGTGTCGCGTAATCCGGCAGGTCGAATTCATCGAGAAGTCCGCCCGCGACCAGTTTCAGCACGGGTCCGAAGTTCATCGCCCGCAACGCCAGGTTCCGCACCGACAGCCCGAACGCCGTCCGGGTGGCGAAGAACCCGACGGCTCTGGCCGCACTGGCCTGCTTCGAGTCGACGAACGGATGCATCAGCTTCTCGTAGGCAGCAAATGCCCGCTCGTGGTCACCGCCCGACTGGTCGAGTTCGCCGGCCAACACATAGGCCCCGGTCATCGCCAGGCCGGTGCCCTCACCGCCGAGCAGGGAGATGCAACCAGCCGCATCGCCGACCAACGCCACGCGACCGTTCCACCACCGGTCCATCCGAATCTGACTGACCACGTCGAAGTACACGTCCTCGGCTGTCTCGACGGCGTCGAGCATCTGAGGGCACTCCCAGCCCGCATCCCCGAACTGCCTACGCAACTCCACGATCGGGGATGCCCCAGAGTTCCGGCGGTCGGCTCGGAAGATGAAGAGGAGCAGGCTGAGGTCGTCGCGGAGAGCGACCCGGGCCACTTGGCGTCCGGGGGTGTTGTAGGTGAGGTAAACCAGCTCATCCCGCGGCCGGTAGCCCGCCACGACGCAGGCGGCGACCTTGCAGC
>JAGQTS010000380.1 GCA_020438895.1 Mycobacterium sp.
CTGGCTGGTCGCCCGGCGCTCCCGGTGCCGCAGCGATCGCCGGTGTCGCAGCGATGCTGGTATCCGTCGTCGGCTGCTGGGGTCCGAGTGCAGCGGACGATGCAGTCGCCGGCTGGTCTGCTGTCGCGCCGGGTACGGGCACGGCAGCCGTCAGGGCCGCCGCGGCGGCACCCAGGTGCTTCTCGACGACGGCACGCAGCGCATTGAGGATCATCACCGGCGGACCCAGCGGCGCGGCAACGACCTTCACCGCGGTCTGCAGGGCTCCGCTGAGATCGCCGTGGATCAGAGCTTCCAGGGTGTCCCCGATGAGACCCGGCTCGGCTGCGACAACGGCACCGGCCGCGAATGCGGCCGCGATGATCTGACCGCCCACGTATCCGGCATCGTTGACCACACCGGCGACCAGGGTCTGAACCGCTGGGGGGATGGAGTCAACGACCACGGTCACCGGACCGGACGCCTCCGGGCCGACCGCCGCCAGCTCGGCCAGAACCTTCGTATCAAGTCCGGGCAACACCGACGCGGCGAGTTCGGGCGAATCTGCCATCGACGGGTAGTACGGAGTCGACGAGGCGGTGAGCTCGGGTTGGGAAACCGCGGCAACACCAGCGACGAATGCATCGACGATCGCGTTCTTCCCCAGATAGGTGGCGTCAGCGGCCAGCGAGGAGATCAGCTGCCGAAGAACCGAGAACGGATTGGTCGACTCCGGCGGGGAGGGCGCAATCGCATCGAGAAATGCCTGGTCAAGCATCCCGGCAGGATCACCGCTGCCGGCTGAAAGCTGCACTGCGGGAATCTGGACGTCTGCACGGGGAGCGACAACAGGATTGGCCACGACGACACCGGCAGCCGCGAGTGCGACTCCTGTCGTCAGAATCGGACCAATTGCCCCGCGCACAATCCGCACCTTTCGTTCCTGAGACTCAGACCCTACCACACCTGAGAGAAAACTGAGAGAGATTTCGGTCGATCAAGGCACGATGCCCCCTCCCTCGCAAGGAGGGAGGGGGCATCGACAGCTTTTCCTGCTGACCGGTTAGCCGCGGCCACCCGTCTTCGCGGCGCCCTTGCCCTTGGCCGGTGCGGCATCGTCCGCGGCCGGGGAGTTGTCGCCGGGGGTGCTCTCGGCGGCGGCCGGAGCGGTCACCTTGGGAGCGGCCGCCTCCTCGGCGGTCACCCGGGCAGTTGCCGCACTCGGCGCGGCGTCGGCCTCACCCGCGGTGGCCTCGGCGGCTGGGGCCGCCTCGACCGCGGCAGCGGGGGCCGCAACCGCAGCCCGGGCCTCCGCCGGAGACACTGCCTCCGCCGGGGACACTGCCTCCGCGCTGGTGGGAATCGGGGTCGCCAGTGCACCCGCGACGATCTTCACGGCCGACTGCACCACGGTACGCACGCTCGGTGCGAAGTTCGCCGCGACGTCTTCGGGGGTGAGACCACCGATCGGTCCGGTCTGCACCCCGGAGCCGATGGTCAGGTTGAGGATCGTGCCCGGCAGGCCTTCGGGACCCAACAGCCCGTTCACCACCCCGTTCCAGGCCCCTTCGAGATCGAAGGAGCCGAGACTGGCGACGACGTCGGCGACGATGTCGACCGTCTTACCGATCAGGGCGGTGGGAACCCCGACGGCGAAGGTCACCAAACCACCCAGCAATTCCGGAATAGTGGCAAGCAACGCCCCAGCCCGGGCAACCACGCCCGAGGCGATGTAGCTACCGCCGGCCAGCAGGAAGCTACCGGCGGCGAATACCGGTTCGATGATCGCATCGACCACGGTCTGAATGGCGCCGAGTGGATCGCCGCCGAAGAGTTCGCCGACAGCCGCATAGACCTGGCCGGGGAAATCCCAGATGCCTTCGCTGATCGAGAACGCGGCTCCGTACAGGCTGGCCGAAGCGACCTGCAGGTAGTCGGTGCCGTTGTAGCCGAGTTGGCTGATAATCGGCAGCGCGTCATCGATGATCTGCGGGATCACGCCGACCGACGAGTAGCCACCCAGTTCCGCGAGCCCGAGCACATCGGGGAGCAACGGGTAATTGGTGGGTGGGACTCCCCAGAAAGTGCCGTACTGAGCGAACGGCCACTGGGCGACATCGGCCGGATCGGCGTTGCTGAACAGGTAGTTGGTTGCCATCACCGAGGTGTTCAGCAGAGCGGTGATCGGGCTGTCAAAGGCAGCGAGTGCGATATTGGCGAGCGACGGGGCCTTCAGTGCGGGCAGGTTGACAGCCGGAGCGACCGGCGTGAGAGCGATGGCACTTGCGCCGACGAGCGCGGTCGTGCCCGCAATCATCTGCGAACGAAGTGAGAGTTGCATTTCGGTGTCCTCCGGTACATGGGTCAATCCTGACCGTTTGAGAATACCTGAGAAAAAGCTGAGTTGTAAGCAGTTCTCAAGCTGAATGTGACAAAAAATCTGTCTGAGTCGCAGGGCCTCCAAATTTCGCCAGACGGCAAGAAATTGACGCATTCATCAACAACTCACTCCTTGATTGCGGCAATTCCGCGTTACCGCAGGCGGGATCAGCCACAGACGCAGCACCCGCCCCTCGATGGTGCGGAGGGGCGGGTGCAGGACGTCGACAACTACCGGCGTCTAACCTCCGGAGCGCCCGCCACGGGCGGCGTTCCGCTTGGTCGGCACAGACTTCTCAGCGGACGGGGTTGCCTCATCGGCGCCGGCGACATCGGCACCGGACTCCGTCGCCGCGGCAGCTGTGGTGGCCGAACCGCTCTCGGCCCCCTGCTCGTTGGCGGACTCACGCGCTACCTCGACGGAAGCCGACTCGGTCACCGACTTCGCCACGGACGCCTTGGTCGGGACCGGGGAGTCAACCACAGAATCAGCGCTCTCGCCGTCGGTGTCGGAGGTCTCGGTCGCCTCGACCGGCGCCGCCTCGGCACCCGCGGCCGCGGTCTGCGGAGCGGCGACCGCTGCAGCGGACTCCGCCGCGACCGGTGCGAACGGGTCATTACGGATACCCCCGTCGCCGTAGGTGCTCAAGTCACCCAGTCGCTGGCCCGCGGAGGTCGTATCGGAGCGCAGGCTGGGGATGGTCACCGTCGGCACCACGCCCTCCTCGTACTCGACGTCTTGGATGATCCCGACACCGACGAGGAGATTCTCGATTTGCCCCAAGGTTCCATCCACCCCGAGCAGTCCGTTGACAGCGCCGTTCCAGGCGTCCTCCAACTGCAGTGAAACCAGGCTGGTAACCACACCGCTGAGCGTGGCCAGCGCGGATTCCACCACATAGGTGGCACCGCCGATCACGGTGCCGATCACGTTGGCCAGCAGGCCCGGGATGGTGTTGGTAAGGACCGTCGCGGCGTTGGCGATCGAATTGTCCAGGACGTAGCCGACCGCCTGGGCGACGTCGGTGACGCCCTGCACGATCGGTCCGAGGATCTGGGTTTGCAGTTCTGCCAGGGCCTGATCAATCTGACCTGAGGCCAGGTAACCGAGCGCGGTCACGATCGCGAACGGGGTGTTCCAGACCGCACTGGTCGCGCCGGACAACAAACCCGTCAGTCCGTAACTCGTGGCGCTGAGGTAGCCGGAGAAGTTGCTGATGACAGCCGACAGTCCGCCGTTGGAGAACTGGTTGACGAAGTCCGGAATCGCACCCCAGTAGCCGGGAGCGAACAAGAAGGAGAAATCCGGGGTATAGAACGAGTCCGGCCAATAGAGGTCGGCAGGCGGCGGCACCGACGCCTGGTCGAAGATATTGAATGCCACATCATCGACAGTTCCGAGCAGGACGGCCACTGGATTGGCGAAGGCGACGAGGTTCACCGCACCCGACACCTGTGATGTCGACAGTTCAGGCTGGGCGACGGGGGCGACGGCGACGGCCGTCAAGCCCAAGGCGGCGACGCCCGCAATCAACTGCGAACGAAGTGAGAGTTGCATGGTGGGGTTTCCTCCCGAGCAGGCGTGCACTGACCCTGGCCACGTTACCTGAGAGAATCCTAAGCGCAAGCCCGAACCGCAGACACCGGAACATCTCGCGTCCAGCAAATTGCCGCTCGCCACACGAAAAGGCTTGATCTGTCCCTAGTCTCGCAACAGCCCCAGGCCAGCGAACCACCGACCCCGCCATGGGGCGCACGTGCGCGCCGGCTACCTGAGAAGAGCCTGACGGCGCTACCGTACAGCCGCGAGAACCGCCCCGACGTACCTGGTGGGGCAGACCACCAGGTCGGGCAGCAGCGGGTCCGGCCGGTTGTACTGCAACGGGGACCCATCGATGCGGGAGGCGTGCAAACCCGCAGCTCGGGCCACCGCCACCGGGGCGGCCGAATCCCACTCGTACTGTCCGCCGGCATGGACGTAGACCTCGGCCCGGCCCTCGATCACGGCGGCCACCTTCGCCCCCGCCGAGCCCATCTGCACCAGTTCACCACCGAGTGCATCGCGAACCGCCAGGGCGACGGAGGGCGGACGGGTACGCGAGACCACGATTCGGGGAGCACCGCCGTGGTGCGCCGCGACGGGGACCTGCGGGGTGGACAAGGTTCGGCCCAGGGCGGGCAGCGCGACCGCGCCGGCCACCAGATCCCCGCCGCTCCAGAGCGCCACATGCACCGCCCAGTCCTGGCGGCCATCCTCGGAGAACTCCCGCGTGCCGTCGAGGGGGTCGACGATCCACACCCGCTCTGCGCTCAGCCGCGCAGGGTCATCGGCTGCCTCTTCGGAGAGGATCGCGTCGTCGGGCCGGGCGGATCCCAGCGCTGCGATCAGGAACTCATGTGAGCGCCGGTCCCCCTGCGCCTTCCGCTCTGCCGCACCCGCATCCGCGAGCTCATGGCGAACGGTGCGCAACAGCTCACCGGCCTGCGCCGCCAGCGCGGCGGCAAGCTGGTGGTCGTTCACGCGCGGAAGTCCAGCAACCCGACAACCTGTTCGGCAAGCTCGAGAGCGGTGAAGTCGGGTGTCAACCGCAAGTCGGGATGCTTGGGTCTTTGGTACGGACTGTCGATACCGGTGAAGTGGGTGATCTCACCGCGGCGGGCCTTGGCGTAGAGACCCTTCGGGTCGCGCCGTTCACAATCAGCGAGCGGGGTGTCGACGAAAACCTCGAAGAACTCGATGCCGTTGTCGTCGTGCACCTTTCGGGCCAGCGCGCGATGCTCGTCCAGCGGGCTGATGGCCGGCACCAACACGGTCAGACCGGCGTCAGCCATCAAGGTCGCGACATGGGCCAGCCGGCGAAGATTCTCAGCCCGATCCGACATGGCGAAACCCAAGTCTGCGTTCAGTCCGTGCCGCAGGTTATCGCCGTCGAGAATATATGCCGGACAACCCTTTTCGAGTAGAAGCTTCTCCGCCAGAACCGCCACCGAGGACTTCCCCGATCCCGACAGTCCAGTGAACCAGACCGTCCGGCCCCGGGTCAGCCGGTCGTCGGTGGTCACCATCGACTGGTGCCGCACGGTGTTCGGCGTCGCACTCCTCGAGGCGACCGGAGCGGTATCACGGACCATCCCGGCGGCCACGGTGACGTTGGTGTCGGGGTCGATCAGGATGAACGATCCGGTTGCCGCGTTACGGGTGTACTCATCGAGCAGCAACGGGACCTGTGTGCGGATCGACACCCGGCCGAGTTCGTTGAGCTTGAGCGCCGTCGCGCTCGTGTCCCGGTGCAGGGTGTTGACGTCGAGACGATAATCCAGCGCGGTGATTCGCGCCCGAGTCGTCCTGGTGGTCTGCTTGATGACGTAGTCCCGCCCGGGTTCACAGCTGGAATCGTCGGCCATCCAGCACAGGGTGGCGTCGAATTCGTTGCTGGCCGAAGGCTGATTGTGCGGCCGGGCCAGCAGGTCGCCGCGGGAGATGTCGATATCGTCGGCCAAGCTGATGGACACCGCCATCGGGGGAAACGCCTCGGCGACAGCGCCGTTCGGGCCTTCGATGGCGGTGATACGGCTGGACTTCCCGCTGGGCAGCACCACCACTTCGTCGCCTGGGCGCAGCACGCCACTGGCCACGGTTCCCGCGTAGGCTCGGTGATCGAGGTGCCGGCGAGTCTGGGGCCGGATCACGTACTGGACCGGAAATCTGACGTCGACCAGATTTCTGTCCCCGGCGATGTAGACCTCCTCGAGGTGGCTCAACAACGGGGAACCCTCGTACCACGGCGCGCGCTGGGACTTGGTGACGACGTTGTCGCCGTTGAGCGCCGAGATCGGGATGGTGGTGACGTCGTGGATGTCCAACCGCGCGGCGAAGGCGTGGAACTCATCGCGGATCCGGTCGAATCGGTCCTGGTCCCAGTCGATGAGGTCCATCTTGTTGACTGCCAGCACGATGTGCTGGACACCCAGCAGGGAAGCCAGGAACGCATGCCGGCGAGACTGCTCGAGCAGGCCGTGCCGGGCGTCGACCAGGACGATCACCAATTGGGCCGTCGAAGTCCCGGTGACCATGTTGCGGGTGTACTGGATGTGTCCGGGAGTATCGGCGATGATGAATTTCCGCTTCGCCGTGGCGAAATAGCGGTAGGCGA
>JAGQTS010000381.1 GCA_020438895.1 Mycobacterium sp.
CAACGGGAAGGGCCGCTCACCGACCGCCTGGCCCGTCAACGGCCCGGGTTCGGCCTGCCCCAGGTCCCCGAGGACCGTCAGCCCACCGCCACCACGCGGCTGATCTGTGGGTTTTGCGCCACCGGTTGCGGGCTCGACGTCCACCTGCGTCACGGGGAAGCGGTGGGCCTCACCCCCAGCAACGAGCATCCGGTCAACTTGGGAATGGCCTGCCCGAAGGGCTGGGAGGCGTTGGTTCCGTTGGCGGCTCCGGACCGGGCCACCGAACCCCTGTTGCGCGACGAGCACGGCCACCTCCGGCCCGTCGACTGGACCACCGCGCTGGACACGTTCGTGACCCGGATGAAGGCGGTCCAGGCCGAGCACGGCCCCGAGTCGGTGGCGTTCATCTCCACCGGTCAGATCGTGACCGAGGAGATGGCGTTCCTGGGGGCTCTGGCCAAGTTCGGGATGGGGATCCGTCACGGGGACGGCAACACCCGCCAGTGCATGGCCACCTCGGTGGCGGCCTACAAGGAGTCGTTCGGGTTCGACGCCCCGCCCTACACCTACGCGGACTTCGAGGAGTCCGACGTCATCGTGCTGGTCGGGTCCAACCTGTGCGTCACCCACCCGATCATGTGGGAGCACATCGCCCGCAACCCGCACACACCCGAGATCGTGGTGGTGGATCCACGCCGTACCGAGACGGCCTCGGCCGGCACCCTGCACCTGGCCAACAACCCCAAGTCGGATCTGGTGCTGCTCAACGGGTTGGCCCACCTGGTGGTGGCCAACGGTTGGGTGGACGAGGCCTTCGTTCGCGACCACACCAGTGGTTACGACGAGCTCGTGGCCCACCTGGCCGACTACGGGCCCGAACGGGTCTGTGCCGACACCGGCATCAGCCGGGAGGACCTGGAACTCACCGCCCGTCTCATCGGTACCGGGGAGCGGGTGTCGTTGTGGTGGACGATGGGGGTGAACCAGAGCCACGAGGGCACCCGGACCGCTCAGGCCATCATCAACCTGGCGTTGTTGACCGGAAACATCGGCCGTCCCGGCACGGGGGCCAACTCGATCACCGGTCAGTGCAACGCCATGGGGTCGAGGCTGTTTTCCAACACCACCAACCTCCTCGGCGGTCACGACTTCGCCAAGCCCGAGCATCGGGCCAAGGTGGCCGGGGTTCTGGGCATCAGCGAGGAGGTGATCCCTGACGGGCCGAGTTGGGCCTATGACCGAATAGTGGAGGGGATCAACCGGGGTGAGATCCGGGCCCTGTGGATCGTGGCCACCAACACCGCTCATTCTTGGATCAACCAGGACGACGTGCGTGATCTGCTCGACAAACTCGACTTCTTGGTGGTGCAGGACCTCTACACCACCACCGAGACCGCGGAGCGCGCCGACCTGGTGTTGCCCGCCGCGGGTTGGGCCGAGAAGGAGGGGACGTTCATCAACTCCGAACGCCGGCTGGGTCTGGTGAAGCGGGTGGCCCACGCCCCCGGTCAGGCCCTGGCCGACTTTTGGATCTTCCGGGCCGTGGCCGACGCTTGGGGTTGTGGCCCGATGTTCTCGCGTTGGACCGACCCCGAGTCGGTGTTCGCGATCCTTCAGGAGCTCAGCGCCGGTCAGCCTTGTGACATCACCGGTGTCCGGGGTTACGAGGAGATCGATTCCGCGGTGGTCCAGTGGCCGTATCGCCCCGAGGATCGGGTGGAACCCGAGATCGGTGTCGCGGTGGATGCCACCGACCCGCGGGCTCAGCGCCGCCTGTTCGCCGATGGCCGGTTCTTCACTCCTGATGGTCGAGCCAAGTTGGTGGCGGCCAACCCCGAACGGCCTCTGGAGCGCCCCAATGCCAACTTTCCGCTGGTGTTGTTGACCGGGCGAGGCTCCTCCAGCCAGTGGCATACCGGCACCCGCACCGACAAGTCAGCGACGTTGCGGGCGCTGGCCCCCGAGGGAACGTGGGTGGAGATCGATCCTCACGATGCCGCCGAGCGGGGGATCGAAGGAGGCCAGGAGGTGGTGGTCCGTTCGGCCCGGGGGAGGATGATCGCCCGAGCCCACGTCACGCCCACGGTCGGGCAGGGTCGGGTGTTCGTGAACATGCACGACGCCCGCACCAACAAGCTCACCTTCCCGTCATTCGACCCCCAGTCCCGCCAACCCTCCTACAAGTACGCAGCAGTCCAGGTAACCCACCCCGAACCCTGGGACCACACCCCCTAACCGCTAGCTGGACAGAACCTCGGTGGCGTCGAGGTGGCTGGCGTTCTCGCCTATGGCGATCGTGTCGATGGTCCGATAGCCGTTGCCGCTGGGATGGCGATGGCGGGTCAGGGTTGCGGCCTCGGGGCGGGGATCGATCAACCAGACCTCGGGCACGGCGGCTTGGGCGTAGGCGGCCAGCTTCGGTCCACCGTCGTGGAGTTGGGTGGTGACGCTCACCTCCACGACCAGCTTCACCGCGCCAATGGGGATGGGCCGGTCTGGGTGGCGGGGGAAGGTTCCGTCGATGACGTAGGCATCGGGATCCATGATCGTGGTCGAGCTGACCTGGACGCTGCCGACAACTCGGACGACGTCGTGGGGAAAGGCATCCTCCAACTGGTGAAGAACGGTCATGACGGTCCCGGCGTGGCGGTCGAACTCCGGTGTCACGTCGTACACCACTCCCTCGATGAGCTCGGTGGAGGTCCATCCGAGGTCGTGAACGGTGCGGATGTACTCGTCGACGGTCATGCGGTGAATCGCCTGCCTGACAGACATCGTGCTGCTCTCGTTCGGTCAAATTTGCCCGGGGAAGGTGTCCATGCTCCCACCCCTGACCTAGCGGGGCAACGGTGGCGCGGATCCCGCCGTCAGGGAAGTCGGTCCAGGGTGGGCTAATCGGTGCGAGAATGCCGGCATGATCGCGGCTGTCACGGACCACATCACCGAGATCGAGGCACTGTGTCGCCGCTTCGGTGTGCGACGTCTCGTGGTGTTCGGGTCGGCGGTCGATGGGACGTTCAGGGCTGGGTTGAGCGATGTCGACTTCCTGGTTGAGCTCGACCCGCCAGCGGGACAGTCACGCTTTGACGCCTACTTCGGCTTGAAGGAAGCGTTGGAGTCGCTGCTACACAGCCCTGTCGATCTGGTCGACCCCTCGGCCTTGCGTAACCCCTACCTCGCAGCAACAGTCAGGGAGAACCAAGCGGAGCTGTATGCAGCCTGACCCGAGAACCTACCTTTGGGATGCTCGCGAAGCCGCGAGCAACGTGGCCGCTTTCGTGGCGGGGCGGTCATGGGAGGACTACGAGGCCGATCTCATGTTGCGTTCGGCCGTGGAACGTCAGTTCGTCATCATCGGTGAGGCACTGAACCAGCTGCGAAGGACCGACGAACCTACGGCCGACCGAGTGCCGGACCTAAGTCGAATCGTTGCGTTCCGCAACGTGATAGTCCACGCATACGCCGCGGTGGATGACTGCCTGGTATGGGAGGTTGCAACCGAGCGTGTGCCATCGCTCATCGCCACCTTTCAAGAGATCCTGGACGGCTGGCGATGATGTTTGAGTCACCTACATAACTCTCTTCATGAGGGAAGTAGGTCCAGGGCGGCGTTGAGGGTGGGGCTGGGGCGCATGGCGGCGGTGGCCTTGGCTTCGTCGGGGCGGTAGTAGGGGCCGAAGTCGACGGGGGTTCCCTGGGCGGCGTTCAGCTCGGCGACGATGGTCGCCTCCTCGGCGGCCAGCTTCTCGGCCAGGGGTGTGAAAGTGGCGGCCAGGTCGGCGTCGGTGGTCTGGGCGGCCAGGGCCTGAGCCCAGTACAGGGCCAGGTAGAAGTGGCTGCCCCGGTTGTCGAGCTCGTTGACCTTGCGCGACGGGGAGCGGTCGTTGTTGAGCACGCCACCGGTGGCGGTGTCGAGGGTGTCGGCCAGGACCTGGGCCCGGGCGTTGCCGGTGAAGTTGGCGAAGTGCTCGAAGGACACCGCCAGGGCCAGGAACTCACCGAGGGAGTCCCAGCGCAGGTGGTTCTCCTTTTGGAACTGCTGGACGTGCTTGGGGGCCGATCCGCCGGCACCGGTTTCGAACAGGCCGCCACCGTTCATCAAAGGCACGATCGACAACATCTTGGCGCTGGTACCCAGCTCGAGGATCGGGAACAGGT
>JAGQTS010000382.1 GCA_020438895.1 Mycobacterium sp.
GTCGGCCCAAACGCCGCGATCCCGCGTCCGGCGCAGTTTTTCCCGAAATGACAGCCTGGAGTGCACGTTGGTGACACCCGGGATTTTGATCATCGGCACGACGTTGTACTGCCAGCCATAGCGTTTGTGCAGTGCCCTGTTACCCGCTTCCGCGTTGGCCCCCGACAGGACATGAGCCACTCCCTTGACCGGCGGTGCACCTTCATGGGGGCGGCCTTTGTGATCACACGGACGCAGTTCGACGTGCGGGTGAGCGGTCAATCGTTTCGTCTTGGGGCCGACCTTGGTGCGGAAGAACAGGGCGTTGCCGTCGAGCGTGAACCAGATGGGGGTGTCGATTGGGGTTCCATCGCGGCGGTAGGTGCGTAGCAGTGCGTAGCGGCTTCGGGCCAGAGATGCGTGCATCTCCTCAGTCCACGACTTAGAGTTAACTCTAAGTCAAGCGGATCGGAGTAATCAGTGGTCGGTGCGTTGGCGATCAGCGAGGTGGCGCGTCGCGCAGATGTTGCGCCGACCACCCTGCGTTACTACGAACAGGTCGGCTTGCTGGAGCCACCGGCGCGGATCAGCGGACAACGACGCTACGACGAGTCAGTCCTGGCCCGGCTTGAAGTGATCCGATTATGCAAGCTCGCCGGGTTCTCCTTGGACGACATGGTTCTGCTCTTCTCTGACGATACTCCGGGACGACCGGCAAGCCGGGCACTCGCTGAGGCCAAGCTCGCCGAGATCGACTCCCGTATCGCTTCCCTCACGCGTGCACGCCACGTTGTCGAGTGGGGGATGGCGTGCACGTGCCCGTCAATCAACACCTGCCAGTGCGGCATACATCGGGCCAAGCCGGTTTAGTCCAGACCCGCCACAACCCCGCTTGTGCCACTCGAATCCACCCGGCTCCCAGGCTTTCCGACGCGCACGGGGAACCGGAGTTCGCTGTTGACGGGAGCACCCACCCAGGAGTTCAGGCTCCGACACTGCGGTGTTCTCCTGGGTAGGCATGGACGAGCGCGCTGGTGAGTTTGGGCACGGCGTGGGTGAGCGTGTGTTCGGCCTCGTGCGCGATGCGGTGAGCATCGGTGATGGTGGTCCCCGGGTCGATGTCCAGTTCCGCCTCGGCGTGGAGTCGGTGCCCGATCCAGCGCATTCTGACGCTGCGCACGCCGGTGACTCCCGGCTCGGCGGCCAGTGCGGCTTCGGCAGCATCAACCAGCCGGGGCTCCACGCCGTCCATCAGTCGGCGGAAGATGTCGCGAGCGGCGGTACGGAGGATCGCGAGGATGGCGACTGTGATCAGCAGCCCGACGATCGGGTCGGCGAGGGGGAAGCCGAGAGCCACCCCGGCGGCACCGGCGACGACCGCCAGCGAGGTGAAACCGTCGGTGCGGGCATGCAGTCCGTCGGCGATCAGGGCTGCCGAGCCGATACGGCGGCCAACCCGGATGCGGTAGACCGCGACCAGCTCATTGCCCACAAAGCCGACGACGCCGGCGGCGGCGACCCAGCCGGCATAGCCCACCTGTGCCGGGTCGGCGAGTCGCCGGAAGGACTCCACACCGGCGACGATGGCGGACAGGGCGATCACCGCCACGACGAAAAGTCCAGCTACGTCTTCGGCTCGTCCGAATCCGTAGGTGTACCGGCGGGTGGCGGGCTTGGTGCTGATGGCGAACGCGATCCACAGCGGCACAGCGGTGAGGGCATCGGCCACGTTGTGGATCGAGTCGGCCAGCAGGGCCACCGACCCGGAGATCACGACGATCACGAACTGCGCCAGCGCGGTGATCCCGAGTGCGAGCAGACTGACTTTCACCGCCCGGATTCCCGCCGCACTGGACTGCAGGGCACCGTCGATGCTGTCAGCCGCGTCGTGGCTGTGCGGGAGGAAGACCTCGCGGAGCGCGGCGAGTGGGCCGTGGCCGTGGCCATCGTGGTCGTGCCCGCGGTGATGGTGCCCATGGGTCTCGGGGCCGGGGTGCTCCATCCGGGATTCGTGGGTCATCCGCTGCGGCCGCCTTGGCGCTTCCGATCGTGCAGGAGGGCGAGTTCGCCGGTGTCGCGATGGTGTCCGGGTATGCCCGGCCCGGCATGCTCAGCGTTGAACACGGCATCCGCGACGAGTTGACGGACGTGGTCGTTGTCCACGCTGTAATAGATGGTGGTGCCTTCGCGACGGGTGCGCACCAGTCGTGCCATGCGTAACTTGGCCAGGTGCTGCGACACGCTGGGCGCGGGCTTGCCGACGTGGGCCGCGAGGTCGCCCACGGACAACTCACGGGCAACGAGTGCCCACAGAATCTGAACCCGCGTCGCGTCGGCCAGCATCCGGAACACCTCAACGACCAGATCGACCTGATCGTCGGGAAGCCGCCGAGTGCAAGCTCCACTATCTGCGTTCATATGCATATAATACGGCGACCCCTCACGCGCTAGGCAAGACCGGCCAACTCGCCAGCCGCGAAGACCTGGTTCTCCAGGTCGGTCATGAGGGAGTCGAACTCTCCTCCGGAGTTGTCATCCGGCGAGGATCACCGGGTAACCGGTGGTCGCCGATCATCCGCACGAGCCGCCGCATCTGGGCTCAGTTGCTGCCGACGTCCAGGCCGGGGGCAGGTGCACCGAGTGCCGCGGCTTCGGCGAGCGTCAACTCAGGCATGAGTCGGGCAAGCAGGGGTACCCGGTCACCGTAGGCGCGCCCTCGCAGAACACGGTCACCACGCAAGGTCACGCAGTAGACCGTGCCCCACTCCAGAACGTCCCCTCCGGCGGGCCGACCGCTGTTGCGGGCTTCGACGAAAACAGTGCCGTCATGCTCAGCCCAACCGGCGATGTCGAAACGAAACTCCGGCACACCCGCAAGGTAGGTAGTCATGTACGCCCGGACTTGATCACGGTGTAGCGGAGCGGTCATGCCAGGATGCAGCACGGTTCCTTCCGCGGGATCAAAGATGTCCTCGTACTTGTCGGGATCGGGTGCGTTACCGAAGTCTGCGAATCGTTCGAGGAAACTCCCGACATCAGGATTCATGCCGTCACCGTACTGCGGGAAAGCAGACCGTCACCAGCCTCGCTCGCTCCACTCCGCCAGGTGGGGCCGTTCCTCTCCCAGCGTGGTGTCATCACCGTGGCCGGGGTAGACCACAGTGTCGTCGCCGTACACGTCGAAGACCCGGGCCCTCACATCGCCCAAAAGCTGCTCGAATCCACCCGGCTCCCAGGTCTTTCCGACACCCCCGGGGAATAGGCAGTCCCCGGTGAACAGCTGCACGGTCGTCCGTGCGCCGGCCGGCCGCAGCGCGAGCGCTACCGAGCCGGGGGAGTGACCGCGCAGATGGATGACGTCGAACGTCAGGTCCCCGATCTCGATGATGTCGCCGCCGGCCAGCAGCCGGCGCGGGCTCACCGGCAATGGTTCGGCATCGAGTTCGTGCGCGGCCGTCGGGGCGCCGGTGGCCTCGGCCACGGCCGCCAG
Source organism: Mycobacterium sp. (assembly GCA_020438895.1). Lineage (GTDB taxonomy): Bacteria > Actinomycetota > Actinomycetes > Mycobacteriales > Mycobacteriaceae > Mycobacterium. The sequence continues at coordinate 3,470 of JAGQTS010000382.1, forward strand.
CGCCTGCCAGTGGTCGAAGTGCTGGTGGGTGGTGACGATCAGGGCCAGCTTCGGGGCCTGCTCACCGACCAGCTCGACCAGCAGGTCCGGATCGTTTGCCGCGTCGATGAGCAATGACTCCCCAGTCGCCGCGCAGGTCACCAGGTATGCATTGTTATCCATCGGCCCGACCGACATCTTGATGATCGAGACGCCGGGCAGCGTGCGTCGGGCAGCGGCCTGCGACTCGACATGTCCGGTGTAGCTGTCGTCCACGAGGGTCATACAGGTCACGTTACTGACCGTCGGTACCGGCACATAGCATGGGCGCGTGGCTGACCGGCTGATCGTCAAGGGCGCGCGCGAGCACAACCT
>JAGQTS010000383.1 GCA_020438895.1 Mycobacterium sp.
CTCGCCGAACCGAACGAGGGAATCCGGGTGCTTGAAGTCAAGGCCGACCGATCCACGCTGCGGCGGTTGCACGCGGCGATCCGCGCGGCCCTGTGATCGGCGCTGCGATCGGCGCCAGGGCCCGCTCGCTCGGCGGCCGACTGCGAAGCGTTCTCTCAGCCGCGTTGCCCCGCCGTGCCGACGGTGTGCCGGACACTCCGCGCCGCCGTGTGCTGCGCTGGGCGAAAACCGCGGTGTGGATCGTGATGGGTGTCATGGTCCTGCAGGCGGTGCTCCTGGTGGCCGGTGCGTGGCGCAATGACCGGCAGATCGAGGCCAGCATGGGAGTGGCCGAGGCCCAAGTGCTCTCCGCCGGGCCACGCCGGTCGACCATCGAGTTCGTCACGCCCGACCGGGTGACCTACCGGCCCGAACTCGGAGTGCTCTATCCCTCGGAACTGGCCGACGGGATGCGGATTTACGTCGAGTACGACCGGACCGACCCGAACCTGGTTCGGGTCAAGGGCCGCAATGCGGCGCTGGCGATCGTGCCAGCCGGATCGGTGGCGGTGGTGGGCGTGCTGGTGGGCGGGCTGGTGCTGGCCGGACTGATGCGACTGGAACGCGTCGATTTGCTGAACGCCAGCTGAATATCGCTGTGATCTTGCTGACGGGCCTTGGCTCCGGCGCACGGCTGGTGCACAATGGTGGCTGTAGCGAAGCGCATAATGCAATGGCGCGCAACGTGTTTCGTTTCCGTTAACGACATGTTACCGAGGATGGGTGGCGCTATGGAAGATCGTTTCTCACGGCAGGAGCTACAGGGCTTCGCCGTCGAACTTCGTCAGTTGGCCTACACGATGCCCGCCGGTCACGAGGACCGGCTGATTCACCTCAGCGAGCGGATGGCACGGCGGGCGATCCAGTTGGATGCCGAGGCGCGCGGCGCCTGACGTCCCCGGGTAGCGTCGGTCGGGTGAGCCGCGCGTCGCTGGACAAGGACCCCCGCGACGTCGCGTCGATGTTCGACGGCGTGGCCCGCCGCTATGACATCACCAACACGGTGCTCTCCGGTGGACGGGACCGGTACTGGCGTCGGGCGACCCGGGCGGCGCTGAACCTGGGACCACGCGATCTCGTGCTGGATCTGGCGGCCGGCACCTCGGTGTCCACCGTGGAACTCGCACGCTCGGGAGCGTGGTGCCTGGCCGCGGATTTCTCGGTCGGGATGCTGCACGCCGGCGCGCACCGGCCGGTGCCGAAGGTCGCCGCCGACGCCGCCCGGCTACCGTTCGCCGATGCCGCCTTCGACGCGGTGACCATCAGCTTCGGGTTGCGCAACATCGTGGACCACGTCGCCGGCCTGCGCGAGATGGCCCGGGTCACCCGGCCCGGCGGCAGGCTGGTGGTGTGCGAATTCTCCACACCCACGGTTGCCGTGCTGGCCACCGCCTACAAGGAGTATCTGATGCGCGCGCTGCCGCGGGTCGCCACCGCGGTGTCCAGCAACCCCGAAGCCTACGTCTACCTCGCCGAGTCCATCCGCGCCTGGCCCGACCAGGCCGCCCTGGCCAGGCGCATCGAGGAGGCCGGCTGGCAGCGGGTGCGCTGGCGCAACCTCACCGGTGGCATCGTCGCCCTGCACAGCGCGGTGAAACCCTAACCTCGGCGCGAAAACGTGCGGTGAGCGCACGAAACCGCGCCGAAGTTGAAGCGGTCAGCTGAAGGGCTTCCTACGGTCGGCCAGCCGGGACAGCGCGCCCGCCCCACGCCACACCCGCGCCACCACGTCGGCGTCCTCATCGGTCACTAAATTGCCCATCACCCGCACGGCGATCTCCATCAGAGTCACCGATCGCATGGCCGCGGGCCCGGTCAGCGGCAGGAACCGCGGCAACGTCAGCAGCAGCCCCAACCGCCGGGCCACCGAGAACCCCCGCGCGTAGTGCGCTTGCAGCAGTGCCGGCCAGGCTCGCTGCAGATCGTCCTCAGCCAGCGATTCGGCGGCCAGCCGCCCGGTTTCCAGGCCGTAGTCGATGCCCTCCCC
>JAGQTS010000384.1 GCA_020438895.1 Mycobacterium sp.
ACGAGCACGGCCTGGTGATCCACGGGGTGCTGGCCGCCTACCCCGGCTGGCTGGTCAAACAGCCCGCCGACAACCGCCTGACCGCCGATCTCGACTTTGGCGGCCAGCCACGGTTGCTCACCACGTTCCCGTTCCCCCATGTCGTGACCCTCGACATCAGGCTCGCCGACCGGGCGCTGACGATCGAGACGACGGTCACCCCGACCACCTCGGCATCAGTGCCGCTGTGTTTCGGTTTCCACCCGTATCTGACCATTCCGGGCGTACCACGATCGCAGTGGCGGCTGGAAGCACCGCCGCTGCGCCACCTGCCGGTCGACCATTGGGGTATCCCCACCGGGGCGACTGAGGAGTGGTCGGCGATGTCCGAGACGCTGGACGAGCGGGTGTTCGACGACGGCTTTGACGAGGTGCCGCCGGGTGCGGTCTTCGCACTGTCCGGAGGGGACCGCCGTATCGAAGTGGTGTTCAACCACGGCTACCCGGCCGTGCAGATCTTCGCTCCCAAGAACGATGACGTGGTCGGCATCGAGCCGATGGCCGCCCCCACCAACGCGCTGCGCAAGGGCGGCTACAGCACGGCGGTGCCGGGCCGGCCCGCGTCGGCGAGCTTCAGCATCCGGTTGCGCTAAGGCTCACCCGGCTTGCTCACCCGGTGGCTCACCCGGCTTGCTCACCCGGTGGCTCACCCGGCTTGCGACCGCCCCGTCACCGGGGCTTCCACACCACCACCGCGGTGTTCTTGGGCACCACCGCGACATCGCGGCGCGGACGGGACCGGGACAGTTCCACCGCCAGTTCGGCGACCCGCGCCTGCAACGCCTCCACCTGGTTGGTCAACTCGATGATGCGCTTGATACCGGCCAGGTTGACGCCCTCGTCCTGGGACAGGCGCTGAATCTCCCGAAGCAACTCGACATCGCGTTCGGAATAGCGCCGTCCGCCGCCCACGGTGCGCTGCGGGCTGACCAGACCGAGCCGGTCGTAGGTGCGCAGAGTCTGGGCGTGCATCCCGGCCAGTTCGGCCGCTACCGAGATCAGGAACGTTCGCGCTTCAGGCGGATCGCCGGTGTCTCGGGCGGCGTTCATGGCCGGTTACCCGCCCAGCCCGCCCGCGGGTCGAACCCGCTGGCCTTCTCGGCGGCCGCGTAGGCCTCGAGGGCTTCCAGCGCCGCACCCTCCAACTGGGGCGGCACGGCGACCTTCACGGTGACCAGCAGGTCACCGGCCCCGCCGCTGCGCTTGG
>JAGQTS010000385.1 GCA_020438895.1 Mycobacterium sp.
CACCAACTGGTGGCTCGAACAACCCTTAGCCGGATACACCGGCCAATACCACGACCCCGAAACCGGCTACATCTACCTAAGAGCCCGCCACTACGACCCCACAACAGGACAATTTACATCCGTCGACCCACTAGTCGCAATCACAGAAGAACCCTACGGATATGTCGGCGGTAACCCCGCCAACGGATCCGACCCAACCGGCCTCTGCGGGCCGTTTGGAGACGCCCCATGCACGCCAGCCGGCCTCATTACAGAGACCATCGGCGTCGAGCTGGAGTGTGCATTTGGAAAGAACAGCAACGGATCTTGTAGGGGTGCTCAAGCTGCCCGTGTAGCCGAAGGAAGAGTGGGGGCAGTGAGCGGGCTGGTATCTGGGTTTTGTATTGCGGCTGCGGCTACAACATCTGAATCTGGAATCGGGGTTCTCGTATTCGGAGGTTGCGCAAAGGCCGCTACTGTTGTTTCAACCGTGTCCTCGGTCCTGGAGATGGTGATTGAGTGCGGTACTGATCCCACCTCTGCCCAGTGCTATTGGGCTGTTACGTCCGTTGCCTTGAGTCAAATGTCTGCTGGTCTTTCGAATGCCCTTATCAAGAATCTGGATGAAGTCGGCGATGTGGCCCAGTTTTGTCTAGAGGTGACCGGCGAGCTGATACTGCCGGTGGCTGATCGCGCTCGGTCAGCCTTCTGGCCGGACCCCGACTAATGAGTATACGAGACGCTCTTCGGAGCACTATCGTGGCGATATGGGCATCTAGCGGTATCGCGGTTTTGATGTACCCGGGTTCCTGGTTTGTCATTCGGCGACATCTGCGCTCGCTTGAAGATCTGAGAGCGGCGATGTCGAGAATTCCTTTTGCGTCATTGTATGCAATTATTGTTTGGGCTTTCCCAAGGTCACTATTTGTCTTCCTCGTCACGACGGGCATTGGACTGTTGTCTGTGAAGTATCTACTTTGAGTAGTAGGCCGGGAAGGTTTAACCCTGAACCGGGGTTGGCGAGTTCCACCGTGCTCGGCAGCCTCTCCTATGGGCCCCGTGACCTGAAGGGCCAGGTCACGTCTGTCACTGGGACCGGGGTGGTGGCTGGCCAGAACCAGTCGTGGGTGTATGACGACCGGGACCGCCTCACTTCGACGGGGACGGAGGGGTTCGGGTTTGATGCGGCCACGAATCTGGTCGACGCGGATGGGGTGTTGCAGGTGTTCGACCCCGCCCAACGCCTGTGTTGGACATCAGCGACTGCTGAGGGCGGTGATTGTGGGACCCCACCCGCCGATGCGACCACCTACGGCTATGACGCCCGCGGGAACCGGACCTCGATGACTCATCCATCGGGAACGACCGCAACCTATGGGTTTGATGCCGAGAACCGCATGACTTCGGCGGTCCTGCCCACGACATGGCAAGACGACACCGCCCGCCAATACGTACCCGTCCCCGCTACCCGCATCGTCGACACCACGACGGGTACCGGGACTTGTAACGGTGCCCCGTGCGGCCGCCTCGCCGCCGATGAGCCCGTGACGGTGAAGGTCGCTGGTGTGGGTGGTGTCCCGGCCAGTGGGGTGACGGCGGTGGTGGTGTCGATCATCGCGTCAGGCACCACTGGTGATGGCTGGTTGGAAGTGAACCCTGCTGGTGACGCCGCGGCGGGCACCCTCCCACTCAACGCCGGACAAACCACAGCTCAGACCGTCACCGCGAAGCTGGCTGGGAACGGGACGATCACCTTGGCGTCTGGGGTGGCGGTGGATGTGTCGGTCGATGTGGTCGGGTACTTCCGGGCGCCGTCGCCGTGGGTGCCGGCCCTGAACTACTGGCCGCTCACCCCCACAGTCACCGCCGAATCAGCGTCAGGAACAGGTGTGTGTGACGGTTCACCGTGCGGGACCCTCCCCACCGGTGAAACCGACATCGCCACGGCCGGACACGGCGGAATCCCAACCACAGGGGTGAACGCCGTGACGGTGTCGATCCTGGCCCAAAACGCCAACGGCGGTCACGTACGGGTTGCGCCCAACGCGACCGCTTCTGCTGGGTTATTGGCGTGGGAAACAGGCAGCGTCGGTGCCGCGGGGGTGTTCACGGTGCCCCTCAACCCCGACGGGACGATCACTTTGGAAACGGCCGGTTCCACCAACATCAGGGTGGCGGTGACGGGGTATTGGAAGATCCCCACCGGAACCGACACCGGCCTCGGCCTGGATCTGCTCGACGCCCCCACCCGTCTCGTCGACACCACCACCAGCACCGGCATCTGCGATGACGACCCGTGTGACACCCTCCAAGCGAACACACCAGTCGAAGTCGCAGTCACCGGGCAGGGCGGCATGTCGGGTGAGATTATGGCGGTCATGGTTTCGGTCACCGCTATCGACCCGACCGGCACCGGAGTTCTCGGTGTTGGGACCACCGAAGCCGACCTGGGTGGCGGGATCGTGGTGTTCGACCCCGCCCAACACGCGTCGACGACCATGATCATCCCCCTCACCGACACCGGTACGTTCACGATCGGGTCGTGGACCCAGACTGATGTGGCGGTCGATGTGATCGGCGTGTTCAAGGCACCAACAAGGACGTGGCGTTACGAATACGACACCACCGGCATGCGCACCGCCAAACAACTCGACAACACCTCTGGCACCGGGGCCGAGTGGCGTAACGAACACACCTGGACCGCCAGCGGTGGCCTGCCGCTGCTGCTCGCCGAGCATCAAG
>JAGQTS010000386.1 GCA_020438895.1 Mycobacterium sp.
GTGATCGCCGCCGTCAACGTCGTCTTACCATGGTCAATATGCCCCATGGTCCCAATGTTCAGGTGCGGCTTGTTGCGCTCGAACTTTTCCTTGCCCATGATTGAACGCTCCTGGATATCGCTTGGTGCTGGTGGATCTGACGTTGGTAGCGGCGACCGGGTTCGAACCGGTGACAACTCGATTATGAGCCGAGTGCTCTGACCAACTGAGCTACGCCGCCAAGATCTGGCTGTGTGCGAGCCTCCTGTGGGAATCGAACCCACGACCTCTTCCTTACCATGGAAGCGCTCTGCCGACTGAGCTAAGGAGGCGTGCGGCCCTCCCCCACCGAGGTGGGTGTGGGCCGACGGAGCATCATAGCGGTACCGCCCCGGCGGCACGAAAGCCGCTCGCAACCCCCTGGAGCACCACCGGTGAGACATGGGTCATCTGACCCAGATCTACCCTCAAGACCCACCCCTGACCTGCCGATACTGCGGGCGTGCGGTTGTCACGGCTGGTCCTCGAGACCGAATCGAACCGAGTCGCTCTCCAGTTCCACCCCCAGCTGACGGTGCTGGCCGGAGTTCCTGCCCCCGTTCGGGCCCACCTGGTGACCGAGATGGTGGGCGGCCTGACCGGTGAGCGCGAAGGAGTCCACCTGGAGCTGACCAGCAGCGCCAGCCGTCGGATCACCATCGTTCGCCCCCGGGACGGCGAACACCGGGCGGAGGCGCCCGATGAGCATCTGGATCTGACCGAGGACTACCGCGGGTCTTCAGGGCGGATCGACGTGCTCGAGCGCTACGGAGTCCGCTCTGGGCCCGACGGCTGTTCGCTGGTGATCGGCGGGGACGCTGCCTCACGGGTCACCGAGTCCGATGTGCAGATCGCCCGCCTGGGGAGCCTGAACCAGGCGGAGCTGTGGTCGACCGCAAACCGGGTCCAGGTGACCGAAGGAGAGTTCCTCCAACTGTCGGCCGAGTTGGAAGCCGCCGACACGGGCGCCCAGGCGCTGGCCGACGTAGAGCAGAAGCGAACCCACCTCGATGGTGCGTTGGCCACCCGGGAGCGGATCCAGCGGAGCCTTCTCGGAGTGGCCGCGCTGGCCGGGATTGCCTCGGTTGTCGTGACGCTCCTGACGACGGTCCCCGTACTTCCCTTCGTGGCGGTTGCTGCGCTCGCCCTGGCTGCTGCCCTGGCCCTCAAGGCCAAGGTGGACGTGGCCCGGCGCCAGGCCGAAGCCGCCCTCTCCTCCACCGGTTCGGACTCCTACCTGGGCTTCATGGTGAACCAGGTGAACGGGCTGATGTCAGACACCGACCACCGTCGCCGGCTCAGCGCCGTTGCCGCCGATCACCGTGAGGCGGCCATCACCTGGACCCGGCTGGTCGGCAAC
>JAGQTS010000387.1 GCA_020438895.1 Mycobacterium sp.
AGCGGCAATGCCGGGGACTGGAATTTCGGTTCCGGCAATCTGGGCAGTTTCAACCTTGGGTCGGGGAACGAGGGCAGCAACAACTTTGGTTCGGGGAATGCCGGCAACGGTAACTTCGGGTCCGGCAACCTCGGTAGTAGTAACTTCGGTCTGGGTAACGCCGGGGATGGCAATATCGGGTTCGGTAACACCGGGAATGGTAATTTCGGGTTCGGCAACACCGGTAACAATAATTTCGGTATCGGCTTGACCGGCGACAACAAGTTCGGGTTCGGCGGGCTGAATTCGGGAACCGGCAACACGGGGCTGTTCAACTCCGGGTCCGGTAACTCCGGGTTGTTCAACGCCGGTACCGGCAATCAGGGGTTGTTCAACTCGGGGATCAACAGTTGGGGTGTCGGCAACGCGGGCAACACCAGCACCGGTTTGCTCAACGTCGGCGACGTGAGCTCCGGGGTTGGCAATGTGGGGGATCTCAATACCGGCTGGCATAACGTGGGTAGTTCCAACAGCGGTGACACCAACATCGGGGACACCAACACCGGCAACAACAACGTCGGCGACACCAACACCGGTTGGCTCAACACCGGAGACGCCAACACCGGCTTCGCCAATCGCGGCGATCTCAACACCGGAGCCTTCATCGCCGGGAATGCCAATAACGGCCTGTTCCAGCGCGGCGACGGCAGCGGTCAACTCAACCTTCAGATCGCCGCCGGCCTGTCCGAGCTACCCTTCAGCCTCGACGCCGACATCCCGCTGAACATTCCGTTCACCGCGAGCCTGGGTCCGGATCCGATCAGCGTGGCCGGTTTCACCGTCGAGGAAATCCCTGGCGGACTGTCACTTCCCGTCCTATCCCTGACGGTCAGGGTCTCCACGAGTGGGGTCAACGCCGTACTCGGGCCCATCGAATTGCCGCAAAGTCCCTCGATCGGGATCGGCCCGATCACTGTCCCGGACATCAATATCGTCGCGACCGACCCGCTGTTATCGGCCACACTCGGCGGTGACGGTGTTTCGATACCGATCAGCCTCAGCGGGGCGATCGGCCCGGCCACGTTCACGCTGCTGGACCTCGGCGGCCCCGGCCTGTTGAACGCCACCAATGCACCGTCGTCGGGGTTGTTCAATGCCGGGGCGGGTGGCGGGTCCGGAATCTTCAACTCGGGCGCGGGTGTGTCCGGCTGGTGGAACCTTGCTCAGCAGGAGATCCTCGGTGCCGTCGGGCTGTCGGGGTGGTTCAACGAGGGAACGGGTTCGGGACTGGCCAACCTCGGCGGCCTGGTGTCCGGTCGACTCAATACCAGCACGCAACCCGCCGCATCGCCGGGGTTGATCTCCGGGCTGGCCAACACCGGTGCCGCCACCGCCGGCCTGCTGCAGAACCCGCTCAGCCTGGGCGAGTACATCGATCGCATCCTCGGCCGTGCTGACACACCGATCCCGCTCAGTCTGTCCGACATCGACGTCTCCGAAATCCCGATCGTCGTCGGCGCCGACATCGGCCTCAACATCCCCTTCGACGCCGAGTTGGGAACCATCAGCCTCGAAGGCTTCTCCATCCCCGGTTTCCCGATCACGACCAGCAACTGGACGACCGACGTCAACCTCGGCTTCCCGGCGGATCTCCCGTATCCGAGTGGCCTGACTCTGAATGGGTGCCGCGATGGCAGCGGCAGCGCGATCTGCACCCTGCTCATCGACTTCGGGGTGTTCAACAGCGCCATACCGGTCAGCGCGCTCACCGTGCCGACGGTGTCGGTCGACCTGCCCGACCTCGCCGGTGTCCTCGGCGGTCCGGGCACGTCCATCCCGATCGACTTGGGCGCCGGCATCGGACCGTTCCGGATCACGCTGCCCACGGCGGAGCAACCGGGCATCATCACGATCAGTGCGATTCCCGTCGACTTCGGCCTCGACATCCCGGTTGACGTCCCGATCAACGCCACCCTGGGATCCACGGAGATTTCCCAGATCGCCATCCCGGCGGTCAGCATCGGCCCTGGGCCGTTGTTGCAGGCCGCCATCATCACCCCGTTCGGCACGGTACTGAACCCGGCGACCGGCCGCGCTTACGTCGCCAACAACGGCAACGGCAGGCTGATCACCATCGAGACGACCTCCAAACAGACCGAATCCACCACGGTGGGAAGCGCGCCCTCCGGGGTGGCAGTCAGCCCCGACGGCACCCGGACCTACGTCACCAACAACGGTGCCAACAGCGTCTCGGTGATCGAATCCGGCATCATCGTTGCCGGTGACTTCGAGTATGTCGATCCGCCCGCCGGCGTCGCCACCATTGCGCTGGGCGCTGGGACCAAGCCGTTGGGCGTGGCCGTAAACCCTGATGGGACAAGCATTTACGTCAGCAATAACGGCACCGGCAACGTGTCGGTCATCAGCACCGCCACCAACATGGTGACCGGCACCATCAGCGTCGGCGCCGCGCCGTCGGGAGTCGCCTTCGCTCCGTCCGGCTTCAACCGCGCCTACGTTGCCAACAATGGTGCCAACACGGTGTCGGTGATCGACACCACCGGCGGTTCTGTCGTCGCCACGGTCGGCGTCGGCGCCAAACCGACGGGCGTGGCGGTGACACCCGACGGCGCCTACGCCTATGTCACCAACACCACCGCCAACACGGTCTCGGTGATCAGCACCACCAGCAATACCGTCATCGCCACGATCGCCGTCGGCACCAACCCGACGGGTGTGGCGATCACTCCCGACGGCAGCCTGGTCTACGTCGCCAACAACAACGCGGGCGCCAGTTGCTCCAAAGCCAGTTGCCCGCAGCACCCGGTCTCGGTGATCAGCACCACGTCCAACACCGTCGTGTCCACCATCTCCGTCGGCTACAAGCCGGACGGAGTGGCCGTCACCCCCGATGGTGAACGCCTCTACGTCGTCAACTCCGGTTCAGGTGTCTGTACCCTCAGTGCCGATCGGTGCCAAAGTGTCTGGGTTTTTGACACTGACACCAACGCCAGACTTCAGGTGATCAACGGCTTCAACACCCCGAGGGCGATCGCGATCAACCCCGAGACGGTGGCGCCGTACCCGTCCGACAACCCATGCGCCGGGGACGACAACTATGGGGTCTGCGCAGGTCTCGAACTGGAACCCGCGGTCACCGTCGGCCCGTTCTCCCTCGGCCCGATCACCATCGGTACCCCCTTCGGTGGGCAGGCGCTCACGGTGCAGATCGGGGGACCGGATAACGGCATCCGATCCATCGGGAGTGCCGACCTCGGACCGATTCAGATCGTCCTAGCCGACGGCACGATCCAGCAGATCGACGAGTTCGACTATGACTACGACGTCGCAGTGGACGTCGACGTGCCGGTCACCGGGCTCATCGGTGCGATCGATATCGACCCGTTCAACCTCGGGTTTGCGTTGCAGGCGTTGCTGAGCCAGAAACTGGGCTACTGCGTGGTCGCCTCCCTCACCAGCCTGTGCTCCCCGAACGGGCCCGACCCAACGGACCCAAACAAGACAGGCCCCTATCTACAGAGCAGCAAGCCGGGTAACAACCAGGGCAACTGCGGCACCAACAACCCCGCTGCTGACTGCCACATCACCTACTTCATCTGGGGAACCAACTCCGACACGCTGACCCCGCCGATCGACCGCACCTACCGTGGCTACCCCCGCGGTCCCTTCCCCCCGGACAACACCCTGGCAACGGGCACCCTGCCGCTGATCGACGTCAACAGCAGCGAGGAGAACGGCCCGATCACCGTGCTGCCGGAGACCCCGATCGACATTCCGGCGCCCGGGGTATCGGAGTTCAGCGGGAGCGGAACGCTGGGCCCGTTCGGGCCCCAATAGGCCCAGTAGGCGCAGTAGGCCCCAGTAGGTCCACAATGACACCTCGAAAGGGACACCGGCATGAGCAATCTGAGCCGACTGCGGGACTACATCGTCGACATGACGCAGTTGGTGAACGTCGCCGGCAGCGATGAGGAGCGGCTGTTCCGGGAGGGCGAACCGTTGCTGGCGCAACTGGTGTCGCAGGACGATTGGCTGCCTGAAGCGTTCGCCGTGCCCTCGCCCGAGGGTTACCGGCAGTACCTGCTGTGGTGCGACCCGCTGGAACGATTTTCGGTGGTGAGTTTTGTCTGGGGTCCGGGACAGAAGACCTCCATCCACGACCACACGGTGTGGGGAATGGTCGGCATGCTGCGTGGCCGGGAACGGTGCGACGACTATGAACGCCCGGCGCCCGGCCGGGCGATGCGCAAACTCGGCGAACACCGTGCCAGCCCGGGTCAGGTCCTCAAGGTGTCGCCCGCAATCGGCGACATTCACATGGTGGCCAACGACATTGAGGACGGCCCCTCGATCAGCATCCATGTCTACGGGGCGAATATCGGATCGCTGGTTCGGCACAGCTTCGATGAAAGCGACGGTAGCTCAACACCGTTCGTCTCGGGCTACAGCAGTGACATCACTCCCAATCTGTGGGATCGTTCAACGCAGGTAACTGCTCACGTGCAGTAGGCGAGCCGACATCGACATGGGGAGCCGACAATGTCCACGGTATTGGTCACCGGATTCGGCCCGTACGGTGTCACCCCGGTCAATCCCGCACAGCTCACCGCAGAGGCACTCGACGGATGCGTCATCGCCGGGGTGACCGTTATCTCGCGCATCGTCTCGGGTGCGTACTTCGAGTCCATCGAGGACACGAAACGAGCGGTCGACGAGTTGTCCCCCGACCTGTTGATCATGCTCGGTGAGTACGGCGGCCGATCCATGCTCACCGTGGAACGGCTCGCGCAGAACCTCAACGACTGCGCCCGGTACGGTCTGGCCGACACTGCCGGCGTGGTACTCGACGGCCTTCCCACCGCACCCGAAGGGCCGGTGGCCTACCACGCGACCGTCCCGGCGAAAGCCATGGTGCGGGCGATGCGACACGCGGGTGTCCCTGCCGATATCTCCGATTCGGCGGGCACGTTTGTCTGCAATCACCTCATGTACGGGATGCTTCACCACATCGCCGAGACCGGACTGCCCATCCGCGCAGGGTGGATTCATTTGCCGTATCTGCCCGAAGTCGCCGCACTGGAACGCAACCTCGGCGAGCCCAGCATGTCGGTGCAAACCGCCGCGGCCGGGGTCGCGGCGGGTATCGAAGCCGCATTGCAACACCAGGTTGACCTGAACACGCCCGTTCGGTCTCGGCTGCTTATCTAAGGATTGATGCAGTTAAGGGTGCCAATGAAAGCGTGCAG
>JAGQTS010000388.1 GCA_020438895.1 Mycobacterium sp.
CGATGAACGAGCGCGTTCCCGACTCCTCCGGGCTGCCGTTGCGCGCCATGGTCATGGTGCTGCTGTTTCTGGGCGTGATCTTCCTCCTGGTCGGCTTGCAGGCGATGAGTTCCGGCGGTGGCGACGGGGACGACGACGCCCCGGCCGCCTCGCTGACCACCACCACCAGCAGTAAACCGGCGGTGCCCAAGGCGGAGGTGCGGGTGTACACCGCCGGCGGTGAAGAGGCTGCGGCCACCCGGGTTGGCGACCTCTTGCGGGAGGCCGGCTGGAACGTCACCGAGGCCGGCGCGCCGATCGGTGTCGAGGTTCCCGTCACCACCGTCTACTTCGGACCCGGTGAGGGAGAACAGGCCGCCGCCGATTCGGTCGGCGAGGTGCTCGAAGCGCCGGTGGAGCCCCGGATTCCGGAGATCGCCGAGCAGCCACCCGGGGTCATCGTGCTGGTGAGGGGATAGGCTCGTGCGCATGGTGAAGTCGGTCATCGCCCACCCCCGCACAGCCGTTCTTTCTGTCGCCTCGGTCGTTCCGGTCGTGCTGCTCAGCGCCTGCAGCCCGGACGAGCCGATCGCCACGCAACCGGGCACCACTCCGTCGGTATGGACCGGCTCACCGGCTCCGGGTGGCGGTCAGGAGGCCGGGCACGGTGCGGGCCACGGTGCCGCGCCACCACTGGGTGCGCCCTCTGCGGCAGGCCCCACCGACACCCTGACGGCGCAGATCAAGGCGCCCGACGGCACCGAGGTGGCAGCCGCGGCGATCGAGTTCCAAGGCGCCTTCGCGACGGTCACCGTGCAGACGACCGGACCGGGCGCTCTGACCCCCGGCTTCCATGGTTTGCATATCCACGCGATCGGTAAGTGCGAGCCCAACTCGGTGGCCCCCACCGGCGGCCCCCCGGGCGATTTCCTGTCCGCCGGGGGACATTTCACCAGCCCGGGAGGCAACCACGCGGGTCACGCCGGCGATTTGACGTCTCTGCAGGTTCGCGACGACGGAACGGCCATGCTGGTGACCACGACAAGCGCGTTCTCCAAAGATGACCTGCTTGCCGGCCAAGGAACGGCGATCATGATCCACGAGGATCCGGACAACTTCGCCAACATTCCAGAGCGCTACGCTCCGGCGCCGGACGCCACCACCCTGGCCACCGGCGATGCCGGCAAGCGGGTCGCCTGTGGTGTCATCACCGCCGGCTAGGCCGCACATCCCGGGTGTGGCCGCGGCCAGGATCGACTTCGACGGGTCGCCGCGGCCGACGCTCGGAGTGGAATGGGAGTTCGCCCTCGTCGACGTCGCCACCGGGGACCTGAGCAACGAGGCGGCGGCGGTGATCGCGGAGATCGGCGAAACCCCGCA
>JAGQTS010000389.1 GCA_020438895.1 Mycobacterium sp.
TCGACGACGATCCGGGCGATCAACAGCAGCCAGAACAGAAACAGCACGAACCCGAGAATCTGGAAGAACAGCGCCAACGAAGCGGGTCCTTAATCTTGCGGCGGATGAGAGCCCCGTCAGCCTACCGAGTGCCGATGAGTCGGCCGAGCCGGCCGGCTCGCCGGCTCACTGGTAGCTGTAGAAGCCGGCCTCGGCAATCCGCCGGCGCTCCTCGGCGCTGACGTCGACGTCAGCCGGGGCCAGCAGGAACACCTTGGTGGCAACCTTGTCGAAGGATCCGCGCAGCGCGAAGGCCAGCCCGGCCGCGAAGTCCACCAACCGTTTGGCGTCGGCATTGTCCATCGAGACCAGATCCATGATGACCGGTTGGCCGTCGCGGAACCGCTCGCCGATCGTGCGGGCCTCGCTGTAGTCCTTGGGACGCAGGGTGGTGATCTTCGACAGCGGGCTGCCCTCCTCGAAGAGCATCGCCATCCGCCGCGGGTCCATCGCGAGTGCGCCGCGGGTGGAACCGCGCAACGGCGCGAAGCGGGACCGGGGCATGTCGTGCGGCCGGTCGAACTCGCGCGCCCGGAAGCGGGGCTCGTCGTAGGCCATCCGGAAGCCCCCGGTCGGGGCGTAGTCGGCCTCGCGGTCGTCGAACTCGCGTGGATCGCGAGGAGCCCGCGAATCATGCTCCTCGTAACGGCCGTCGAACCGGCCCTCCGCGCGGCCGCGGTCGTAACCGTCATCGAAGCGTTCCGCGCGGAATCCACGGCTCCGGCCGCGCCCCCCGGACTCGCGACCAGCCTCGTGGTCATCCTCGTAATACTCGTCGTCGTAGTCATCCATCGGCGCCATACCGAAGTAGGCCTTGACCTTGTGGAGAGTGCTCATCCTGGGGACCCTTCTGGCGGTAGCTGTGTGATTCTCGGTGTGGCTGTTAGTAATGTGACTGTTGTGATTTAGGGAGACGTTAGAGGACGTTGTCCCATCAATGCCGTACCGACACGCACACACGTTGATCCGTGTCGCACCGCCGACTCGAGGTCACCGGACATTCCGGCCGACAGTTCGGTGGCGCACGGATGGTTGCCCAACACCCGTTGATGCTCGGCGGCCAGGGCGGCGAAGGCGGTGTCGGGGTCGGCGGAGCGCGGCGCGACCGCCATCAGCCCCACCAGTGTCACGCCCTCGGATCCGGATATCTGAGCACACAGCCGATCCACGCCGGCCGGGTCGGCGATGTCCACGCCGCCGCGGGACACGTCACCGTCGAGACTGATCTGGACGAACACCTTCAGTGGACGGTCACGGCGGCCTTGTTCGATGGCCTCGTGGGACGCGCTGGCCAGCGCTGCGGCCACCTTCGGCGAATCCACCGAGTGCACCGTGTCCGCCCAGGTCGCGATTGCGCGGGCCTTGTTTCGCTGCACGTGCCCGACCATGTGCCAGTGCACCGGCGCGGCCCGCGACTCACCCTCACCGGCGACAAGGGCGTCGAACTCGGAGATCTTCGCAGCGGCCTCCTGAGCGCGGGACTCGCCGAACGCCCGGCAGCCGAGCCGCCAGAGGATCGCCACGTCGTCGGCCGGAAAGAACTTGGTGATCGGCAGCAGCGTGATGTCCGAGACGGGACGTCCTGCGCTCTCGGCGGCGCGTGCCAGGCGGGCGCGCAGCGACGCCAGTCGGGTCGTCAACTCCGCCATCCGCTCCCCGCTGGTCATCACGCCGGGTCGATCCACACCAGCGAGGCCAGCCGCCCGGTCGGGGCGTCCCGGCGATGACTGAACAATGCCTGGTCCTCGATGGTGCAGCGTGGGTCGATTTCGACGCTAGCCACGCCGGCGTCGATGAGTTGCCGGGCGATTCCGGCACGCAGATCGAGTCCGGGTGTCCCGCGCACGGTGGTGGTGCGACTACCCGGTAGCTGGACCTCCACCTCGGCAGCCATCTGTTCGGGTACCTCGTAGTGACGACCGCTGACCGCCGGACCGAGGACAACCGAGATGTCCTCGGTACGGGCGCCGAGACCGACCATCGCCTCGAGGGTGCGCAACACGACGCCGGCGGCCGCCCCGACGCGCCCGGCGTGTGCCGCCCCGATGACGCCGGCCCGCGGATCGGCCAGCAACACGGGAACACAATCGCCACTGACCACGGCCAGCGCCACGCCGGGGAGCGTCGTCACCAAAGCATCGGTGTCCTCGATGTCACCGGCAGCCGGGTCCGGAGGATCGGCAACGATCTCGACGCGAGTTCCGTGTACTTGGTGCATCCAGACCACCCGGGCAGGCGGGAGACCGATGGACTGCGCCAGCCGAGCCCGGTTGGCGGACACGGCAGCGGGATCGTCACCGACGTGGTCGGCGAGATTGAAGCTGTCGTAGGGCGGGGCGGACACCCCGCCGGCCCGAGTGGTGCTGACGAAACGAACGCGGGCGGTCACAGGCAGTGAGGCGATGCGTCAGTGCCGCATGAAGGGCGGCACGTCGACGTCGTCGTCATCATCTCCGAACCGCGAGGACCCGTTGGTGTGGGCTGGGACCTTGACCGGTTCCCGCGTCTCGATCGGCTCGAACAACGACGAACTGAGCTTGCCGGCGGCCCCGGGGGCAATGGGCGCCGCTCCGGCAGCGGCCGGAGCGGACCCGGACGCCGCGCCGGTGGTGCCGGTGGCGCCGCCGATCACCGGCTTACGGCCGGCACCGCTGGCGTCGAAGCCCGCCGCGATGACGGTGACCCG
>JAGQTS010000390.1 GCA_020438895.1 Mycobacterium sp.
CCAGGACACCGACCCGATTCAGTGGAGGGTCATCCAGCGAGCCTTCGGCGGATCATCGACGGTGATCCTCATCGGCGACCCGAAACAGGCCATCTACGCCTTTCGTGGTGGTGACATCGTCACCTATCTCGACGCCGCGGACTCTGCGGGCGACAAGCAGACCCTCACCACGAACTGGCGTAGCGACGGTGCCCTCGTCAGACGGTTGCAGGCGGTTTTCGGCGGCACCGCTCTGGGCGATCCGCGTATCGTCGTGCGCGCCGTGGAGGCCCACCACCAGGGCACCCGGCTGGCCGGGGCGCCACGCAACGACCCCTTCCGGCTTCGCGTGGTGTCCCGGAAGGCGTTCGGACGCCAGGGAACCCGGACGATCGCCATCGACGACCTGCGCGATCACATCGGACGGGACCTCGCCGCCGATATCGGCGGGTTACTGGCTGCGGGTTCGGCGCCGGGGGGCGCAACCTTCGAAGGTCGCCCGGTTCGCGCCGGGGACGTCGCGGTGATCGTCGAGAAGCACAAGGACGCACGGGTGTGTTTCCAGGCGCTGACGGAAGCCGGTGTCCCGGCGGTCTACACCGGGGACTCCGATGTGTACGCCTCCGATGCCGCCGACGACTGGCTGGCGCTGTTGGATGCCTTCGACCAGCCGCACCGCCCCGGCGTGGTCCGAGCGGCGGCGACAACAGGATTTTTCGGCAAGACCGCCGAGGACCTCGTCGCCGGTGGTGACGCACTGACCGATGCGATCGCCGAGACGGTGCGGGCGTGGGCCGATAACGCCCGCGAATGCGGGGTGGCCGCGGTCCTGGAGGCCGCCCAGATCAACGGGATGGGCACACGGGCGCTGGGCTGGCACGGCGGGGAGCGGTATCTCACCGATATGGCCCACCTCACCCAACTCCTTCAGCAGGCCGCCCACCGGGACCATCTCGGCCTGCCCGCGTTACGTGATTGGCTCCGCCGCCGGCGCGAGGAGGGTAGTGGATCGGTTGAGCGCTACCGGCGTTTGGACAGCGACGCCGCGGCGGTGCAGATCATGACGGTGTGGGGCAGCAAGGGATTGCAGTTCCCGATCGTGTACCTGCCCTTCGCCTTCAACCGCAATGTCCGGGATCGCGACCCGATCCTGTTCCACGACGGTGGCACCCGCTGTCTGCACATCGGCGGCCCGGAATCCGCGGACTACGTGCAGGTGGCCCAGCTCGGCCGGCGGGAGGCCGCCGGCGACGACAGCCGCTTGATGTATGTCGCGATGACCCGGGCGCAATCCCAGGTGGTGGCCTGGTGGGCGCCGTCCTGGGACGAGCCCAACGGTGGGCTGTCCCGGTTGCTTCGCGGTCGGCGCCCAGGCGACACCGAGATCGCCGACACCTGTCACCCCAAGACGCTGACCGACGAGGCGGCCTGGGAACTGCTGCGGGAATGGGAGACGGCGGACGGCCCGGTTCTGGAGGAGTCAGTCATCGCGCCGGTCCCTGGCCTCGGTGTCGCACCACGGCCGGAGGATCTGTGCGTCAGGCATTTTCACCGATACATCGACACCGGGTGGCGGCGCACCTCCTATTCCGGGCTGGTGCGTTCCGCGCAGGACCAGATCGGGGTCGGCAGCGAGCCCGAGACGGCCGACCTCGACGACGAAGTGCCGGACATCGCGCTGGTGACGCCGGCTTCCGGTAGTGAACTGCCCTCTCCGATGGCGAATCTCCCGACCGGAGCGAAGTTCGGTTCCCTGGTGCATGCCGTGCTGGAGACCGCCGACCCGCGGGCCGAAGACCTGGAGGCCGAACTGCGAGCCCAGATCGACAGGCATGCGGTCTGGTGGCCGGTGGAGGTGCCCGCCGACGAACTGGCCGCAGCACTGATCCCCATGCACGACACTCCGTTGGGACCGCTCGCCGGCAACCGAACGCTGCGCCGGATCGGACTCGCGGACCGGTTGTGCGAGTTGGATTTCGAGTTCCCGCTCGCCGGTGGCGATCGCCGGGATCGGGAACCAGGCGGCCCCGAGGTCCGGCTGGCCGACGTCGGGCGGTTGCTGGCGAACCACCTGCCCGACGGTGACCGGCTCAGGCCCTACGTCGACCGGCTCACCGACGCCGCACTGGGTGGCCAGGGGCTTCGCGGGTATCTCAACGGATCCCTCGACGTGGTGCTGCGCCTTCGTGACGGTACCGGCCACCGCTACCTGGTCGCCGACTACAAGACGAACTGGTTGGGTGACGCTGACCGGGCACTGACCGCGGCGGACTACAGCCCGGAGCGAATGACCGAAGCCATGCTGCACTCCGATTACCCTCTGCAGGCACTGCTGTACTGCGTTGTGCTGCATCGCTTTCTGCGTTGGCGACAGCCGGGGTACGACCCCGCCGAGCACCTCGGCGGGGTGCTGTACCTGTTCCTGCGAGGGATGTGCGGACCGGCCACACCCGTCATCGGTGATCACCCCGCCGGAGTGTTCGGCTGGCGGCCACCCGCCGCGCTGGTGACGGACCTGTCCGACCTGCTCGACGGACGGAGGATCCCATGAGCGCACCGACGAGCGCATCGGTCGGCGATGTCGCGGACTGGCGTCGCCACCTCGATGCCGAGGGGCCGTTGCGGGAGTTCAATGACGCGGGTGTCGTGGAATCCGCCGACATCCTGGTCGCGCGCAGGCTGACCGAACTGGCCGGAGTCGACGATACGAGGGTTGCCCTGGCGATCGCTTTCGTGGTGCGGGCCCTCCGTGGCGGCTCGGTCTGTCTGGACCTGACCACGGTGGCCGGACAGGTCGGCCACCCGGAGCTGCCATGGCCGGAACCCCGGCAGTGGCTGGCCGCGGTCGCCACCAGCACGCTGGTCACCGAGCAGGCGGTTCTGCACCTCGAGGGCGGGCTGCTCTATCTGGATCGGTACTGGATCGAGGAGTGCCGCGTCGCCGCCGACGTGCGGGCCCTGAGCGCCGCCCGCCGTGATGGTCCGAGGGGTGATCTGGGCCGGCTGTTCCCGCCGGCCTATTCCGAGCAGCAGGAAGCCGCGGAGATCGCACTGTCCCGGGCGTTGACGGTTCTCACCGGCGGACCCGGCACCGGCAAGACCACCACCGTCGCCCGACTGCTGGCGCTGCTCGCCGAACAGGCCGAACTGGCCGGCCGCCCGCCGCTGCGGATCGCGCTGGCCGCGCCGACCGGTAAGGCGGCCGCCCGGTTACTTGAGGCGGTGCGAGGGGAGGTCGACGCGCTCGGAGCCGCCGACATCGCCCGGTTGCCCGCGCTGACCGCAACGACGCTGCACCGGTTGCTGGGAAGCAGACCGGACACCGCGTCGCGCTTCCGGCACAACCGGGACAACCGGTTGCCGCACGATGTGATCGTCGTCGACGAGACCTCGATGGTGTCGTTGACCATGATGGCCCGGCTGTTGGAGGCGGTCCGGCCGGAGTCGAGGTTGATCTTGGTGGGGGATCCCGACCAGCTCGCCTCGGTGGAGGC
>JAGQTS010000031.1 GCA_020438895.1 Mycobacterium sp.
TGCTGGTTGAACAACAGTCGGCCCTGGTGGTAGCCGTTGTGGCCGAGCCCGGAGACACCGGACAGGCTGGTGAATCCAGTCGCGCCGACGCTCTTGATCAGCTCGCGAACGGCAGGGGCGTTGCCGCCGGAGACGACGACCTCGATCTTGATCATCTTGGTCAGTCCAGGTGCGGTCATCGGAGTATCTCCTCATTGTTGGTAGGGATGTTGCTGTTGGGAACGATGGTGTTGGAATGGCCGTCGGCCGTGTCGGTCCAGTCCCGCCAACCGGCACGGGTCCAGCGCTGCCACGGCTGTCCGGACTGCTCCCGGGCCGCCAGCGCGACCCAGTCATTGCCGAACAACTGCTGCAGAATCGGGTTGCGCTCGACGATCTCGTCGATCCGCGAGAGCGGAGCCTGGACCACGGCCAGCAAGCGCACCGGCTCGTGCAGCAACCGCTCACCGTCGGACACCGACTGCCAGGGCAGGCCCAGTTGCAGGTCGCTGGTGTGTCCGGCGATGACACCGACGGTTCCGACGACGTTGTGGATGGTCTTGGTGCCCGCCCCGAACGTCTGCGGCGCGACGGTGGAGAAGTAGTACTGGCAGTTGATCCACTGCGCGACCACCAACGGCGCGGTCAGGATCGTTTCCAACGCCGAACCGTCGGTGTCCACCTCGGCCTCGTAGGAGTGCAGGAACGTCCGGCGCTCCAGGTCGATTCCACGGGTCACCGACCGGGGCGCGACGATGAATGCCGCGTTACCCGCCAACCCCCATTCGGGGTAGACCTGGGCCCAGTCCGCGGACCGGTTTCCGACGTGCCGCGCCGCGCGCTCCGGAGTCAGAATGCCTCCTGCCCCCCGTTCTGCGCCCGGCAACACCGCGCACCGCTCTGCCGCCAACGCCGCCCCGGCCCGGCGCAGGTCTGATTCGAGACGGTCCAGATCGGCCTCGTAGGCCTCCGGAATCACGTGCCGGTCAAGCAGTTCAACACGATCCAATGCGGTGTCGTGCTGGGCGGCGACGAACCAGGTGTCCGCGGGAATCTCGATACCCAGGCTGCGCAGGCCGGCGCGAACTTCGGGGCGGTTGAGGATCGCCACCGCGGTGCGCGCGTTGGGCCCGCCGGCCTGACCGCCGCAGGCACCGCAGTCCAGCGCCGCCTGATACGGGTTGTTCTCGGTGGTGCTGCCGTGCGCGCACAGCACCACAAGCCGGCCGAAGCCTCGGGTCAGGCCCATCGTGGTCAGCGCAACCTGGGCGAAGAGCACCTGCTCGTTGTGCGGCATCGCGGTCAGGTCGACCACCGTCGGGGCTGCCGGGGCCAAGGTGTCCCGCAGTTTCCGGCGTACCGTCGCACTGGCAGCCGGGGCCAGGGTCTTGGCGGCCGACAGCGGCCCAGCCGCCACACCGGCCGCCTCGGCGAGGGCGAACGGCGCGGCCAGCGACTCCTTGGCCACATGGAAGGCGGACTCCGCTCCCGCCAGTCGGTTCACCCCGTTGATCTGCCGCAGGACTGCTCGCTGCGCCTCCGGTGCCGGCACCTCGCCAATGTCGTGGTTCGGCGCGATGAGAACCGGGCACAGATCGCTGGAGTCACCACCGAGGATGTCGGTATAGCGGATGGCCACGGCGAAGAACCCGGCGAAACCGAGGGTTTCATACCCTCCGATGGCCTCCAGGTGCCGACGCAGCCCCTCCGAGCGGGTGTCGATGCAGGTGACCACCTGCGTGTGCGCCGGCCCGGGAGCAGGAGCCGACCCCGGCGAACTGAGCTGTGCCAGCAACCCGTCCCGGTAGTGCGCCTCGAAGGCGTTCTGCCACAGAACTTCTCGTGCTGTGACCGGCAGCGCGGTGAGGAGCCGAGCGACGGCGGCGAGCTCCTCGTCGGCGACCGGGTTCACCGCCATCGCCGCGACCACCTCGGCGGCGCGCTCCCGGGCTGATGGGATGTCCCGGCCGGCTTCGGGCACGACATCGTCGCCCTGTCCCTTGCCGTCGTCGGCCAGCAGCGCGGCCTCGTAGCTCAGCCGCATCGCCAGGTAGTCGACCAGGTCTATCCGGACATCCCGGCCGGCGCACCAGTTGATGTGCGCCGCCCAGCCCGGCATCCGGGTCA
>JAGQTS010000032.1 GCA_020438895.1 Mycobacterium sp.
ACCAGGTGGGTTTCCGGGTCGATCAGGGTGTCGTCGAGCCAGTCGGCCATCGCCTGGGCCCGACGCAGATGGTCTCCGTAACGGGCCAGGAAGATCCCGGCCGGGCCATTGGCCGGTGCGTTGAAAAACCGGTCCTGCTTGCGCCACGGGATTCCACCACCCGCTTCGGGCATCCAGGATCCGACCAACTGGCCACAGAGGCTGGCCAGTGCCCGTTTCCGGTGAACTCCCGCCAGCCGGCCGGCCCGCTCGAGGGCAAGTGCCAGCCAGGCCATGTCGTCGTAGTAGCTGTTGGTCCAGCGGCCGAAGTTGCGGGCGTGGTGACCGCGGACCTGACGCCGGATACGGATCAGACGGTCGGGCCGGGGATCGCGTAACTGGGCGTCGACGAGAGTGTCCAGCAGATGCGCCTGCCACCAGTAGTGCCACGACCTGAACGCGCGGTCGCGTGCGGTAGGCGGCCAGCCGACCACCCCGAGTTGGGTTCCGGGCAGCTGCCAGAGCCGCCGGAGATGCCGCCGGACGATGGCCGTTTCGGCGTCGGCGGCACGCTGGCTCCACTGCGGCTCCATACTGGTCGATCCTGCCCTACCAGGCCTTCGACAGATCGGCCCATCGGGAAATCCAGGCGTGCATGGCGATCCCCGCCGCCACCGCGGCGTTGATGCTGCGGGTCGAGCCGAACTGGGCGATCGCCACCGTCAACTCGGCACCGGCCCGGGCGGCCTCGGAGATTCCCGGGCCCTCCTGGCCGAAGACCAGGATGCAGTCGCGAGGCAGCACGGCGTGTTCCAGTCGCACCGCCCCGGGGACGTTGTCGACGGCGACCACCGTCAGGCCCCGCGCGGCGGCAAAGGTCAGCAACTCGGCGGTGCTGTCGTGATGGGTCAGGCGTTGGTATCGGTCGGTGACCATGGCGCCGCGGCGGTTCCAGCGACGGCGACCCACGATGTGCACGGTGTCGACGGCGAAGGCGTTGGCGGTGCGCACCACCGCGCCGATGTTGGCGTCGTTGCCGAAATTCTCAATGGCGACGTGGAGGGGGTGCCGACGGGTGTCGATGTCGGCGATGATGGCGTCGCGGGTCCAGTACCGGTAGGCGTCGACGACATTGCGGCTGTCGCCTTCGACGAGCAACTCCGGGTCATATCGCGGGTCTTGCGGCGGCGGGCCGGGATGCGTCTGATGCCATGGACCCACACCCGGGGTACCCACCGACCACTCCGTGGGACCCGGCTCCGCGGTCATCAATCCCGCCCCGAGGGGTGTGTCGTGCGAATCACCCGACCGCGAGGCCGAGATCGGCCAGACCGAGCACGCTGCGGTAGGGCACTCCCTCGGCCTCGATCGCCTCCGCCGCACCGGTGTCCCGGTCCACGACGGTGACCACCCCGACGACGGTCCCGCCGGCATCACGGACCGAACGGACCGCGGTCAGCGCCGAACCGCCGGTCGTGCTGGTGTCCTCGACCACCAGCACGCGTCGGCCGGCCACCTCAGCACCTTCGATAAGCCGTTGCATCCCATGAGTTTTCACCGACTTGCGAACGACGAACGCGTCGATCGGGCGGCCAGGAGCGTGCATCACCGCGCAGGCCACCGGGTCGGCACCCATGGTCAAACCACCCACGGCGGAGTAATCCCAGTCAGCTGTGAGACGGCGTACCAGGCGGCCGATCAGCGGCGCTGCCCGGTGGTGCAGCGTTGCCCGGCGCAGGTCGACGTAGTAGTCGGCCTCCTTACCGGAGGAGAGGGTGACCCGGCCGAAGACCACCGACAGCTCACGCACGAGACCGGCGAGTTCGGCCCGCTCCTCAGCATCGAGAGGCTGAGCCTCGCCGCCCAGCCCGCTGGGATCAGCTACGGCCACGTCCCCGCCCCAGTCTCTTGGTGGCCGCACGGACCAGGCCACGCGGGACGAATCGTCCGGCTGTCGTGAGCACCTTGTACTGCACCCCAGGAATGCTGATCACCCGGCCCTTGGCGATGTCGGCGAGGCTCTCGCCGACCACGTCATCGACGGTCAGCCACATCGGCCCGGGAATGGACGCCATGTCGATCCCGGCCCGCTGGTGGAATTCGGTGCGCACGAAACCCGGGCACACCGCGTGCACCCCCACTCCGGTCCCGCCGAGCCCGTTGGTCAGCCCCTCGCTGAAGGAGATCACCCAGGCCTTGGACGCCGAGTACGTTGACCCGCGCCCGGACAGCAGGCCGGCCACACTGGCGATGTTGATCACGGTGCCGCGACCGGCGGCCAGCATCGGCGGCAGCGCGGCGCGGGTGAGGTGCATGACAGCGGTGACGTTGACGTCGAGTTGACGCTGCAGTTCGGCCGGGTCGGTGGTCCAGAACTCCCCCGAGGTACCGAACCCGGCGTTGTTGACCAACACCGTCACCCCCGCGGCCAGCCGTTCGGTGACCGCGTCCCGGCCGGCCTCCTCGGACAGGTCGGCGGGCAGCACCTCCGCGGCGACACCGTAGGCGGCGGTCAGTTCGGCTGCCAGGGTGGCCAGGCGGGCCTCATCCCGGGCCACCAGGACCAGGTCATGGCCGTCCCGGGCGTAGCGGCGGGCATAACCCGCGCCCAGGCCAGAGGTGGGTCCGGTGATCAGTGCGACGGGACGTAACACCAGGCCACCCTAACCGGTCGGCCCCACACCGGGTCCGCGCAGTGGTCAGTGCTGGAGGTTCGGCGCCTGGGTACCCGTCCGCGGCTGCTGGGGCCGGAGCGGCGGCGGAGCGTCGGTGTGGCCGGTGGGAAGTTCGCCGCGGCCGGAGGCGGGCTGCGGGCGGCCCTGGCCGGCGAATCGACGTGCCCCGGACTGCGCGGCCTGGGCGGGGATGGGCGGCAGCACCCGTAGCAGGTCATTGAACTGTCGGACAGCGCGCAAGCCGTCCTCCCACTGCGCACGGGTCGCTGAGATCGGCAGCGCCGCCAGCGTCCAGTTCTGTTCGTTCCACAGGATTTCGGCGCAGTCCGGCGCGGTGTGCGCGAAGGTCACCATCCGCCGGTCGCACGCCCGTCGGGCGGCGTCGAGGTTGTTGGAGTACAGCATCCGCGGCCCGATGGCACCGAGCAGCCACACGTCGCTCTCGCGGGGCTCCTTGAGCCCCTTGAGCCGCAGATCCATCACCACATCGGTGCCGACCTTGCGATGCAGGGCGATGACGGTGGCGACGTCTTCGAGGTCGAAGACGTAGACGGCCTCACCCCGCACCTGGCCCAGGACGACGTTGCGGGCGGTGACGTCGCCGACGGTGGACATCACGCCGCGCTTCCAGCGGTCGATGATCTCCGCGGACTGCTGCTCGTAGTCGAAGCCGTGCGCCCGGGCCCAGGACTTCCTCCGACGGCCCAGCCCGCGGCGGCGGCCGATGTCGACGTACAGCAGAACCGCCGCGCCGGTGAAGCACAGCGCGGACAGAGTGAACCAGAACGGGACCATCGGAGGTAGCGTAGCCGTTCCTGGCCATTCGCCAAGAGGGCCAACGGTCACAACCGGGTCACCATTCACACCCGGTCCCGCCCACGAGCAGACACAAACTCGCACCCGGAAGCCCTTCCGGGTGCGAGTTTGCGTCTGCTGGGCGCCATAGCTCGCTCCGCATCAGCCCAGGATGAGGGATTCCCCGTCGGGGCTGACGTTGACCGGGACGACGTCGCCGTCGTGGATCTCCCCGGACAGCAACAACTTGGCCAGTTGATCGCCAATCGCCTGTTGTACCAGCCGGCGCAGCGGCCGGGCTCCGTAGAGCGGATCGAATCCGCGCTGAGCCAGCCACTCCTTGGCCGGCAGCGAAACCTGCAGTTCCAGGCGGCGCTGCGCCAGCCGGCGCTGTAGCTGCGCCAACTGGATATCGACGATCTCCACGAGTTCGTCCGGCGACAGCGCATCGAAGATGAGCACATCGTCGAGACGGTTGATGAACTCCGGTTTGAAGGCTGCGCGCACGGCCGCCATCACCTGCTCTTCGGTGCCGCCGGATCCCAGGTTGGAGGTCAGGATGAGGATGGTGTTGCGGAAGTCCACCGTTCGGCCCTGACCGTCGGTCAGCCGGCCCTCGTCGAGCACCTGCAACAGCACATCGAACACGTCCGGATGCGCCTTCTCGACCTCATCGAACAACACCACCGTGTACGGCCGCCGACGAACCGCCTCGGTCAACTGGCCGCCCTGGTCGTAGCCGATGTAGCCGGGAGGTGCACCGACCAGACGTGCCACCGAGTGCTTCTCGCCGTACTCGCTCATGTCGATGCGGACCATCGCCCGCTCATCATCGAAGAGGAAGTCCGCGAGCGCCTTGGCCAGTTCGGTCTTGCCCACGCCGGTCGGCCCCAGGAAAAGGAAGGTGCCGATGGGCCGGCGCGGATCCTTCATGCCGCTGCGGGCCCGACGAATGGCGTCGCTCACCGCCACGATGGCCTGGT
>JAGQTS010000391.1 GCA_020438895.1 Mycobacterium sp.
GCCGGAAGAAGATCAGCGGGTCGAACGGGCACAACAAGGCGGTGCCGCGGTGGGTGCGCGGGACCTTCAGACCGGCACGGAGATAGGCCGGAGCGGGCCAGCCCTCCACCTCGACGGCTTCGAGATCGCCAGCACGGATCAGGTCCGCCAGGGCGGGTTTGACCTCAGCGGGCCGCAGGCGGAAGTAATCGCGGATATCGGCCTCGGTGGCCACTCCCAGCGCGGTGGCTGCCCGCAGCGTTAGCCCACGTAGCGCCTCGTCGTCGTCGAGGTGACGACTCAGCACGGCCGCCGGCAGCACTCGTTCGGCGAGGTCATAATGCCTGGCGAAACCCGCACGGTGGGCGGTGGTCAGCGCACCTGAAGCGAACAATGCCTCGGCCACCCACTTGGTGTCGCTGCGGTTCCACCAAGCACCCTTATCCCGGCTAACGGCCGTCTGCAGATAGGCCTCGATCTGGCCCGCGGTGCACGGCCCGAGGTCTGCCACCGCCGTCAACACCTGTTCGGCCAGTCGCGGCTGGCGCCGCACGATCTCAACGCCCCACCGGCCATGGACGTACTGACGCATCCGCCACCGCATCAGCGGCCAGTCGTCGACCGACATCAGGGCCGCTTCGTGCGCCCAGTACTCCACCAATAGTCGCGGCCTGCGGGCGCTGTGACGCCACGCCGCGCCATCGAGAATGTCCCGGTCGTATGCGCCCAGTCGACTGAATACCGGCGCATAGTGGGCGCGGACCGCAACCGATACCGAATCCAGTTGCAGCACATGGATTCGGCTGATCAATCGCCTCAGGTCTGCCCGGGTCACCGGCCGTTCCGGGGCGCTCCGCCCGAAACCCTGGGCGGCGACCGCCACCCGACGGGCCTGCCCGGCGCTCAGTCGGGTCATACCCGCAGGTAGCTGTGGAACCGGTAGCGCAATCCCGACGAGCTGTCCTGCCAGGACGAGGAGGTACCCACCCACGACTCGTCGAGGACCGGAGCCAGAGCGTCGTCGTCCTCGGGGTGCAGGTCGATGTCCACCTCGGTGATCTCACACCGGGATGCCCGGGGAAGCGCGAGGTGGTAGATCTCCGCTCCGCCGATCACCCAGGTGTGTGGACTGCCCAGCGCCTCGGCGCCGCCGCTGACCACATCTGCCCCGGTCGCCCGGTATCCGGGATTTCGGCTGAGCACCACGTTGCGGCGGCCCGGTAGCGGTCGCATCCGCGGCGGCAGCGACTCCCACGTGCGGCGGCCCATCACCACCGTGTGGCCCATGGTGAGATCCTTGAAACGGGCCAGATCCTCAGGCACCCGCCAGGGGATTCCACCGCCGCGGCCGATCACGCCGGACGTTGACTGGGCCCAGATCAAAGCGACCGTCATCCCAGATGCCCCTAGACCGCCACCGGCGCCTTGATCGCCGGGTGTGGGTCGTAGTTGCTGATCTCGATGTCGTCATAGGTGTATTCGAAGATCGAATTACGTTGGTGTAGGACAAGTTCCGGGTACGGGCGGGGATCGCGGCGGAGCTGTTCGGTGACCTGGTCGTGGTGATTGTCATAGATGTGGCAGTCGCCGCCGGTCC
>JAGQTS010000033.1 GCA_020438895.1 Mycobacterium sp.
CCTGGGCTGGCGGCCCAGCGCCGCCGGCTTGCTGGCCGGCGGGGTGATCATCGCGCTGGGCACCGCAGCGTTCGTCGCCATGGGCCTGCTGCTCGGCGGAACCCTCCGTGCGGAGATCGTGCTGGCAGCGGCCAACCTGCTGTGGTTCGTCTTCGCCGGATTCGGGGCCCTTACCCTGGAGAGCGACACGATCCCCAGCGGTGTCGCACAGCTGGCCAGGATCACCCCGTCGGGTGCTCTCACCGAGGCCCTCTCCCGGGCGGTCGGCGATCCGGGTGCGGTGTCGCTGGACTGGTTCGGCATCGTGGTCCTCGCCGTGTGGGGTGCGGTGTGCGCACTGGCCGCGTTGCGTTGGTTCCGGTTCACCTGAGGCCCTGATCTACGATCGACGGGTGTCCGCGGGAGGGGTCTATCTGGGTCTGGTCGACCGGCTTCCGTTGCCCAGTCTGCGAACCCAGAAGTTCATCGCCGCTGCGGTCATCCTCAGTCAGGCGCTGATCTCGGTCACCGGCGCCGTCGTGCGGGTCACGGCCTCCGGGCTCGGCTGCCCTACCTGGCCTCAGTGTTTCCCCGGCAGCTTCACCCCGGTACCGCACGCGGAAGTTCCGGGGTTGCACCAAGCCGTCGAGTTCGGCAACCGGCTGATCACCTTCGTCGTGGTTCTGACCGCCATCGCCGCCGTCCTCGCGGTGACCCGGGCCCGCCGGCGGCGCGAGGTCATCATCTATGCCTGGCTGATGCCGGCGTCCACCGTGCTGCAAGCCGTCATCGGGGGCATCACGGTGCTCACCGGACTGCTGTGGTGGACCGTCGCGATCCACCTGCTGGTGTCGATGGCGATGGTGTGGCTGGCGACGCTGCTGTACACCAAGGTGGCCGAGCCCGACATCGGCACCCCGATCGCCGTGGTCCCGAAGCCCTTGCGCCAGTTGACGTTCCTCAGCGGGGTCGTGCTCGCCGCGACCTTGGTCTCCGGCACGCTGGTCACCGCGGCGGGGCCGCACGCCGGCGACAAGAGCCCGCAGCGCACGGTTCCGCGCCTCGAAGTGGAAATCGTCACCCTCGCTCACCTGCACGGCACACTGCTGGTCGCCTACCTGTGTCTACTGATCGGACTGGTGGCGGGCCTGCTGGCCATCGGCGCTCCTGCGAGCACCCTCCGCAAGGCCGGGGCACTCGTCGGCGTCGTGCTGGTCCAGGGCCTCATCGGCTTCGTCCAGTACCACACCGGGGTGCCGGCGACGCTGGTGGCACTGCACGTCGCCGGTGCGGCGGCCTGCACCGTGGGCACTGCCGTGCTATGGGCGTCGATGCGAGAGCGGGCCCAGACCGAGTCGCTCACACGCGGCCTCGACGTGCAGAGCGAAGTCGCGCTGCCGTAACTCCCGGATGTTCTCGTCGAGCTGTCGCCAGCCCAGTGCGGGTTCGACCAACTCCAGTTCCAGCAGCAGCGCCTCGCAGCCCGTTCCGATGAGATCGACCCGTGCATAGAGGAACTCGTTTCGCGGGACACCCAGATGCGATGACGCGGCGTCGAGCGCGGCATGCCCCAGTTCCCACAATTCGACATCGGGGTCCGCGGGGGTGAGGGCCTCCTCGGCGTATGTGCCGGAGTCGTGCATCGGGGGGAGCTCGCCTGCCGGCGGCAGGATCGGGCCTTTGGTGAACGCGTGCGACTGCTCACCGCCGAGGAACACCAGGGCGGTCTCACCGTCTTCGACGCGACTGTCGTAGGGCTGCACGAGAACACTGCGACCGGACTGCAACAGTTCGGCGGCGTGCGACTCGGCGTCCCGACGCTCGGTGAAACGACGGGTGTCGACCGACCCGGCTCCGATCGTCGGTTTGACGACCACCTCGCCGCGAGGCACCCGGGCCTTCTCCCCCGGGTCGAAGAATGTCGACGGCAGCACCGCCACCCCGGCCGCGGCGAGGTCACCCAAGTACCGCTTGTCGCTGTTCCAGGCCACCACAGGCGGAGCGTTCAGCAGGTGACGAACCCGACCGGTCCAGGCGAGGAACTCCGCGTGTCGTTCGGCGTAGTCCCAGGCCGCACGGAGAATCACCAGGTCCGCGGACTCGGTCTCCGGGTCGTCCCAGGGCAGCCACCGGGCGTGCAGTCCCCGCCGCCGCAAGGCGCCCACCAGTCCGGCGTCATCGCCGTCGCCGTCGGGGAGTTGCCGGCAGGAGGCCAGCACGATGCGCGGGTGAAAGACATTCGGACGGGCGCGCTTCATCGTGAGGCCACGGTGCGGGTCATGAAAGGGAATGATAGTGACATGCACGCGGTAGAAGTCGCCGAGACCGGCGGGCCCGAGGTTCTGCGATATGTCGAGAAACCACGGCCAGAGCCGGGCCGTGGGGAGGTTCTCATCGAGGCGGACGCCATCGGGGTCAATTACATCGACACGTACTTCCGGTCCGGACTCTATCCCCGCGAACTCCCGTTCGTGGTGGGTACCGAGGTGTGCGGCACCGTGGCCGCAACCGGTGACGACGTGGCCGCGATCAAAGCCGGCGACCGGGTCGTCACCGCGAGCGCGGCCGGTGCGTACGCCGAGTTCTGCACCGCACCAGCTGATTTCGTCGCGTACGTACCCGACTCAGTACAGTCCGACGCGATCGCCTCTGCGCTGCTGAAGGGCATGACCGCTCACTACCTGCTCAAGTCCGTCTATCAGGTTCAGCCGCGGGACTGGATCCTGGTCCACGCCGGCGCCGGCGGAGTGGGCCTCATCCTCACCCAGTGGGCGACCAGCATCGGGGCCCGGGTCATCACGACTGCCTCAACGGAGCAGAAGGCCGACCTGTCCCGTCAGGCGGGCGCGATGGAGGTGCTCGACTATCCCGATGACGCGTCGCAGTTCGCCGCGCGGATCCGCAGCCTCACCGACGGACACGGCGTCGCCGCCGTCTACGACGGTGTGGGCGCTTCGACGTTCGAGGCCAGCCTCGCCAGCCTGGCGATTCGCGGCACTCTGGCGTTGTTCGGGGCTTCCAGTGGGCCGGTTCCCCCGGTCGACCCGCAACGACTCAACGCCGCCGGTTCGGTCTTCCTGACCCGGCCCAACCTCGGCCACTTCATCCGGACCCCGGATGAGTTCGCATGGCGCGCCGGGGAACTGCTCGACGCACTGGCCGACGGCTCCATCACCATCACCGTCGGCGGTCACTATCCGCTGGCCGAGGCGCACCGGGCGCACGAAGACCTACAGGGCCGCAGGACCACCGGTTCGATCGTGCTGCTGCCCTGATCACCGACGTGTGCGGGCCGGCGGGCCCAGCCTCAGCCGAACAGCAGTGGCAGCGGGATGACCGAGTCGACCGCCAACGCGCAGAACACCGCAGCAAGATAGTTGTTCGAGTGCAGGAACAATTTCAACGGCTTCACCGGTTCGCCGCGGCGCACGCCGATTCTGAGCCGATGAGCCAGTGTCAGGAACCACACCCCGGCCACCACCGCCACCACCGCGTACAGCCAGCCCGCAGCGGGGATCAAGGCCAGCGTCGCGGCCACCGTCAACCACGTGTAGACCACGATCTGGTTGGTGACATGACGTTCGGTCGCCACGGCCGGCAGCATCGGCACCCCGGCTGCCCGGTAGTCATCCTTGTATTTCATCGCCAAGGCCCAGGTATGCGGCGGAGTCCAGAAGAAGATGACCGCGAACATGACGAGGGCTTGCCAGCCGATCGTTCCGGTCACCGCCGACCAGCCGATCATGACGGGCATGCATCCGGCCGCACCGCCCCACACCACGTTCTGCGTGGTGCGGCGCTTCAGCAGCAGCGTGTACACCAGCACGTAGAAGGCGATGGTCGCGGCGGCGAGGTGCGCGGAGAGCAGATTGGTGGTCCACCACAGCCAGAAGAACGAGGCGACCGACAGGGACAAACCGAAGATCAGAGCGTGGCTGCGGGGCACCACCGAGCGCGCCAGAGGTCGGGCCGCGGTCCGCTTCATCACCTTGTCGATGTCGGCATCGGCGACACAGTTCAGCGTGTTGGCCCCACCCGCGGCCAGCACGCCACCGACCAGCGTGTTGAGGATCAGCAGCAGGTCGACCCGGCCACGGTCGGCCAACAGCATCGCCGGGATGGTCGTCACCAGCAACAATTCGATGACCCGCGGCTTCATCAGGGCCAGATACCCGAGGAGGTTGCTGCGGGTTCGGCTCTGCCCCTCCACAAGTTGGGCGTCGCGAGTTTTCACGCAGTCAACTCCTTACGTCTACTACAGGGGATGGTAGACCGCGGGGCTGCCGAATTGGTACTGCAGGGTCGAATTGCGGCACTAGGGTATGTGGGGAAAAGCTGGGTGCCGTCCGAATCCCGCCCGACGCAGGAGTCCATTCTTGACAACGCTCGAACAGATTTCCGCTCTGACCCAGCCGCACCACCCTGACGACTGGACCGAACTGGACACCGCCGCCGTCGACACGGCGCGAGTGCTGGCCGCCGATGCGGTACAGAAGGTGGGCAATGGTCACCCCGGGACGGCCATGAGCCTGGCACCGTTGGCCTACACG
>JAGQTS010000034.1 GCA_020438895.1 Mycobacterium sp.
CGGCCCCGCCCATCGGCAGCAGGGCCGAGGCGATGGCCCGCGGCGGGCCGGAGAATCCCCACGATTCCCGTTTGAGGTCGGTGTAGTGCTTGATCAGCGGCCGCAGCGCGATATCGGCCGGGCGCTTCGCGGTGGCCAGTGCCCCGACGCCGATGTTGACCTCGCCGTTGCCCAGCGGGAAGATCCATCCGTACCCTGGCAGGACCTCGCCGGTGGTGGCGCGCAGCTCCAGGTCCGAGGAAATCCACGGCTCATCGGCGCGCGGCGAGGCCAGATATCCGCGCGCCGCCACGCCGTACACGGTGTCCTGATGCCAAGTCCGTCCCAATACCCGGCCGAGCGGGGATCGGGCGCCATCGGCGACGATCAGCGTGCGGCAGCCCACCCGGCGGCCGTCGGCCAGCACCACCTCGGTCACCCGGCTCGCCGAATCCTGAACGGCCGCCACGCATTTGCAGCCCAGCAGCATCGCCGCCCCGGACTCCTCGGCAACCTTGCGGATCCGATCGTCGAGTTCGGTGCGCGGGATCGCACTGCTCACCGCCGGGAACGACGGACCCGGCCAGGGCACCTCCACCGAGGCGCCGA
Source organism: Mycobacterium sp. (assembly GCA_020438895.1). Lineage (GTDB taxonomy): Bacteria > Actinomycetota > Actinomycetes > Mycobacteriales > Mycobacteriaceae > Mycobacterium. The sequence continues at coordinate 589 of JAGQTS010000034.1, forward strand.
ACCCGGCCAGGCGCAGACCGTGGTGGCGGATCCGGCCGTCAAGCCAATCGCTCAAACCGAGCCGCTGTAGTTCGCTGACGGCACGCGGGGTCAGGCCGTCACCGCAGGCCTTGTCCCGGGGGAACTCGGCGCTGTCGATCACCAGAACCGAATGGCCCGCCCGGGCGCACCAGGCGGCGGCGGCCGACCCCGACGGCCCCGCCCCGACGACGACGACGTCATGGTGTGCGCCGGGCCGCTGCCGCGCGACCTCGGGGGCGTCACTGTGCATGGTTACCAGTATGTTGGCAGGGTGCGCACACCGGCGAGCGTGGTAGCGGGAGTCGACCTCGGAGACGCGGTGTTCGCCGACAACGTTCGTGCCGCGGTCGGGCGGATGGAAGACCTGATGGCCGCCGAGTTGCGTGCCGGGGACGAACTGATGACCGAGGCGGTGCTGCACCTGTTCGAGGCCGGCGGCAAGCGCTTTCGGCCGTTGTTCACCGTGCTCAGCGCCAGTGTCGGGCCCGAACCCGACGCCTGGCAGGTGACCGTGGCCGGCGCGGTGATCGAGCTCGTTCACCTCGCCACGCTGTATCACGACGACGTCATGGACGAGGCCCAGGTGCGCCGCGGTGCGACCTCGGCGAATGCCCGGTGGGGAAACAACATCGCCATCCTGGCGGGCGATTATCTGTTCGCGACGGCCTCCCGTCTGGTCGCCTCCCTCGGACCGGACGCGGTGCGGGTCATCGCCGAGACGTTCGCCGAACTGGTCACCGGCCAGATGCGGGAAACCAAGGGCGCCGCCCCCGGTGCCGACCCGATCGACCACTACCTGCGGGTGGTGTCGGAGAAGACGGCATGCCTGATCGTCGCCTCCGGCCGGTTGGGGGCCACCTTCTCCGGGGCCACCGACGACCAGGTGGATCGGCTGGCCCGGCTGGGCGGCATCGTCGGCACCGCGTTTCAGATCTCCGATGACATCATCGACATCGACAGCGACCCCGACGAATCCGGCAAGCTCCCGGGCACCGATCTGCGTGAAGGTGTGCACACGCTGCCGGTGCTCTACGCGCTGGCCGAGGACACGCCGGAGGCCAACCGGCTGCGGGAACTGCTCCGGGGGCCGGTGGCCAACGACGACGACCTGGCCGAGGCGTTGGTCCTGCTGCGGGCTTCGGGTGGGATCGCCGCCGCCAAGGCCACCGTCCAGCGGTATGCCGAGCGGGCTCGCGCCGAACTGGACGGTCTTCCCGACGTACCGGGTCGCCGCGCTCTGGCGTCGCTGGTCGACTACACGGTCAACCGGCACGGCTAGCTGAATCCGGAACCCGCACCCCGTGCCGAGCCGTTAATCTGCCGAGACCAGCTCCTAGGAGGCATGCGATGACCTGGCATCCGACCGCCAACCGGATGAAGACATTTCTGCTGCTCGTCGGGATGTCGACGCTCATCGTCTTCCTCGGATCCCTGTTCGGGAACCGGTCGGTGCTGTGGCTTGCGGTGCTGATGGCCGTGGGTATGAACATCTACGTCTATTTCAACAGCGACAAGCTGGCGTTGCGGGCCATGCGGGCCCAGCCGATCACCGAGGTCCAGGCCCCGCAGATCTACGCGATGGTGCGGGAACTGGCAACCGCCGCCCACCAGCCGATGCCGCGGCTGTACATCAGCGATACCACCAATCCCAACGCCTTCGCCACCGGGCGCAATCCGCGCAACGCGGCGGTGTGCTGCACCACCGGGATTCTGAACCTGCTCAACGAACGCGAACTGCGGGCGGTTCTGGCTCACGAGCTCTCCCACGTCTACAACCGCGACATTCTCATCTCCTGCGTGGCCGGCGCACTGGCTTCGGTCGTGACCGGACTGGCCAACATGGCGATGTTCGCCGGGGCATTCGGCGGGAACAGGCAAGGAGGCGGGGTGAACCCGCTCGCCATGCTCTTGGTGTCGCTCCTGGGTCCGATCGCGGCCAGCGTCATTCGGATGGCGGTGTCGCGCACCCGGGAGTACCAGGCCGACGCCTCCGGTGCGGAGCTTTCCGGAGACCCGTTGGCGTTGGCCTCCGCGCTGCGCAAGATCAGCCTGGGCGTCGAGCGGGCACCGCTGCCCCCCGCCCCCCAGTTCGCCGACCAGGCTCACCTGATGATCGCCAGCCCGTTCGGCGCGCGGGAACGGATCGGCAAGCTGTTCGCCACGCATCCACCGATCGAGGATCGGATCGAACGCTTGGAACGGATGGCCGGACGGTAGTCGCACGCGGGCTGCAGCCCAGGTGGACTATCCCAGGTGGATTCCGGCGGCGAACTAGTTGTCGCCGTCGGACCCGGAGCCGGATCCCTTGCTGGTCTTCGTCTCGGACTTCGTGTCCGATGTGGTCGACGGGTCGGTCTTCTCGGTCACCGCGCCGGGGCCGATGGCCTTGCCCACTGCGCCGGCCACGGCGTCGACCACCGAGCCGACGGCATCCTTCACCGCACCCAGGGTTCCGACCGGCTTGGGGCTCGCCGAGCCATCGGGATCGGACTTGCCCGGCTCGAAGTCCTTCGGGGGGTCGGAGATGGTGAGCTGCGGCCGGATCGTGCTGGCACTGATATCTGGGGCTGAGGGGGCCGACGGCGCCACCGGGCCGGTCGACACCGGGGTGGTGTCGACCTGAGCGTCGACCTTCGGAGTATCGACCTTGACGGTCGGCGCGACCGGGGCGACCTTGACAGTCGGAGCCGGAGCCGCCATCACGGTCGGCGGAGCGGCGGGCGCCGGTTCCTGTGCCGCGGCCGGCAGCGGTGCGAGCCCCTTGGGCAGCAGCGCCCCGAGACCGTCCTGAATGACCTCACCGACAGCCTTGTAGGCCACCAGGGTCAACTCGTTGATCTGCTGAACGAATGCCACCACGCCATCGGGGTAGGTGACGGTGGTGATCTTGGTCGTCGGATCCGTCTTGCAGCTGATGGCTTTGCTGCAGTCCAGCTTGCCCTGGCTGTCCAGCACGGGCTTGAGCGACAGCGATTGGTCATGAGTCGGGGCACTGGCCACGCCCGGGGCCGGGGTCACACTCAGCTCGGTGGTGTTCGGCAAGGTGCCGGGGGAGAAGGTCGCCTGCACGGGTGCGGTCGGGCTGCTGGTGATGGGTCCGGCGGTCTCCAGCAGGGAGGCTAGTTCCTTGGCGTCCGTCGCACCGTCGCCGATGGTCACAACGTCGGCCATCGCGGTCACGGCCGAGGAGTCGAACAGTCCGAGCGGACCACCGAAACTGGCGGGTACGAAACCTGAGGGGCTCTGGCCGGTCGAGGCCAGCACCATGAGTCCGGTCGCCGCGGCTACCGCCGTCGCGCTCGCACGCGCTGCGGGCCTGACAATCCGGTTCACGATGAAAAGCCTTCCCTCGTTCTCAGGGTGTGCGTACGACGGTCTCAGTTTACGGCCTCCGTGGCGATTTGGAACGCCCCAGGCGGGATATCTTGGCGGTTCGGTACGGTTATGTGATGTTGAAAATGTGGCTTCTGGGTGCCAGTGTTGCCGTTGTTGCTGCTGGTAGCACCGTGGTTGCCGGATTCGGCGCGGCCTCGGCCGACCCCGGGCAGACGCCCGTTCCGGTTCCTCCACCCGCGTTGCCCGACGTCGTGTCGTTTGTCCCGGTCAGTCCGGTGGATTACACGACGATGGAGGGCAACTGGTACGCCTTCGCCGGTCCGGCGGGTGTGGTCTGTGTGATCAACAAGCAGACCGTCAGCTACGGGTGCAGCGGGCCACTGCCCGGCGCGCCGGAGGGGGCCAACCTGATCAGCGGCGGTCCATCGGGTCCGCCGGCGTTCTCCACCACCGACCACGCGTTCTCCCCCCCGGAGGGCGAGATCAAGGCACTGCCGCCCAACACCCGGCTGAGCTTCCGCGAGATCAGCTGCGGGGTGGACGGCGCCGGGGTGGTGGCCTGCGTGAACAGCCGGGATCAGGTCGGTTTCATGGTGGGGCCGGCCGGCACGTTCGTCGACGACGTGATGCCCCTGCTGGCCCGCCAGGACGGCGCCAGTCCTTTGCTGCCCGGACTCCCGCCGGGCTGACGGCCGGGGACCGGCTGCGTCAGAACCGGGTGCCGTCGACCTCATGGCCGGGCTTTTCGGCCATCAGTCCGCGGTAGGCCTGCTCGACGGTGGATCCGTGGTTGACCACCGCGTCGACCTCGCGGGCGATCGGCATGTGCAGGCCGTACTTCTCCGCGAACTCCATGATGACGCTGGAGGCCTTGACGCCCTCGGCGACCTGGTTCATGTTCTCGATGATCTGCTGCACCGTCTTGCCGGAGCCCAGTTCCTCGCCGACGTGACGGTTGCGGGACCGTTTGGAGGTGCACGTGACGATCAAGTCGCCCATCCCGGCCAGGCCGGCGAAGGTGTCGCGGTGGCCGCCGATCGCCTCGCCGAGTTTGGACATCTCGCGCACCGCGCGGGTCATCACCATCGCCCGGGTGTTCTCGCCGATACCCATGGCGTAGCCCATCCCGACGGCGATGGCGTAGACGTTCTTGAGCGCTCCGGCGATCTCGACGCCGGCGACATCCTCGGTGGTGTAGGTGCGGAACCGTTTGGTGCGGAACAGGTCTGCAAGGTTGCCGGCAAGGTTCCGGTCGGGCATCGCCAGCACCGCGGCCGCGGCGTAGCCCTCGGCGACCTCCTTGGCGATATTCGGTCCGGCGAGGATGCCGGCCGGGTGACCGGGGAGCACCTCCTCGACGATTTGGCTCATCCGCATGTTGGTGCCCTGCTCGAGGCCCTTGACCAGGCTGACCACCGGCACCCACGGGCGCAGTTCCTTCGCCAGTTCGGTGAGCACGCTGCGGAACCCGTGCGACGGAACGCCCATGACGATGACATCGGCGCAATGCGCCGCCTCGTTGAAATCGTTTGTGGCACGAAGTGTTTCGGGAAGTGCCACCTCCTCTCCGAGGTATTCGGAGTTGCGGTGGTTGGTGTTGATGTCCTCGGCCGTCGCGGTGGAGCGCACCCACTGCAGCGTCGGCCCGCGCCTGGCGCAGATGGATGCGACGGTGGTCCCCCAGGATCCTCCGCCCAGCACGACGACTTGCGGTTCGCGGCGATCAGATGTCATGGCGTAGAAGTTAGTGCGGTGCGGCGTCCTTTACCGGAGGTTTCCGAAACCATGGCGCGCGCCACACCGCGGCGCACTGCGTCACCCCACCAGTTGCGCGGGAGTCTTGACCCGGCCGAACACCATGTCCTCTTCGATTCTGTCCAGGAAGCGATAGTCGAGGGCGTCGGCCAGGAAGTCCTGGCGCACCACCCAGGGGCGCTTGATTCCCGACTTCGGCAGGGCGTGCGCGTTGCGCAGAACATATCCGGCCTGCAGATCCCACGTCGGCTTCTCCGGCATCGCGGTGCCCGGCGGGTGCGGGTAGGCATGGGTGTAGCCGTTGGACTTCATGTAGGCGATGAGCTTGGCCGTGGCGCGGGCGGTGATGTCGGCGCGCAAGGTCCACGACGCGTTGGTGTAGCCGATGCACCAGATCAGGTTGGGTACGTCCTCGAGCATGTGCGCCTTGTAGGAGAACCGCTCCTGCGGCTTGACCTCGGTGCCGTCCACGCTGATCCGCACACCGCCGAGTGCCAGCAGGTTCAGGCCGGTGGCGGTGACGACGATGTCGGCGTCGAGATGCCGACCCGACCGCAGCGCTATCCCGGTCGGGTCGAAGTGGTCGATGTGATCGGTGACCACCTCCAGGGTGCCCTGGTTGATGGCGTCGAAGACGTCCCCGTCGGCCACCAGGCACATGCGCTGATCCCACGGGTTGTAGCGCGGCGTGAAATCCCGTTCGACGGGATAGCCCGCCGGGAGCATCTTGGTGTTCTGCCAACGCACGACCCGTTTCATCGCCTCCGGCAGCCCCCGGGAGAACACCCAGATCACTTTCTCCCAGCACAGTGCCACGGTGCGGGCGACAGCGTAGAAGGCCTTGTTGGGCAACAGTTTTCGTAGCGGCTGCATCCAGCGCGCCACCCGCGGCATGGAGAACAGGTAACCCGGGGAGCGTTGCAGCATGGTCACCATGGCGGCCCGAGCCAACGCCGGGACCAGGGAGACCGCGGTCGCGCCGGACCCGATCACCACCACCTTCTTGCCGGCGTAGTCGAGGTCCTCCGGCCAGTGCTGGGGGTGGACCACCTGGCCGGTGAACGTCGGCAAGCCGGGGAAGTCCGGGTCGTAGGGGTTGTCGTAGTCGTAGTAGCCGGAGCCGAAGAACACGAAGCGGCCACGGTAGGCCTTCGTGGCCCCCGTCGTCTCGTCGGTGGTCCGGACGGTCCAGGTGTCGGTGGCCGAGTCCCAGTCGGCGGAGACGACGGTGGTGTGGAAGGCGATGTTGCCGAGGATGCCGTGCTTTCTGGCGGTGTCTTCGATGTAGTCGCGGATCACGTCGCCGTCGGCCACGTACTCCTTGCCGGTCCACGGCTCCCACGGCCAACTCAGGGTGAAGATCGAGGAGTCCGACCGCACGCCCGGATACCGGAACAGATCCCAGGTGCCGCCGACCCGGTCGCGGCGCTCCAGGATGACGTAGCGGGTGGACGGGTCGGCCTCGGCCAGTCGGTAGGCCGCACCGATCCCGGAGATACCGGCACCGATGATGACGACGTCGAAACTGCCGCCGTCGGCGTCAGCGGGGGTCTCTGCGGTCTCCGGGGTGAGCGTCATCGCTGGTCCTTGGCTGCCGGTTGCGGGTTCGCCACCAGATTAGGCCGGGTGAACCGGCCCGGCCAGGGGCCTCGGTCACCGTCCGAGGGATCAGCGATAGTTGACGAACTGCAGCGCGACCTCGAGATCGGCACCCTTGAGCAGGGCGATGACGGACTGGAGGTCGTCGCGGCTCTTGGAGGTCACCCGGACTTCGTCGCCCTGGATCTGGGTCTTGACGTTCTTCGGGCCCTCGTCGCGAATGAGTTTGGTGATCTTCTTGGCGTTCTCGCTGGAGATGCCCTGCTTGAGGGTGCCGGAGACCCGGTAGGTCTTCCCGCTGGGAGCCGGGTCGCCGGCGTCGAAGGCCTTCATCGAGATGTCCCGACGGACCAGTTTCTCCTTGAACACGTCGACGGCGGCCTTGACCCGCTCCTCGGTGGAGGAGACGATCTCGATGACCTCATCGCCCTTCCAGGCAATGCTGGTGTCGGTACCGCGGAAGTCGAACCGGGTGCTCAGTTCCTTGGCGGCCTGGTTCAGGGCGTTGTCGACCTCCTGGCGGTCGACCTTGCTGACGATGTCGAAGCTGGAGTCAGCCACGTCGTGATCCTCCATCTGCGCTGTCTGCTGTGTGGCGGGCCGGTTTGTGTCCGCGGTACATCCTCGTTGTACCCTGCTAGACGCATCAACCCGGGTCCCCCGGGGCGATCCCAGGCAGGTTGCCCGAGCGGCCAATGGGAGCGGACTGTAAATCCGTCGGCGAAAGCCTACACAGGTTCGAATCCTGTACCTGCCACCAGGGTTTGTGCACGTCGGGAGTGGTGTCAGTTCGCTGCTGTGTGCCTCAGGGCCCGGTCGTCCGCAATTCGTCCGCAGCAGCTGCATCCAAGGCTGACGCGACTGCGTCGAGGTCATCGGGGAACAGGTGCCCGTATCGGTCGAGGGTTAGAGTCGCCGTCTTGTGGCCCAGCAGCTTCTGTAGCACCTTGATGTTCGCGCCGCACGGATCGATAGGGATGCACATGTATGCCTTAGGTCGTGCAATCGAATCTCTGCGCAGCCGTCCACTGCCTTGGTGGCTTTCTGGAAGCGGTACCTCGCCTGACCCAGGGTCAGGTAGTCACCCCGCTTCGGGGGAAATACCAGTGCCTCGTTGTCGAGATTCTCTAGGTGCGTGGCGAGGAGCCGCGCAACCGACGCAGGGATCGGTACTGTCCGCGACTTGTGATTCTTGGTCGGACCCTCGACCAGGCCCTGCTTTCGTACGTAAGTGACCGACCGGCGTACGGCAATGCGCCGGGCCGTCACGTCGACGTGCTTGGCCCGCAGGGCCGCCGCTTCCCCGAAACGCAGGCCGCAGTAGCCGAGTACCAGGACCATCGTCCTGAGGTCTCCAGCTGCCACCGCGACGCGGTAGAGCTGTTCGTGCGTGAGGTACCGCTGCTCCGACTCCGGCAATGTGGGGAGTGCGATTCCGTCGGCAGGGTTAACCTTCAAGTGACCGGCCTTCACTGCGAACTTCAGGACTGCCCCGACGAGCTGGTTTGCCTGCCGCACCCGGGATGCGCTGAGGCCTTTGCCGCTGAACCGCACCGATCCGTCCACCGACAGTCCGGACACCCAGACCTGGAGGTCGTCGAACACGATGTCGCGGAGCGGGTGGTCTTTCCACCGGGGCAGCACAACGGTGTCGAGCAGCGATTCGTACCCGGCGACGGTTTTCGCTGCCCGGTTCGCCTTCGTCAGCAACCACTTTTGCGCCAAAGCCCCTGGACGCCATTGCTACGAGCGACTGGCTTAGTGCAGATGAACTAGGAAAGCTCAGCGATCATTCAGGCGTCACTTGCCGTTTCATTCGTAGCTGAGGGGCTATCGGCGACCGCCCAGGGCTACGAGGTCTCCCTCAACCGCTACAAGGAAATCGTCCACAACGACATCGAGAAGCTGAAGTTGGAGATCACGCAGGGCTTGGCGTGCGGCCCCTCTATCTTCAGTTGGGCAAGAACGTCAGTCGTCCGCGTAGGAGTCGTTGACGTAGGAGAAGTCGTCTGATCTGAAGGGCGTGGGCCGAACTCTCAGTCCGTAGTAGCGGTACGACCTTTCCGCGTGGGCCCCGATTTCTCGTCCCGCTGTCCAGCCGGTGTTTTAGCAGCTGACTTAGCCCGGATTTTTCGTGCCGGTG
>JAGQTS010000392.1 GCA_020438895.1 Mycobacterium sp.
AGCAGACGTTCTGGTCCAGCGAGTCCTCGCCGAGGCGGGCGAAGGTCCCGATCACCGCATCGGTGCCCATCACACCTCGAACCAGGTCGGAGGACACCGCCGCGGTGATCGCCCGACCCAGGGGTTGCTCGATGAGCTCGCTCCAAGCCGTGGCGGCCCCCGGGTGTCCAGCGGCGAGCACGTGGTCGCGGGCCACGGAGCGGGTGCGCAGCGGCTCGAGCAACGTCGGCCACAGCGGTTTGGTCAGCGCCCGGCAGCGCCGGTAGAACTCCTCGAAGCCCCGCTCGTCCCCGCCGGCCCCGACAGCGGCGAACGTGGACTGCGCCCCGACCAGCAGTCCGGTGCGCGCGTGGTCGGCCGGATCCGGGGTGTAGGAGGCATATTGGCGCGGGGCCAACCGAACCGTAGCGCCGATGTCGCGCAGGATCCGGACGGGCAGCAGGCTCACCAGATAGGCGTAGCGCGACAGCCGGGCGTCGACCCCTTCGAATGGCCGCGCCGATACGGCCGCTCCTCCAACGGCACCGAGCCGCTCGAGTACCCGAACCCGCCGCCCGGCGCGGGCCAGGTAGGCCGCAGCGACCAAAGCGTTGTGTCCGCCGCCGACGACGACCGCGTCGAACGAGTCCCCGGTGCCCATGCCGATCAGTGTGCCCGACCGCGGCTGACCAACGGGGACGGTCCGAAGCGGGTCCCGGCCCGTTACGGTGGTCCTGTGACGAATAAACCCGATATCGAGTTCCCCGGCGGTCCACCGCCCGCCGAACTGGTCATCACCGACCTGGTGGTCGGAGAGGGCCGGGAGGCCAAACCCGGCGATCTCGTCGATGTGCACTACGTCGGTGTGGAATTCGACTCCGGTGAGGAGTTCGACAGCTCCTGGAACCGCGGGGAGTCCATCTCCTTCCCGCTGCGTGGGCTTATCCAGGGCTGGCAGGACGGGATTCCGGGGATGCGCGTGGGCGGCCGCCGGCAACTGGTCATCCCGCCCGCACTGGCCTACGGCCCGGCCGGCGCGGGGCATCGGCTTTCCGGAAAAACGCTGATCTTCGTCATTGACCTACTGGGCATCGGCTGAGAAACCCGCCAAAACGCTGGCACCGCACCCCGGCTGTCGTATGTTGCTCCGGTCGCGGAAAGTGATGGTCCAGCAACTGGCGGAGGAGGGAACCGATGGCGGGTTCCGGTGACGCGCGGGTCAGCGCGACGGCGACCGAGTGGCGAGCGGAATCGCGCTACTACCGGCGTTCGCCCGGGTGGGGGTGGCTGCTGGGACTGCTACTGATCCCATTGCTGTTCGGTTGGCTCGGCTGGGGAGCGCTCAAGCCGAAGGTGAGCGTCAGTGCCCCGAGTATCGGCGTGACCGCGCCCAGCCTGGCGGTGCCGTCGCTGAACTTCTCGCCGCTGTCGATCCTGCGCAACGGCAACGACTTCACGCTGGCCGGCATCCTGCCCGACCTGTCGGTGAAGAACAGCCTGCTCGCCACGCTCAAGTCGGCTCTCGGCCCGTCGGTCAACCTGATCGACAAGATCGATGTCGAGGCCGGTGCGACCGCGCCCGACTTCGCCGGCCTGAGCGGCCTTCTCGAGGCTGCCGTCGACGTACCGGACTTCCACTTCACCGTCGAGGGCGGCACGCTGACTCTCACCGGCACTGCGCCCTCGGACGAGGTCAAAGCCGCCGTGGAGGCCGCTGCGAAGGCCGGCTGGCCGAACCTTCAGATCATCAACAACATCGCACTGAAGGGCGCCGCACCTTCGTGTGACAACCTGCAGGCGACCGTGGATGCCAATCTCGCCGCGCCGATCAAGTTCGAAACCGGCAGCGACAAGCTCACGGTCGACGGCGAGCAGCAGTTGAGTGCGGTCGTCTCCGCGGTCGAGGGCTGCCCAGAGGTGAAGCTGACGGTGATCGGGCACACGGACAACACCGGTACCGACGCGATCAACAATCCGCTGAGCGAGAACCGGGCGAAGTCGGTCGCCGCCTACCTGGTCTCTCAGGGCATTCCGGCCGATGCGGTGACCAGCAAGGGCGCCGGATCCACAGAGCCCGTCGCCAGCAACGACACCGCTGCCGGGCGCGCCCAGAACCGCCGCACCGAGATCACAGTGAACTAGG
>JAGQTS010000393.1 GCA_020438895.1 Mycobacterium sp.
CCCGACCTGATCACCTTCGCCAAGGGCGTGACGTCAGGGTATGTCCCCCTCGGCGGAGTGGCGATCAATGACGCCATCTACCAATCCTTTGCCGACCGGCCCTACCCCGGTGGCCTCACCTACTCCGGCCATCCGCTGGCGACGGGGTGCGCCGTGGCGACCATCAACGCGATGGAAGACGAGGGCATGGTGACCCATGCGGCCCGCATCGGCGAGCAGGTCCTCGGCCCTGGTCTGAATGACCTGGCCACCAGGCATCCGTCGGTGGGGGAGGTCCGCGGGCTGGGGGTGTTCTGGGCCGTCGAACTGGTCGCCGACCCGGTGACCAAAGAACCGCTGGCGCCCTACGGGGGTACCAGCCCGGCGATGAACGCCGTTGTCGCGGCCTGCAAGTCCGGTGGACTTCTCCCCTTCGCCAACTACAACCGCGTCCATGTCTGCCCGCCGTGCAATGTCAGCGACGCCGAAGCAGCCGAGGGGCTGGCCATTCTGGACGCCGCCCTCGACGTCGCCGACGAGCACGCCGCCGGATAAACCCACCGCTGCGGCGGGTCTCCCTATACTGCGCCGATGCACTGCGATTACGTTGTCGTCGGAGCCGGGTCGGCCGGTTCTGTGATGGCGAACCGGCTCAGCGCCGCCCGCGGCGTCGACGTCGTGGTGCTGGAGGCCGGACCCATGGACGATGACCGCTTCGTCCACATACCGGCGGCCTTCGCCAAGCTCTTCGGCGGTCCATTGGACTGGAACTACCGAACCGAGCCGCAGAAGGAGGTCGGCGGCCGCGAAATCTATTGGCCGCGAGGCAAAGTCATCGGGGGCTCATCGTCGATGAACGCGATGATGTGGGTTCCGGGCTTCCCCGCCGACTACGACGAATGGGGCGAACACGCCGGCCGGCAATGGGACTTCGCGCACCTGCGGCCGTACTTCGACCGAGCGGAGAACGGCGCGTTGGTGATCTCCGCCCAGCGCAGCCCACGGTCCTCGACCGCCGCCTGGTTACGCGCTGCCGTGCAATCCGGCTTCCGGATGACCAGTCCCGGTGACCCGGTGGTCGACGGTTTCTGTGAGACCGCGGTGAGTCAGCGCCGGGGTGCCCGGTGGAGTTGCGCCGACGCCTACCTCAAGCCGGTGCTGTACCGCCCGAACCTCACGTTGCTGACCGGTGCCACCGCCCGCCGGGTGGTGATCGAGGACAACCGCGCGGTAGGCGTCGAATTCGACGATGCCGACGGGAAGCGCCACACGGTGCGGGCATCGGCCGAAGTCGTGCTGTGCGCGGGGGCGGTCAACACCCCGCAACTGCTGATGCTGTCCGGTATCGGCGACCCTGGCCGGTTACGCGATTTCGGCATCCCGATCGTCCGCGACGCACCCGAAGTCGGCCGGAATCTGCTCGATCACCTGATTACACCGCTGGGCTTCGACGTGTCGGCCGACAGCCTTTTCGGCGCCGAGAGACCGCTGGAACTGGCGAACTACCTGCTGCGCCGCCGCGGCATGCTGACCTCCAACGTCGGTGAGGCATACGGCTTCGTGCGGAGCAGGCCGGACATGGATCTGCCCGACCTCGAACTGATCTGGGCACCGGCGCCATTCTTCGACGAGGGTATCGGCGAGCCGTACGGCGGCCATGCCATCACGACCGGCCCGGTTCTCCTGCGACCCCGCAGCACCGGCACCGTGACGCTCGGATCACCCGACCCCGCTGCCCAACCTGTCATCGACCCGAACTACCTCTCCGACCCCGAGGGTGTCGATCGGGCGGCCGTATTGGAGGGGCTGCGGGTAACCGCGCGGATCACCGCAGCCCCGGCGCTGAAGGACATCATCGGGCCGATCGCCCGACCGCTCAACGCCACCCGCCTCGATGACGAAACCCTCGAACGGGCGATCGACACCTGCGCGCACACCCTCTACCACCCGGTCGGCACCTGCCGGATGGGCCGCGACGCGGCCAGTGTGGTCGATCCCGAACTGCGGGTCCGCGGCATCGCCGGACTGCGGGTCGCCGACGCCTCGGTGATGCCGACGATCGTGCGTGGTCACACCCATGCACCCGCGGTGATCATCGGGGAAAAGGCCGCCGACCTGATCACCGCCGACCGGTGAGCACGAACCGTCAGTAGTGGTAGGTGTCCGAGGGTGCCGTCACGTGCACGGCCTGGTCGTCGAACTCAGAGACCTGGATGCCGTACGAACGTGCGAGTTCGAGAATCTTGTTCGCCCGCGAAATTCGCGGCAGATCTGAGCCGTTGCGGATCTCGCCGCCGTCCCGTTCGAACTCGGCGAAGAACTCCTGAGCCCAGCTGATCTCCTCCTGGGACGGCGAGAGACCTTCGTTGACCGTCGCGCACTGGTCTGGTGTCAGACAGATCTTTCCGGTCATTCCGAACTCGGCGGACACCGCGGTGGCCTCACTGAGCCGCAACGCGCTGGAACCCACCGTCGGCCCGTCGATCGCACCGGGTAGGTGGGCGGCCTTCGCGGCGATGGTGAATCGGGACCTGGCGTAGGCGAGCGTGGCGGGGTTCTCCCCGAAGCCGGTGTCGCGACGGAAGTCGCCGATCCCGAACGCCAGCCGGAAAGTTCCCTTGGCGGAGGCGATCTCGGTGATGCGCTCCAGACCGCGGGCGGTCTCCACCAGAGCGACGATCGGCACGTTGGGCAGCAGCTTGGCGGTCTCGGTGACGTGATCGACCGACTCGACCATCGCCAGCATGATCCCGCCCACGGTGGTTCCCGACAGCATCGAAAGGTCGTCGGCCCAGAATTGGGTACCGAAACCGTTGACCCGGACCCAGTCGCTGTTGCCCTCCCCCAGCCAGCGCTGGACGTTCTCGCGTGCGGCGCCCTTTCCCTTGGGGGCCACCGCGTCCTCGATGTCGAGAACAACGATGTCTGCCCGGGACCGTGCCGCCGGAGAGAACTTGTCGTATTGAGCGCCGTTGACGAGCAACCAGCTTCGGGCCAGGACAGGAGCGATGCGGAAACCCACATCCTTACTGTCGGCCTCCCAGCCGTTCACCGTGGATTGGTCGTACATCGCGAACCGGTGCCTTCCTGCGCAGAGTTGCCGCTTCATACTCGCACCGGCGACGGTGAGCGCCAAACCCGGCAACGGACGGTCGCTCAGATATGGCCTCAGATATGGCGCTGGGCGGCGGCGAGTCGGCCCCGCCACCAGGCGAGCCGACCCGGTTCATGCATGTCGAACCGTGTCATCTGTCCGGGGTCGGGTGCTGCTGGCATCGGCGCGACCGGCAGCCAACCGTCAGCGGGAATCAGCGATCGGGCCGTGCTCACCACGTCCCCGGCGAGCATCATCACACCGCCGACTTCGTGGGCGAAGCCACAGTCCGGCAGAACCCCGGCCAGAGCCAGGTCAGCGGCGGTGGCGATGCTGCTGCGCGGATGGCCGGCAACCACGCACGGCAGTCCGATGAGCTCCGCTATCCGCAGCGCGCGTCGCACACCCCCGAGTGCGGCCGCACCGAGCACCGCCACGTCGGCTGCGCCGCGCAGATCCAGCACCCGCGGATCGGGCGCACCGCAGATCGCGCGGTGGATGCCGACCCGAAAGCCTGACCGGCTGCGAAGCTCGCGATTCTCCGCCACCGAGCGGCACGGATCCACGACGAACTCCAGCCCACCGGCAGCGTCGTCCAGGGCCGGGAGCATGCCCAGCGCGGTCTCGACGCTCCAACCTCCAGCGGCATCGCAGCGGATTGCTCCGGCCGGTCCCAGGACCTCGCGCACCGCCGCAAGACGGTCGAGGTCCTCGGCAGGTGTCCCGGCGGCCCCGGCCACCCCGACCGCCGCCGAACTGCACCCCGACGCGATGACGATCTGACGGGCCCGATCGGCGACGACCGCGGGTACGGTGACCGCGATCAGCACCCGGCCGCGGCGGGGGTCGGGCCAGCCGACAGTTCCAGCCTCAATGGCAGCGGTGAGCCATCGAGCGGCCCGGCTGTCGTGACAACCCGGCGGCGGACTGAACTCCCCCCACCCCTGTGGTCCCTCGATCAGCATTCCCTCGCACGCGTCCGACGAGTCGACCACCGGGATCGCGTAGCCGAGCGCCCCGTCGAAGTCGATCCAGGTCTTCACCCGTCGGGCGACCAATAGGCCAGCATCTCGGCGAACGTGTCGAACGCCGGCGCCGACACCCCGTAGGTCGCTTCGAGGTGAACACTGAGCGGGAATCCGAGGTCGACGACCCCATCGATGACGCGCTTGTACAGGTCGACCATCAGGGTTCGCTTCCGGTCCGGCGCACTGGCGGCCAAGGTCCGGACGAACTCCTGCTCGGCCGCGACCGCCGCGTTCCCAGGATCCTGAATCAGCCAATTGATCAGGCCGACATTGCTTTCCAGCTTGGGCACGAAGCCGAAGGAGAGCAGGATCTCGGGCCGGTGGTGGCTCTGGCGGGAGAAATCCCGCAAGAACCCGATGATCGCGTCGGAGTACAGCAGTTGGGTCAGCGCGTAGGTGGCGCCCCGGTCGCACTTGAACCCGAACCTGCCGGTCTCGTCGGCGCGGGTCGGGATGAGCACCACACCGCGATTTGCCACCAGGTCCTGATAACGCGTCAGCGCATCCGTCGGCGGTACCCCGGCACCCTCGCCATCGCTCATCGTGCGTGGAACGCCGACGAAGGCGATGCCCTCGATCCCGGCCCCGAGTAGATCATCCAGCCGGGCGCGCAGTGCCGGCTCGTCGGAGAACGACGTCACCTGGGTGCACAGCCCGCCGACCCCGGGCATCTCCGGCGCGATCAGTGTCCAGTAGTCGAGCACGTCCAGCTTGGGCTTCATCTCGACCGGTCGGCCGGCGTCCTCGTCGATCATTCCCGGGATCATCACGT
>JAGQTS010000394.1 GCA_020438895.1 Mycobacterium sp.
GCCATGGCCTCGCTCGGCCTGCCCGGCCTGGCCGGGTTCTGGGGCGAGTTCCCCGCCATCTTGTCGGCCTACAACCCCGGTGCCGGCCTCAGCGAGGAGCTGTTCCGGGTGTACATGGTGGTCGCCGCCATCGGCACCGTCTTCGCTGCCGGCTACCTCTTGTGGCTGCTCCAGCGGGTGGCCTTCGGCACTCCCACCGAGGAGTTCGAGAAGGAACACATCCACGACATGCACCTCACCGACTACATCGCCTGGACCCCCATGGTCGTGTTCATCGTGGTGCTGGGCATCTACCCCAACCTGATGTTCAAGATCACCGACGCCGCCGTGATCCACAGCCTGGCCGCCCTGGGCGGGAACTGACCCATGTCCTCCGTCCTCCTCGCCGCAGCGGGTGGCTTCGTCACCCCTGAGATCGACTGGCACGCGCTCGCCCCGGAGCTGGTCATCCTGGCCACCCTGGTCATCTGCCTGCTGATCGACGTCTTCACCGACGAGGGCAGCCGTTGGACGGCATCGTCGTTCGCCGGCATCGGCATGTTGGCGGCCATGGTCCCGCTGTTCACCCTTCATATGCGAGAGCTCGACGCCGGGGTGATGTTCGGCGGCGGCTACGTCGTCGACGACTTCTCGCTGGTGCTCAAAGGCCTGTTCCTGATGGCCGGCTACGTCACGGTCCTGATCTCGACCAACCAGATCGCCGAGGGCGACTACCCCGAGGGCGAGTACTACCAGCTCCTGCTCGCCGCGGTGTTCGGCATGATGGTCATGTCGTCGTCGCGGGACCTGATCACCATCTTCGTGGCCTTCGAGATGCTCTCGATTCCCACCTACCTGCTGGCTGCCTGGCGCAAGCGCACCCAGACCGGCATCGAAGCGGGCATGAAGTACTACCTGATGGGCGTGTTCGCCACCGGTGTGATGCTCTACGGCATGTCGCTGATCTTCGGTGGTACCGGCACCACGTTGATCTCCGAGATCGGCGAACAGGTGGCCGGATCGTTCGGCCAGAAGCCGGTCGCGGTGGTCGGCATCATCTTCACCCTGGTCGGATTCGCCTTCAAGGTGTCGGCCGTTCCGTTCCAGAACTGGGCGCCCGACACCTACGAGGGTGCTCCCACCCCGGTCACCGCCTTCTTGTCGGTGGCGTCCAAGTCGGCCGGCTTCGTGGCCATGTTGCAGCTGGTGTTCATCGGCTTCTTCGGGCGGGCCGACGTGATCCGGCCCTTCATGTTCATCCTGGCCGTGCTCACCATGACGGTTGGCAACGTGATCGCACTGCGTCAGACCAACGTCGTCCGCCTGTTCGCCTACTCCTCGGTGGCCCAGGCCGGCTTCATCCTCACTCCCCTTGCCGTGGTCGGAGCGGGAGACGCCGCCACCCAATCCCAGGTTCTGTCCTCGGTGGTGCTCTACCTGCTCATCTACACCGTGGTGAACCTCGGCGCCTTCGCCGTGATCATCACCGTCAGCCGTCGAACCCGCTCGGGTGAGTTGGCTAGCTGGGGTGGCCTGTTCACCTACGCCCCCGGCTTGGCGGTGGCCATGGCGGTGTTCCTGTTCGCCCTTGGTGGCATCCCGCCGGCCGTCGGCTGGTTCGCCAAGTTCCAGCTCTTCACCGCGGTGGTCAGCGCTCACACCGCCCTCGGCTACGCCGCCGGTGTGGCCATGGCCGTCAACTCGGTGATCAGCCTCGGGTACTACCTGGGCGTCATGCGCACCATGTTCATGGACGACGTCCCCG
>JAGQTS010000395.1 GCA_020438895.1 Mycobacterium sp.
TCGAGGAACAGGTTGATGGCGTATCCGGGCAGGACGGTGATGATGGCGTTGATGATGTCGGCGGTCGGCAGCAGGGCGGCGTACAGGGATGCCGCGGCGTTGGAGACGAACTCCGTGACGCCGGTGATGACTCCCTGGATCGTCGGGATGATCCCGTCAGCGGTCAGGCTGGGCAAAGCGGTGAGTGCGGTCATCGCTGAGGTCGCCCCCGCGATGTGGGAGTCCAGTTCCTGCCACATGCTCCCGCCGGGGGTGATGTCGGCGATGAAGTCGTTGACCCCCTGTACGACGCCCTCGAAGAACAGTCCGATGGTCTCGCCCCAGTCGACATCGGGGAAGACCCCGAACGGGGTCTCGACGTTCGCGAGGCCCTGTGACCAGCCGTATTTGGGGTCGCCGTAGCCGAGGTTGACGATCACCCGCAGGGCCGGCTGAAGCAGATCGGCAATCGGGCCGCCGATCAGCGGAATGGCCCGGATCGGTGTGAGCAACGGCAGGTCCTCGGTCGGGATGACGTAGTACTTCTGGGTATCGGACGACGTCGGCAACTCGATGGCCGCCGCAACCTCTTCCTCAGTGAGGCTCAGGTAGTAGGGGTGGACGAAGCCGATGCCCATCGCGGCGTTGAGGCTGGACAGGAAGTTGCCGGGATACTGCGGGAAGTCGGCGAATCCGTCGTACTCCCGCATGTAGTTAGCGACCGGGAAGGTGTCCTCGGGGGTGGGGCCGTAGAACGGGATTCCCAGGCTGGGCAGGTTCAGGCCCGGGAAGCGGGACAGGAAGCCGCCGTTGGGGTTCATCTCGTTGCCGATCAGCACGAAGTTGACCGGCATGTCCGGGGAGAGGCCGCATGGTGAGGCGTTCGTGCAGTCGGTGTTGTCTTCGCTCATCACCAGTGAGGAGATGATGGCGCTCTGGGAGTAGCCGAAGACGGTCAGGGTGTTGTCGTCGGCGAGTTGTTGGAGGACCTCGTCGTAGAGGATCGTGTTGCCCTGTTGTACCGAGACGCTCAGCGGCAGCACCTTCACGTACGGGTAGGGGGTGATCGGGTACAGGCCCTCCGGGGTGACCAGCTGCTCGGGGATGGTGCCGACCGGGGCGTGCGGCTCGACGTACAGGCTGAAAGCGGCGTTGATGTAGGCCTCGTCCGGTATCGGGACTCCGCTGCCACCCATGATCAAGGCGATGTTCTCCCCGGCGGCGGCCTGGGGTATCGCCGCGGGCGTGGCCAGGGCGTTGGCCGCCGGTGCCGGCGGGGCGGCGGTTTCCCGGCGGGGGTGAACCAGCTGTGTCGAGGCCAGCACCACCTCGACCGAGGTAGCCGGCGACTCCTCGGTGTCGGCGTCGGCCAGGGTGGCCGCGGGCGCGGCGACCGGAAGGGCGGCTAATGTGGCCGCCCGATCGGAGACGCTGCTGGCGTTTTCGGTCGCCGCCGGTTGGGGCTGCGGTTGGTTCCTGGTGCTCTGGGTTCGGACCGCCGAGGTCGGGGTGGAGGACCCTCGCCCAGCGAGTACCGCCTTGGCGCCGCCATGGGCAGCCGGACGTGCCGCCTCCGCTGACGATCTCGGGCCGGCGGATTGGCTGGTGCTCTCACGCGCCGACGGACCGTCTGCGGAGGTGTCCGCCCAAGCGACCGACGTTCCGTATACGGCGGAACCGACTCCCAGCGCTACCGCCAATCCTCCGACACGACCGACAAATCTCGACCCGTTCATTCAATTCCCCTATGACGACGATCACATTGGCTTGTCGAACGCTACCGCCCCGGCCGGGGGTCGTGCGGCACTTCGGAGGTTAGCTAGAGCGAAGGCCCCCGAACCAATGAAGTGTCGGGGGCCTTCTGCGGTGCAGCCAGGTGTGCGGCGCCGCCGGTGATCATTCGAGAGTGAAGACACCTGCGATCGCGTGTCCGATGACCTCCACCTCGATCAGCGCGGCGGTGGTGACCAGGCCGATCGTGGCGGCCACCGGTAGTCCGATCGCGTTGATCAGCCCGCCGATGATGTCTCCGCTGAGGATCTGCTCGATCCCGTCGAGGAACAGGTTGATGGCGTA
>JAGQTS010000396.1 GCA_020438895.1 Mycobacterium sp.
GGTTGGCCACCGCCCAGTGCCAGAACCCGGATGCGGTCGGAGCATCCGGGTCGAACACGGTGACCGCGAAGCTGCGGGTCTGCTCCGGAAATCCCGACCAGCTCAACTGGGGGGAGACGTCGTGACCACCGGCACCCATCAGCCCGCTGACCTGATCGACTTTCAGCGGCTGTCCGTCGGTGATGTCGGTACTGGTCAGGGCAAATCCGGGCAGTTGCGGGAGGAAGTCATAGGGGTTGTAGGCGAATGCCATCGGGGCGTCCCTTCGTCGGATCAACAGTGGGTCAGGAAGTGTTCGAGCACCCGGGTTCCGAAGTGCAGTGCATCAACCGGCACCCGCTCGTCGACACCGTGGAACAAGGCGGCGAAGTCCAGATCCGGCGGGAGCCGCAGCGGCGCGAAGCCGAAACACCGGATACCCAGTTTGGCAAAGGCTTTGGCGTCGGTACCCCCGGACAGCATGTAGGGGACGGTGCGGGCGCCGGGGTCGACGGCGAGCACGGCGTCGCTCATCGCCCCGACCAGATCGCCGTCGAATGTGGTTTCGTAGGAGGACAATTCAGAGATCCATTCCCGGGTGATGTCCGGGCCGATGATCTCGTCGACCTCACGCTCGAAGGCGGCCTGCCGCCCGGGCAGGACCCGGCAGTCGATGACCGCCTCCGCGCTCGCCGGGATGACGTTGGCCTTGTAGCCGGCGTTGAGCATCGTCGGGTTCGCGGTGTCGCGCAGGGTGGCGCCGAGCATCCGCGCCATCGGACCCAGTTTGGCCACCGACCCTTCGAGGTCGGCGGTATCGAAGGTCAGCCCGGTCTCCTCGGTGACCGCGGCGAGGAATTGCGCAACGGTGTCGGTCAGGATCATCGGGAACTGGTGGCGGCCCAGCCGCGCGACGGCGTCGGCCAGTGCGGTGACGGCATTGTCGTCGTGCACCATCGAGCCGTGACCGGCCCGGCCGCGGGCGGTCAACCGCATCCACAGCAGGCCCTTCTCGGCGGTTTCGATGAGGTAGAGCCGGCGTTCGCCACCGTCTTTGCGCGGCACGGTGATGGAGAATCCGCCGACCTCACCGATCGCCTCGGTGACGCCGTCGAACAGGTCCGGGCGATGTTCGACCAGCCAGTGTGCCCCGTAATCTCCGCCGTGCTCCTCATCGGCGACGAAGGCGAACACCACATCCCGCGGCGGCACGATTCCGGCGCGTTTGAAGTGGCGCGCGACGGCGAGCATCATCCCGCACATGTCTTTCATGTCGACCGCACCGCGTCCCCACACGTAGCCGTCCGAGACGGCCCCGGAAAACGGGTGGACGCTCCAGTCGGCGGCCTCGGCCGGCACGACATCGAGGTGACCGTGGATCAGCAGGGCGCCGCGTCCACTCTCACCGTGACCGGGCGCCCGGCCCGGTAACCGGACGAAGACGTTCCCGCGTCCCGGGGCGCCGGACTCGAGGTACTCCGGCTCGTAACCGACCTCGCGCAGCCGCTCAGCGACCCACCGGGCGCACTCCGCCTCACCCTTGGTCGTCGCCGGGTCGCCGGTGTTGGTGGTGTCGAAACGGATCAGGGTGCTGACGAGTTCGACCACCTCGTCGACGGGGGCTGTCACGTACCTTTCCTACCATCGCCCTCTCCCCTGAACCGCGGCAGTCAGCCGAACGAGCCCGCTCTTATCACATCATTATCTTGAATCACATTTACAACACGCGTCTCATGCGGTTTATTTACCTGATGACACATCGGCTGCCCGTGCTCGCCGCGGCGTTGTGCCTGAGCGTCAGCGGCTGTACCGCCACGACAGCCGGCATCGCCGCCCCCTCCGCGCCGGCCCCCCTGGCCACCGAGCAGACCCTGCCCACACTTCTGCTGGCCGCCCCCGATGTGGGAGCAGCCCTGGGCGAGGACGATGTGGTGGTGTCCGGCGAGGTCAGCGCGCCGTGGGATGACAGCGCGCACTTCGCGACCGGAGCGGACGGTTCCGGCACCGACCTCGGCTGCCTGGCCATCGCCGGCGCGGCCCAGCGTGCGGTGTACGCCGGAACTGGCTGGACCGCGCTTCGGGGCCAGGTGCTCCGCGAGCCGCCGACCGCACCGGACTGGTCGCATTTCGCCACCCAAGCGGTGGTGCTCTTCCCCGATGCCCAGGCCGCTGAAGACTTCTACCAACACGCCCAAGACGCCTGGGCCGGCTGCACCAACCGCGAACTCGTCTACGCCCAGCAACTAGCCCCCGACCAGATATGGCAGATCGGGCCGGTCAGCAAGAAATCGGACATGCTCACCGTGACCCGGACCCAGCGCGGACCGCTGCACTGGTCCTGCCAGCGCGCACTCAGCGTCCGCGGCAACGTCGCCATCGACGTCGAGGCCTGCGACGCCGGCCAGCCGACCGACGCGGCGGCCGCCATCACCACCGAGATCGGCACGCGAATGCCAGCGACATGAGCGGTTTGGGGACAGCACCGACGATCCGATAGCCTTAGCTGCCCACCCGGCGTGGTGGGTTCACTCAGGTCCGAGTGGCGGAATGGCAGACGCGCTAGCTTGAGGTGCTAGTGCCCTATTAACGGGCGTGGGGGTTCAAGTCCCCC
>JAGQTS010000397.1 GCA_020438895.1 Mycobacterium sp.
AGTTGCGGATCTTCGCCGACGAGCATGGACTGGCGATGATCTCGATCGCCGACCTGATCTACTACCGGCGCAAACACGAGAAGCTCATCGAGCGCGTCGCGGAGGCGCGTATCCCGACCTCGTACGGCCAGTTCCGGGCTGTCGGGTACGCCAGTGTCTACGACGACGTCGAGCATGTCGCCCTGGTCCGTGGTGATATCGCCGGACCGCTGAACGACGGCCAAGACGTACTGGTCAGGGTGCATTCAGAGTGCCTGACCGGCGACGTGTTCGGATCGCTGCGTTGTGATTGCGGGCCGCAACTCGATGCGGCGATGGCGCTGGTCGCCGCCGAGGGTCGCGGTGTGGTCCTCTACATGCGTGGCCATGAGGGCCGCGGGATCGGCCTCATGCACAAGTTGCAGGCCTACCAGTTACAGGACTCCGGTGTCGATACCGTCGATGCGAATCTGCAGCTCGGGTTTGCGGCGGACGCCCGCGACTACGGAATCGGGGCCCAGATCCTGGTGGACCTGGGAGTCCGGTCGATGAGGCTGCTGACCAACAATCCAGCCAAGCGGGTCGGTCTGGACGGTTACGGCTTGGAGATCGTCGATCGCGTGCCGCTTCCGGTCCGGGCCACCGCGGAGAACATCCACTACCTCAGGACAAAGCGGGATCGGATGGGGCACGAACTCAGCGGGCTGGAGGACTACGACGATGCAGTGGGATTACCCGGCGACCTCGGTGGTGCCCGATGAGCGGCATATGAGTGGCTCAGCCCAGGGGGTGCGCCGGTGAGCGGCGCCGCCGGGATCCCGCCCGTTCCGATGATGGATGCTTCCACGGTGAAGCTGGCGATCGTGACCAGCACGTGGCACGCCACCATCTGCGAGGCACTTCTGGACGGTGCGCGGCGGGTAGCGGCGCAGGCCGCGGCGGGCGATCCGACCGTGGTGCGGGTGCACGGTGCGATCGAGATTCCGGTCGTCGCCCAGGAACTCGCTCGTACCCATGACGCGGTGGTCGCCCTGGGCGTCGTGATCCGCGGGGAGACACCGCATTTCGACTACGTCTGCGACGCGGTGACGCAAGGGCTGACCCGGGTGTCGCTGGACTCCTCCACCCCGGTCGCCAACGGCGTGCTGACCACCGACAACGAGCAGCAGGCCATCGACCGCGCCGGGTTGCCCGGGTCCGCCGAGGACAAAGGCGCGCAGGCCACCGCAGCGGCGCTGTCGACCGCCCTGACGCTGCGTCGATTGCGCGCCACATGACCGGTGACACCGACACCAGGGAGTGGGATGTCATCCTGCGGCCCCGGATGACACCGATGCTGGCCCGTATCGCCGCCGCGGTGATCGCCGTCGTGGGTGTGGTGGTCGCGGTGCTGAACAATCGTGCTTCGGGGGCCTATCTGCGCCCTGCCGACCAGGTCGCGATGGCCGGTATCGCGCTCATCCTGGCCGGGTCTGCGTTGTTGCTGACCCGGCCCCGACTCAAGGTCGGGCCGGCCGGGCTTGCCGTCCGAAATGTGTTCGAGTACCGGACGGTGCCGTGGCAGGAGGTCGTCGACGTGTCATTTCCGCCAGGAAAGCGTTGGGCCCGAATCGATCTCGATTACGAGGAGTACGTCCCGGTACTGGCTATTCAGGTGATCGACCGGCAGCGTGCGGTCGAGGCGATGGATACGGTGCGGTCCCTGATGAACCGTTATCACGCACCCTGAGGTTCGCCGTGGCCGATCCCTCGACCTATCGCCCCCCGCCTGGATCCATTCCGGTCGAACCCGGGGTCTATCGCTTCCTGGATTCCCACGGCCGGGTGATCTACGTCGGCAAAGCCAAAAGCCTGCGCGGTCGGCTGAATTCCTATTTCGCCGATGTCGCCGGGTTGCACCCCCGCACCCGGCAGATGGTGACCGCCGCGGCGAAGGTCGAGTGGACGGTGGTGACGACGGAGGTCGAAGCTCTTCAGCTGGAATACAACTGGATCAAGGAGTTCGATCCGCGATTCAACGTCCGATACCGCGACGACAAGTCCTACCCCGTGCTCGCCGTGACCCTCAACGAGGAATATCCACGGCTGATGGTTTACCGCGGGCCTCGCCGAAAAGGCGTGCGCTACTTCGGGCCGTACTCCCATGCCTGGGCGATTCGGGAAACCCTGGACCTGCTCACCCGGGTGTTTCCCGCACGTACCTGCTCGGCCGGAGTCTTCAAGCGCCACAGCCAGATCGGCAGACCCTGCCTGCTCGGTTACATCGACAAGTGCTCGGCGCCCTGCGTCGGCCGGGTGGGAGTCGGGGAGCACCGCCGAATCGTCAACGATTTCTGCGAATTCCTCTCCGGCCACACCGATCGGTTCGCCCGTGGACTCGAGCGACAGATGAACACCGCCGCTGCCGATCTCGACTTCGAACGTGCCGCCCGCCTGCGCGACGACCTCGGTGCACTGCGGCGCGCACTGGAAAAACAGGCGGTGGTACTCGGCGACGGTACCGATGCCGACGTGGTCGCCTTTGCCGACGACGAATTGCAGGCAGCAGTGCAGGTTTTCCACGTTCGGGGCGGCCGGGTGCGGGGTCAGCGCGGTTGGATCGTCGAGAAGCCCGGTGACCCCGGCGAGTCATCGGAACAGGCTCTCGTCGAGCAGTTCCTCACCCAGTTCTACGGCGACCAGGCCGAATTGAATGGGGTGTCGGACCGCTCTGCCTCTTCCGGGAGACTCAGTCGCGATGAAGCAACCAACCCGGTGCCCCGGGAGGTGCTGGTTCCCTGTCTGCCACCGACTTCCGCTGAACTGGCGGACTGGCTCAGTGACCTACGGGGGTCCCGGGTTGCCCTGCGGGTGCCTCGGCGCGGGGACAAGCGGGCACTGGCCGACACCGTGCACCGCAATGCCGTTGAGGCGCTCCAACAGCACAAACTCAAACGCGCGGGCGATTTCACCGCACGATCGGCTGCTTTGCAGGATATTCAGGAGTCACTCGGACTGGTCGACGCTCCGCTGCGGATTGAATGCGTCGACATCAGCCA
>JAGQTS010000398.1 GCA_020438895.1 Mycobacterium sp.
CGTCACCGAGCTGCCCGGAGCCGTTTTCTCCCCAACAGGCGACGGTGTAGTCGCTACGAGTAGCGCACGTGTGGGTGAAGCCGGTGCTGACGCGAGTGGCGTTGGTGAGACCACTCACCGTAACTGGGATGTTCGAGTCGGTGAAGGTACCGTCACCGAGCTGCCCGAAGCCGTTATCACCCCAGCAGGCAACGCTGACATCGCTACGGGTGGCGCACGTGTGACTCCAACTGGTGTCGATGCTCGTAGCGTTAGTGAGACCAGCCACGACAACCGGCGTGTACGAGAGGGTGTTGGTCCCGTCACCGAGCTGCCCATTATCGTTGTTGCCCCAGCACATAACTGTGTAGTCACTACGGTTGGCACACGTGTGGTACTCACCGGCGCTGACGCTGGTAACGCCGGTAAGACCGGTCACGGTGACCGGGGTGTTCGAGTTGGTGTTAGTGCCGTCGCCGAGCTGCCCCCAGCCGTTGTAGCCCCAACAGGCAACAGTGCCGTCGCTACGGGCAACACACGCGTGACCCAAGCCAGCGGTGATGCTAGTGGCGTTGGTGAGACCAGTCACGGTGACCGGGGTGTACGAGACAATATTGTTGGTACCGTCGCCCAGCTGCCCGTAGCTGTTGTCGCCCCAGCAGGCGACTGTGCCGTTGGCGAACAGGGCACACGTATAGCCGTTACCACCCGCGGTCTGGACGACGGCACCAATTGCCTGTGGCTTTTGGACGATCACGGGGCTGGCCGAGTCGGTGGTGCCATCGCCTAGCTGTCCTTTGCCGTTACCGCCCCAGCAGGCAACGCTGTTGTCACTACGGGCAGCACACGTGTGCGCCTCACCAGCAGTCACACCGGTGACGTCGGTGAGACCGACCACGGTGACCGGGACCGACGATTCGGTGTTGGAACCATTACCAAGCTGGCCCGAACCGTTAGCACCCCAGCAGGCAACGCTGTCGTCGCTACGGACAGCACACGTATGGCTGGAGCCAGCGGCCACACTGGTGGCATTGGTGAGACGGCGAGTTCCAGCAGCCAGTGCGCGGTGTCCGGCCATGATGGCCGGGTCACTCACCACCGCACCGACTGCTGGAGTTGCCCATCATGGCCTACACGCGCCTGTCTGTCACCGAGCGAGAGGAGATCAGCCGATGCCTGGCTGAGGACCCGACCATGTCGTGGTCGGCGATAGGGGTAACGCTGTGCCGGCATCGCACCACGGTGCAACGTGAAGTCGACCGTAACGGTGGACGCATGAACTACCGCGCTGGTCACGGACAGGCGCGGGCCCAGCGGTTGAGGCCGTGTCGGCAACCTCGCCTCGTCAACGAGCCCGAACTCGCCGCGAGCGTGCGCTCCCATCTCCAGGCCGGCTACTCCCCAGCAGGCACTGCTCATCTTCTGGGCACTATTGCCACCGAGACCATCTACCAAGGCATCTACCGAGGCCACCTCGGGCTCAAGCCAACCGAGGTGTTGAGGACCAGACGACACCGCCGACGGCCTCGCCAGGGCCGCCGAACCCGCAGCGCGTCACACTTCTTGGGGGCTTTCACCTCGATCCATGACCGCCCGACCGAAGCCGATGACCGCAGCGAGTTCGGGCACTGGGAAGGAGATCTGATCATCGGTGCCCGCAACCGATCCGCGCTGATCACCCTCGTGGAGCGGGTCACCCGCACCCAAGTCGTGCTCAACCTGCCCAACGGCCACCGCTCAGCGCCGACGTGTGCCCGCCTCGATCAGTGGGTTGGTGAGACACCGGCCCACGAGTTGCGATCCATCACATGGGATCGAGGATCCGAGATGGCCGACTGGGAGTGGATCACAGCGGCGTGGACCGTGAACTTCTACTTTGCGGATGCCCACTCGCCCTGGCAACGCGGCGCCAACGAGAACGCCAATCGCCAACTCCGGTTCTGGCTTCCCAAAGGCACCGACCTGACCACCCACACCCAAGCCCGTCTGGACGCCATCTGCAACGTGCTCAACACCCAACCCCGCCGCTCACTGAACTGGCAGAGCCCCAACCAGGCCTACGCTGCCCACTGCGCGCACTAGAACCTGGAACTCGCCGACCGGCCACGGTGACCGGGGCCGACGATTCGGTGTTGGTACCATCACCAAGCTGGCCCGAACCGTTAGCACCCCAGCAGGCAACGCTGTCGTCGCTACGGACAGCACACGTATGGCTGGAGCCAGCGGCCACACTGGTGGCATTGGTGAGACCAGTCACCGTTACCGGAATGCTTGAGTCGACAATGGTGCCATCACCAAGCTGCCCCGAACCGTTAGCACCCCAGCACGCAACGCTGTTATCGCTACGGGCAGCACACGTGTGCGCCTCACCAGCAGTCACACTGGTGGCGTCGGCAAGACCAGTCACCGTTACCGGAATGCTTGAGTCGACAATGGTGCCATCACCAAGCTGCCCCGAACCGTTAGCACCCCAGCACGCAACGCTGTTGTCACTACGGGCAGCACACGTGTAGTTGAAGCCGGATGAGATGCTGATGGCGTTGGCGATACCAGTCACGGCAACCGGCGCCGTCGAGTCGACATTGGTACCGTCGCCGAGCTGGCCGTAGGAGTTGTCGCCCCAGCACGCGACTGTGCCATCAGCACGGACCGCACACGTGTGGGAGCCGCCGGCATCGGACTGCATGAAGTCGATTTCGGGGTTACAGGCCGACAAGGCCAACACGAACCCCACCGCGAACCCGATTGTCAAAATCGCTCTGCGCATGTCAAACCCCCCCGTCATTGTTCGTTCACTGAAACGTACGATCGAGGCCCTAACTACGCAAGGTGCAATTCCGTAACCTCACGGCCACGTAGAGCGACGAACCGAACCTCCGGCCGTCGGTGTAGCTCGCCGACCTGGCGTCCATCGGCGACGCCATAGCCTGAAAGCGACCGCTGAAGATCAGACAGCGGCCACGCCAAGAGCACGTTCCAGCGGCCCCGCCGCCGGCCCCGAGCGCCGCAGGAACCACTCGTGGGTGAGCACCCGGTGGAAGATCCCCGGAGGAATCCCCATGAAGTCGGCGGCATCGGGAACCTGGCTGGCGTGCGCGGCCAGCGCCGCCTGTTTGGCCGACCACTCCCGACCCGGATCGACATCCAACCGAAGAAGCGCACGCGGCTCGTCGCCGACGCCGGCGTGCCATCCGCCCGCGGTCGGGGTCACGCCCAACGCCACCAATTCGGCCGCGCACCACGCCTCGGGCGCCAGCCGTCCCGACCTGATCCGTTCGGCCCGCAGTTCACCCAGCCAGCGCCGGTCGATGGTCGCCTCCAGGATCTCACCCACTCCCACCGCAGCCGAGGCATCGGCCACGATGCGATGCACGGCCAGGTGGTCGGGATGGCCGTAGATCCCGTTGGGGTCCTGGCCCACCACGGCGTCGGCACCACAGCGGGCCAGCAGCCGCTCCAACACCTCGGTGGCTTCGCCGATGGAGGCGGACAAGGTGTCGGACCGGCGGTTGGTTGCGGTGCCCGCCATCCCCGAGTCCCGGAACCCGAGGTAGTGGATCTCATGGGCGCCGAGCACGGCCGCGGCCGACGCGGTCTCCATCCGCCGGTGATCGGCGGCGTCCACCGTGACCCAGTCGGGCATCGTGCCCTCCTCGCCTGCCGTGCCCAGAACCAGGATCACCCGCCAGCCGGCATCGGCAGCGCGGCGCATGGCACCCCCGGTGAAGATGGCTTCGTCGTCGGGGTGGGGTTGAACGAAGACCGCGGTGGGCACGACGGGCGGCGACCGCAGCCGGTTTCAGCGACGCAGGGACTTGAGGACCTGGCGGGCCACCGCGGTGTTCATCTGGTAGATCACCGACTTGGAAGCATCCTTGGCCAGCTTGACCATGGCTCCCCCGCTCACCTCTTCCAGCGAGTCCAGTCCGTCGTGGAGGGCCTGCTTGGTGGTGTCGGTGGCCTTGTAGCCGGCGCTGGTGAGGGCCTTGACCAGCTCGCTCTGGGCGACCGGTTCGGGAGCGGCGGAGGCGATGATGCGCAGGGCTTCCTTGGTCAGCTCGGCGCTCTGGTCGACGACCTCGTGGGTGGAGAGGTTGCCCTCGTCCTCGCCTTCCACCGATGCCAACCAGCGGCGCACCTTGGTCACCAGTTCGCCGTGAGTCTCACCCTCGAAGGACAGCGTGGCCATGGCACATCGTACCTCCCTGGGCCGCTCAGTTGGCTGACGGGTTGAGGGGGCAGTTCGCGAACCAGCCGGTGGTTCCCGGTTGACGGCGCAGGACCCGCCGCCACAGTCCTGCGGGATCGTCGCCCAGGGCGTCGCCTGGCTGGGCCGGGACCGGCCACCAAGCGCCCTCGCTGATCTCGTCCTCGAGCTGGCCCGGGGCCCATCCGGCCGATCCGGCGAAGAGCCGCAGCTCAGACCATGGGCGTTCACCGGGCCCCGGAACCGATCCGAGATCCACCGAACCCAGTCCGCCAACCAGGGGCGCGAACCCGTCGCTGGCATCGCCGTCGACCGTTGCGGCTGCCGGGCGCCCGATCGCCACCACCGCGTCGGGCCCCACCGGGCCCCCGACGTATATGACCGCGGGCTCGGTCACATGGTCGGCCCATTCGGGGATCACCTCGTCCACACACGTCTCGGTCGGCCGATTCAGGATCAATCCGAAGGCACCTTCGGAACCGTGCGACAACAGGAGCACCACGCTGCGCTCGAAATGGGAGTCACCGATCAGCGGGGTCGCGACCAGCAGGCGGCCGGTGAGGCTGGCCGGGTTCACCGGGCGTTCCCCTGGCTCAGAAGTCGTCGCTTCACCGGTCCCACGCTAGGGACCTGGTCGACGTCAACGTGACAGTCATGGGACCTCATCAGTCGTGATCCAGGTCACCCCGGCTCAAGGTGCCGGTCGCAAGCCCCAGGAGTTGACGGAGCATGGCTGCGGTGGCTCCCCACACCGTGTCCCCGTGGAGCTCGAAGAAGAAGATCGGGTGGAACGACCCGAAGATGTGCCACCGTTCCTCGCGGTACACCTCGGGTAGCAGCAGCTCCGACAGGCTGACGTCGAGGACGGCGTCGACCTCGGCCGGGTTGGGCTCGACCGCCGGCCGTCCCCCGGGTAGCAGGCCCACGTAGGGAACGATGAAGGACCCGCTGGTGATGGTGGTGAGGTGGTCGAGCTCCCCGATGATCTCGACACCCGACGGGTCGAGACCGATCTCCTCGCGAGCCTCGCGCCGGGCCGTCTCCTCCAGTGTCTCGTCGGGCTCGCTGCGACCGCCGGGAAAGCTGACCTCGCCGCTGTGGACCCTCAGGTTCGAGGACCGGCGCGTCAGCACCACGCGCAGGTCACCGTCGTGCTCGTAGAGGGGGGCCAGCACCGCCGAACCCCGCGTCGCCAAGGCTTCCCGGCCCGAACGGAGCGCCGGACCCAGACCGGAGAAGGCGTCCCGGACCTCGACCGCGGTCGGGTTCAGCGGACCCAGGTCCACCCATGGAGCGGGGCGACCTTCCTCGACCACCGGGGGCCGGGGGATGTGCTGGGGGCCACCTCGCCGCGAGCTCAAGCCGTGGTCTCCGAGCGGCTCGGTGTGACGCGACCGTGGGTGGTGATGGCACGTTTCTCCATGACCACAAGCCTAGGGAGGCGAGCACAAGGGCGAGCCGCCCCCCAACCATCAAGTCGTTGACGAGCGGACCTGTCCGCCAGGACCCTGAGGACCCGATGGCCGAACGATCGACGGCAGGGGTTCCCTGAGCGTCGATGGAACACGGCTATAAACAAGGTCGTGCTCATCGCTCGGCCGCGACCGGTCGAGGAGATGGGGACGGTGCCACCGGTTTCGACCGGCGGGAATACCACCAACCCTCCGCCTCGGGAGAGCCGTGTCCGACGAAGCTGCCAGCCACCTCCGCAACCGGCCCCGCCAGGCCCGCTCCGCGGCCCGGGTCGAACACCTGCTCGACGTAGCCGAGGAGATCTTCGAGGAGGTCGGCTACGACGCCGCCACCACCAACCTGGTGGCCTCGCGCGCCGGGGTTCCGGTCGGAACCCTGTACCGCTGGTTCCCCGACAAGGCCGCTCTGGCCGAGGCGCTCACCGACCGCTACCTCGAACGGCTCATGAACCTGTACGGGGAGCTGTTGACCGACATCTCCCCCGCCGACCGGATCGGTGACTTCGTTCGCCGAGTGATGACGCGCCTCGCCGCCGCCACCCAGAACCAGCGGGCCATGCCTGCCCTGCTGGTTTCAGCGATGGTGCCCGGAGGCAGGTCCCGCGCCGGCGTCAGGCTGCGCGCCGGCTTGGAAGGCCACGTTCGAACCCTGCTCGAGGTGAGGGTTCCCGGTATCCCCATCGAGATCCTCGACCGCACGGCCGAGGTGATCGTCACCCTCCTCTACCTGGTACTGGCCGCCGCCGCCGACTCCGACAACGAGCACCGGGCCGAGGTGACCGACGAGTACATCGACGTCGTGTTGGCCTACCTCGAAGCCAAGTTCCCCAGCCCCGGACATCCGGCTTGGAGCGACCCCGACGTGGTGGTCGCCCCGGTGTTCGCCGCCCCCGACCGCAGCCACCGCCTCGCCTCGGCCGACATCGTCACGGCCGACACCGTCACGGCCGACACCGTCACGGCCGACACCGTCACGGCCGACACCGTCACGGCCGACTGAACGACTCGACCCTCCGGGCGCGCAAGAGCCCGGGCCGTCGGACCCGGGCTCTTGCGTTACTGCAAATTTCTTGGGGGGATGGGCTACATCATCCCGCCCATGCCGCCCATTCCACCCATACCGCCGGGCATGCCGCCGGCGGCCTCTTCCTCGGGCTTGTCGGCCACGATGGCTTCGGTGGTGAGCAGGAGGCTGGCGATCGACGCCGCGTTCTGAAGCGCGGCACGGGTCACCTTGGCGGGGTCGATGACGCCAGCCTTGACCAGGTCCTCGAACTCGCCGGTGGCGGCGTTGAGGCCGGTGGCACCGGTCTCACGCTCGATCTGTTGGACCACGACCGCGCCCTCGAGACCGGCGTTGGCGGCGATCATGCGGGCCGGGGCGTCGAGCGCCCGATGCACCGAACGGGCACCGGTGGCCTCGTCACCCTCCAGGCCTTCGAGCACGGTTGTGACCGCGGCACGGGCCCGAACCAGAGCGGTTCCGCCGCCGGGGACGATGCCCTCCT
>JAGQTS010000399.1 GCA_020438895.1 Mycobacterium sp.
TCCGCAAGGAGACCAACCCCGACGACCTGGAGGGCATCATCGCCGCCGACGGGGTTCTGACGTCGCGCGGTGGGAAGACATCGCATGCGGCCGTGGTGGCCCGCGGGATGGGCAAGACCTGCGTGTGCGGCGCGGAGGAGCTCGTCGTCGACGCCGGTGCGCGCAGCGCACGGGTGGGGAAGGTAACCATCACCGAAGGTGATCAGGTCAGCATCGACGGCTCCACCGGCGAGATCTTCCTCGGCGCCATGCCGGTGGTGCCCTCACCGGTGGAGAACTACATCGAGTCCGGACTCACCGCGGCGCTGGACGGCGCTGACGATGAGACCGCGGCACTGGTCACCGCGGTCGACCGGATCCTCACCCATGCCGACGCCCGCCGGCGACTGGCGATCCGGGCCAATGCCGACACCGCCGACGACGCCGCCCGGGCCAGAAACCTCGGGGCGCAGGGCATCGGGCTGTGCCGCACCGAGCACATGTTCCTCGGCGATCGCCGCGTCCTCATCGAACGGGTCGTCCTGGCCGGCGCCACCGAGGAACGAGACACCGCACTGGCCGCGCTCCTGCCGTTGCAGCGCAACGACTTTCGGGACATTCTCGAAGCGATGGACGGGCTGCCGGTGACCATCCGGTTGCTGGACCCACCGTTGCACGAGTTCCTTCCGGACCGGACCGAACTCGCAGTCAAGGTCGCCCTGGCCGAGGAACGCGGCGAGACCGGCGCCCAGGAGGCTGCCGACCGCACGCTGCTGGCGGCCGTCGAGCGGTTGCACGAGTCGAACCCGATGCTCGGACTGCGTGGCGTCCGCCTCGGATTGTTGACCCCTGGCTTGTTCGCACTGCAGGTTCGTGCCATCGGAGAGGCGGCCGCCGACCGGATCCTGGCGGGCGGGGATCCGAAAGTCGAGATCATGGTGCCGTTGGTGGGGTCGGTGATGGAGCTGCACCTGGTTCGCGACGAGACTGAGCGGATCCTGGCCGACGTGGCCGCCGAACGGGGGGTGGCGCTGTCGATCCCCATCGGCACGATGATCGAACTGCCGCGGGCCGCCCTGACCGCGCACCGCATCGCCGACGCGGCAGATTTTTTCTCCTTCGGCACCAATGACCTGACGCAGACGACGTGGGGCTTCTCCCGTGATGACGTCGAATCCACGGTATTCGCCTCCTACCTGGAGAAAGGTGTCTTCACCATCTCGCCGTTCGAGACGATCGACGCCGACGGTGTGGGCCGGCTCGTTGACATAGCGGCCACCGAGGGCCGAAGGACCAAGCCCGGCATCAAGCTCGGGGTGTGCGGGGAGCACGGCGGAGACCCCGAGTCCATCCACTTCTTCCATCGCATCGGGCTGGACTATGTGTCCTGCTCGCCGTTCCGGCTACCGGTAGCCCGACTCGAAGCCGGCCGTGCCGCTGTCGGCTAGTGGCGTCCTCAGCCGAGGTAGCTGATGATCGGGAACGAGTAGCTCAACGGACTCGGCCCCTGCATCAGGCCCAAGACCGGTTGGAACGTGCTCCGGCTGGTCTGCGGCATGACCGGCCGCCCAGGGGCGTCGGTGATGTAGAAATTGCTCTGCCGCATCCTCTCGACGTTGCTCCAGAGGTAGTTCTCGATGCTGTCCATCTTCTCGTCGTCGGTCTGCCCGTCGAGGCCGAGATATTCGGTGAACACCGCCAGGACCGCCGGTTTGGTCGGCTGTCCGGCGAGCGGACTGCCATCGGGATACTTGCCGTTGTCGATGATCGCCGTGACCTGGGTGTTGAACGCTTCCTGACTGATCGTGAAGAGGTTGTCGTCACCTGCGCTGGAACTGCCCAGGTATCCGGTCTGGGCGGCGATCGCGACCTGCGTCTGCAGCAGCGCCTCTTTGGGATTGGGGACGTACCCCACATCTGCCGCGACGATGTTGGCGAACGGATTGATCACGAACAGCTGCGACCATCGGTGGTGGCCGTCGACGATGTACTGGCCGTCGGCGGAGGTGAGGATGAGTTGGCCGGCGACTTTGACGTCGCCGCCTTCGAAGGCAGTCCTGATGGCGTCGGGATCTCTGCCCAGCGGAAAGCCCAGCGAGCTTGCCAGACTGATCTCATTCTGGCTGGGGATGAGGTTGGCGACCGGAACGGCCATCTGCTCGACATTGATGGCGCTGTTGGGGATTCCGCGGCTCACCCCACCGGTGGTGAGCAATTCGTAGA
>JAGQTS010000400.1 GCA_020438895.1 Mycobacterium sp.
CGTTCGAGGCGCCCAAGACCATGCTGAACGTGCCGATCGGCGGGGCCCGGCGGTGCGCTGCCCAATCCTGGTCACTGTCGCGCATCATGGCCGTCAAGAAGGCGGCCGGGGTGACGGTCAATGACGTCGTGCTGGCGATGTGCGGCGGCGCGCTGCGGTCCTATCTGCTGGAACTCAACGCGCTTCCGGACCGGCCGCTGATCGCGATGGTGCCGGTGAGCCTGCGCGAGGACGACTCGATCAGCGGGAATCAGGTCGGGGCGTTGTTGGGCAATCTTGCCACCGACACCGCTGACCCAGCGCGGCGGCTACAGGCAGTGAGTGAGTCGATGCGCGGCAACAAGGATGTCTTCATGGCACTGCCGCAGTTGCAGCGCTTGGCGCTATCGGCCTTCAACGTGTCACCGCTGTTGCTCAGCGCGCTTTCGCCGGCCCTGGGTACGGCGGCGCCCCCACCGTTCAACCTGGTGATCTCCAACGTGCCGGGCGCCCGGGAGCCGTTGTACTGGAACGGTGCACGTCTCGACGGCAATTACCCGCTGTCGATCGCGCTGGAGGGCCAGGCCCTCAACATCACGGTGTCGACTCGGGCCGGTTACATGGATTTCGGCCTGGTCGGGTGCCGACGCAGCGTGCCGAGCCTGCAACGGCTGCTCGGACATCTGGAGGACTCGCTGGCCGGGTTGGAGCGCGCCACCGGCTCCCCGGCACGGAAAGCGGCGGCGCGTCGCCCGCGCCGCCGCTCCGACCCGCACTAGGGGCAGCTGACCTCGATCTCGAACGGTTTGGTCATCGGCTGCATGGGGTTAGCCGTGTCCACACCGGTGGCCTTGCCGGAGATCTTGTAGTTCTTGCCGTCTTTGGTCGCCGTGGCTTCACCACCAGGAACGCCTTGCGAGTAGCCCAGCGCGACACCGTCGATGTTGCCCAGGCTCACCGAGGTCACACTTGAGGCATCCTCGGGCATGACAACCGCGATACCACTCGTACCCGCACCGACCCCGATGCTGAAGGTACCGGCCGTGGTCGCGCACACCACCTGACCCTCGATCTCCTTGGGTTGACCGTCAATGGATACCTTGGCGGTACCGGCGCCGGCCGAGGCCGTCATGTTCCCCTGAGTCGCTTCCATCGACGTCGACTCGCTCTTGGTCTCGGCCTTCTTGTCACTTGAGCAACCGGCCACCCCGGCCACCACGATCGCAGCGCCACCCGCGGCAACCACAAAAGCACGAATCACGTTGTTCTCTCCTTTGTCGATGCGGCCCATCGTTGGACCACTCGTCTGCGTAGTATCCGCTGGATTGCTGCGCAAGGGAACGAAAGCGGCCATTCGGCTGCTTCGGCCCGCTTGGTTAGATGGCAGCCGTGTCGTATTTCACCGTCGAGGCGGAACTTCCCGGCGGTCGAGGTCGCGCCGGCATCATCCACACCCCGCACGGGGATATCCGCACCCCGGCCTTTGTCGCGGTCGGCACAAAGGCGACGGTCAAGGCTGTCCTGCCCGAAACCATGTCCGGGGTCGGGGCCCAGGCGATATTGGCCAACGCCTATCACCTGTACCTGCAGCCCGGGCCGGACATCGTTGCCGAGGCGGGCGGCCTGGGCGCATTCATGAACTGGCCCGGCCCGACCTTCACCGACAGCGGCGGGTTCCAGATCATGTCGCTCGGCGCCGGCTTTCGCAAAGTACTGATGGAGGACCCCAACCGCAACCAGTCCGACGACGCCGTGGCGCACGGCAAACAGAAACTCGCCCATGTCGACGACGACGGGG
>JAGQTS010000035.1 GCA_020438895.1 Mycobacterium sp.
TACCACTTCGCCTGGGACGAGTTCTGCGACTGGTACCTGGAATTGGCGAAAGTCCAACTCGGCGGGGACGAATCCGGCACCGGAGCAATCACCGGGGCCACCACCGCGGTTCTCGCCGCCGTCCTTGACACCCTGCTCAAGCTGCTACACCCGGTGATGCCCTTCGTCACCGAGGTGTTGTGGAAGCAGCTCACTTCCCGGGGGCGCGAAGCGGCGGGCGAAGGGAACTCGCTGGTCATCGCCCCGTGGCCGGTGGCATCCGGAATCGAGAGGGACCCCGCCGCGGCACAACGGATCGCCGACCTGCAGAAGCTGGTCACCGAAGTGCGGCGGTTCCGGAGCGACCAGGGCCTTGCCGACCGGCAGAAGGTGCCGGCGCGCCTGGCCGGACTGTCCGAGGCTGGACTCGGCACGCACGCCGGCGCCGTGTCCGCACTGGCCTGGCTCAGCGCTCCATCCGATGGGTTCGGCCCGACCGCCCAGGTCGAGGTCCGGCTCTCCGGCGGCACGGTCGGTGTTGAACTCGACACCTCGGGCACGGTCGATATCGCCGCCGAGCGTCGCCGGCTGGAGAAGGACTTGGCCGCCGCGCGGAAGGAACTGGCCGGAACCACAGCCAAACTCGGCAACGATGCCTTCCTGTCGAAGGCGCCCGGCGACGTCGTCGACAAGATTCGCGAGCGCCAGAAGCTGGCCGCCGAAGAGGTCGACCGGATCACCGCGCGCCTGGCCTCGTTCGGATGACCGGCCCCGCGCCCGACGAGATCGCCGCGCTGCTGCAGGTCGAGCATCTACTCGACCAACGGTGGCCGGAAACCAAGCTTGAACCCACTACCGTCCGGATGCAGATGCTGATGGAGATTCTGGGTTCACCGCAGCTCAGCTACCCATCCATCCATATCGCCGGCACCAATGGCAAGACCTCGGTAGCGCGCATGGTCGACGCCTTGCTGACCGCATTCGGGCAACGCACCGGCCGGACGACGAGCCCGCACCTGCAGTCGGTGATCGAGCGCATCGCCATCGACAACGAGCCTGTCAGCCCCGGGCGCTACGTCGAGACCTACCGGGAGGTCGAGCCGTTCATCCAATTGGTAGATGAGCGCTCGGTGGCCGAAGGCGGCCCCGTGATGAGCAAGTTCGAGGTTCTCACCGCAATGGCGTTCGCCGCCTTCGCCGACGCGCCGGTCGACATCGCCGTCGTTGAAGTCGGGATGGGCGGTCGGTGGGACGCCACCAGTATCGTGCACGCGCCCGTGGCGGTCATCACGCCGATCGGCATGGATCACTCCGAATACCTGGGTGCCACGGTGGGGGAGATCGCTTCCGAAAAGGCCGCGATCATCGGCCCGCCGCGCGGCGACCTGGTGCCGGTCGACACCGTCGCGGTGATCGGCCGCCAGCCACCGGAAGCCATGGCTGTGGTTCTCTCCCATGCGGTGCAGGCCGGCGCGGTCGTGGCACGGGAGGACTCGGAATTCGCGGTGCTGGACCGCCGGACCGCCGTCGGAGGGCAGGTGCTGGAGCTCCAGGGTCTGGGTGGGGTGTACCCGGACATCTTTCTGCCGCTGCACGGTGAGCATCAGGCGCACAACGCCGTGCTGGCGCTGGCGGCGGTGGAGGCGTTCTTCGGGGCGGGGGCGAGACGCCAACTCGACGTCGACACCGTGCGTTCCGGATTCGCGACCGTGATCAGCCCGGGCCGGCTGGAACGGATGCGCAGCGCCCCGGCGGTGTTCATCGATGCCGCCCACAACCCCGACGGTGCGGCGGCGCTGGCCGGGGCGCTGGCCGACGAGTTCGACTTCCGCTATCTGGTGGGAGTGGTTTCGGTGCTGCACGGCAAAGACGTCACCGGGATCCTGAGCGCGCTGGAAACCGTCTTCGACCGGGTGGTTGTCACCGACAACGGATCACCCAGGGCCGTGGACACTGACTCGTTGGCCCTGATGGCCGAGGAGGTCTTCGGTCAGGACCGGGTGGTTCGCGCCGCGGATCTGCCCGACGCCATCGAGACCGCGACCGCCCTCGTCGAGGAGGAATGCGAGGGATACTCCGGCGCCGGGATCGTCATCACCGGGTCGGTCGTCACCGCGGGTGCTGCCCGCACCCTGTTCGGGAAGGACCCGCGATGACCCAGGCCGTACCGCAGGGCCCCGACCCATGGAAGAGCTTCCGCGGGGTGATGGCAGGAACCCTGATCCTGGAGGTGATCACGGTCCTGCTCGCACTGCCCGTCGTCTCCGCCGTTGGCGGCGGCCTGACGCCGTGGTCCACGGCCTATGTGCTCGGTTTCGCGGCCCTGCTGGCCCTGCTGACCGGGGTGCAGGGCCGGCCCTGGGCGATATGGGCGAACCTGA
>JAGQTS010000401.1 GCA_020438895.1 Mycobacterium sp.
CAGGTCATCGGCCAGCCGCCCTGCCCGGTCATGGCCACTGTGGCGTTCATGTAGATCGCGTCGAGGTCAGGACGTTCCTCGCGGTCGACCTTGATGCACACGAACTCGTTCATCGCCGCGGCGACGACGTCGTCCTCGAAGGACTCGTGGGCCATCACATGGCACCAGTGACACGCGGCGTAGCCGATCGACAACAGAATCGGCACGTCGCGCCGCCGGGCCTCGTCGAGCGCTTCGGCCCCCCACTGCTGCCAATACACCGGGTTGTCGGCGTGCTGGCGCAGGTAGGGACTGCTCGCCCCGCCCAGGGCGTTAGCCGCCGGTGTCACGCGCCGTGGTCTCGTTGTCGGGGCCGCCGTGGCCGTCGGTGCCCGACGAGGTCGGCGGATCTGTTGCGGCCCCCGGGGTATCGAACGACACCGGAACCTTCTTGAGTTGCCGGCCCATCGACCGCCAGAGGAAGAACACCGCCACCAGCAACAGCAGCACGACCAGCAGTCCCACCGGGCTGGCCTTTCCGTAGTCCGGACCCCTGTTGGGCTCATCGGCTAGCAGCATGCCCATCACCAGGTATGTCATTCGAACACCTCAATTCCGGCGAACAGCTCGTCCTCGGGCAGTGTGGCAGGTACCCGGGACCGGGCGAGTTCGAACTCCTCGGTGGGCCAGAGTCGCTGCTGCCACTCCATCGGGGTGGCGAAGAAGAACCCGTCGGGGTCGATCTGGGTGGCGTGCGCCCGCAGTGCCTCATCGCGCCGGTCGAAATACGCGGCACAGTGCACCCGGGTGGTCACCCGGTTGACGTGTGGGTCGTGGTCGGGATCCCAGTTGGCCAGCCACTGCGCGAACGGACCCTCCTGACCGTTGCGGGCGAACTCGTCCTGCAACAGCTGCATCCGCTTCCTCAGGAATCCGTGGTTGTAATACAACTTGCTCACCGCCCACGCCGGCCCGGCTTCGGGGTGGGCGTGCGGGTCGGCGGCCGTCTCGAAGGCGGCCACGGAAACCTGATGACACCGGATGTGATCGGGGTGCGGATATCCGCCGTTCTCGTCGTAGGTGGTCATCACGTGCG
>JAGQTS010000402.1 GCA_020438895.1 Mycobacterium sp.
GGTGGGGGTGGCGGGTCGTGGTGATTTGACTGTCAGCGAACCGCGGCGCCGAATCGGCCCCGCCCTCAACCCCGCTCGAAAATAATGAACCCAGGATTCTCCCCACTCGACGAAGGGCAAGGACGACCCCATGCTGACGATCACGACGGTGAACAGGTCCGACGTATCGGACGTGATGCCGATGCTGCGCGCCTACTGCGACTTTTATGAGGTCAACCCGCCCGATTCGGATCTACGCGCCCTGGTAATGGCGTTGATCGACGATCCATCCGACGGTGTGCAACTGATTGCCCGCAACGAGCAGGGCGAACCGGCGGGGTTTGCCACCGTCTTCTGGACCTGGCAGACGCTGTACGCCTCCCGCGTCGGAGTGCTCAACGATCTGTTCGTGCTTCCCGCCGGTCGAGGCCAGGGCACCGGCCGGGCGCTGATCGCCCGCGCCCTCGAACTGTGCCGAGACCGCGGTGCCACCAAGCTGGTGTGGGAAACCGCTCTGGACAACGAGACGGCGCAACGCCTCTATGACGGCATCGGTGCTGAGAAGTCAACGTGGTTCACCTACGAACTCGACGCCTCACACGCAGGCGGCGCGGTCTAGCGGTATCCAAGCACATCGCCCCGTCACGGCTTGGGGACCGGAAACTGTGCTCGCATCATCATGTCCCACACCCGGTCCGGGGTCAGTTGGCGTTGCAGGATGCCCAAGGTGGCGGACGGAGTGACGGTGTACCGGGTCTTCGGGCGTTTGGCCTCGATCGCCTTTCTGACCACTTCAGCGACCGCTTCCGGTCCGCCACCAACGATCCCGGCCAGGCGGCTCTCGTAGATCTCGGAGGTGACCTTGCCGACTCGTGCATTGAACTCGGCGTACGGACCGTCACTCAGGTCACCGGTGGATTCGACTGCGGCATGGGCGAATTCGGTGGTGATCAGACCCGGCTCGATGAGGACCACCTGCACGCCGAAGCCTTGCACCTCGAACCGCATCGCATCGGAGATCGCCTCGACCGCGTACTTCGTTGCGTGATAGATACCCCCACCGGGAAAGGTGAGCTTTCCGCCCATCGAGCCGATATTGATGATGCGTCCGGTGCCGGCCTCGCGCATGCCCGGAAGGACCAGTTGGCACATCCGGATAAGGCCGAACACGTTGGTTTCGAACTGCCGGCGGATGTTGTCGAGTGGGATCGACTCGATGGCGCCGGACTGCGAGTAGCCGGCGTTGTTGACCAGGACGCCGACTGAGCCTTCTTCGTTCTCCACGGCGGCGACGGCGGCTGCCATCGAACCCTCATCCGTCACGTCGAGGGCGAGGGTTCGGCACCCCCGATCTGCGAGCGCCCGAAGGGTTTCGGGGCGTCGGGCGGTGGCGTAGACGGTGTGGCCGCGGGCGACGAGGTCGGCGGCGGTCGCCGCGCCGATGCCACTTGAGCAACCGGTGATGAGGACAGGGGCCATCGTCACACCTTAGCGCCGAGTGTCACCGTCCCGGGACGCCTACCGATGCCGGTCCGGCATCACGGCGCCGCTGGGCCCACTTCCCGAGCGGTCTGGGCAACCGCTCCCTCGCGACACTAGGCTGGCCGGAAACCACCAGCTAGATGAGGAGCCGATAACCATGCCCGCAGGCAAGCCGAACATCCTGGTCATCTGGGGCGACGACATCG
Organism: Mycobacterium sp.; assembly: GCA_020438895.1. Taxonomy (GTDB): domain Bacteria; phylum Actinomycetota; class Actinomycetes; order Mycobacteriales; family Mycobacteriaceae; genus Mycobacterium. The sequence goes on from JAGQTS010000402.1 coordinate 1,668, forward strand.
GCCAGTCGAACATCAGCGCCTACACGATGGGGCTGGTGGGCTATCGCACGCCGAACATCGACCGCATCGCCAAGG
>JAGQTS010000403.1 GCA_020438895.1 Mycobacterium sp.
GCCAGGGCGATGACGCCCATGGTTTTCTGCGCGTCGTTGGTGCCGTGGGACAGCGCGACCAGCGAGGCGGTGGCGATCTGTCCCCACCGGAAGCCGGCGTCGCGTTGGCGGTGCAGAACGCGCCGGGTGATCCGGAAGACCAGCCAGGTGCCGCACGCGGCGACCAGTCCGGCGATGACGGGTGCCGCGACGGCCGGAATCAGCACCTTCTCGGTGACTCCCAGCCAGTTCACCCCGGCGGCACCGACCGCAGCCAGGCCGGCGCCGATCAGCCCACCGAACAGGGCGTGCGAGGAACTCGACGGGATGCCGAACAGCCAGGTCAGCAGGTTCCACAGGATGCCGCCGATGAGTCCGGCAAAGATGATCATCAGTCCGAGGTTGGCGCTGATGTCGGGCAGCAGGGTTCCGGTCTTGGTGTCCTGGATGCGCAGGACGTCCTTGGTCACGGTGGCCGCGACCTCGACGGATAGGAAGGCGCCGACCAGGTTGAGCACACCGGCCAGGGCGACGGCGACTTTGGGGGGCAGGGCGCCGGTGGCGATGGACGTCGCCATGGCGTTGCCGGTGTCATGGAACCCGTTGGTGAAATCGAAGGCCAGGGCGGTGACGACCAGCAGCCCGAGGATGATCAGCTCGGTACTCACTGCGCAGATTCTGGTGTCTGGATAGGCTCCGCACCCGACGAAGTCATCGTTCTCGACAAGTGTTCATCTAACGTTCGCCTGCGAGCAAGTCCAGGCGGCGTCCGGCGGTGGCCCGCTCGCATCGGGCGGCCAGTTCACGGCGGCATGTGGCGGGCAGTTGCAGGGGCCCGACGGCGACCTCCGCGACGGTCGTCCGGGTGCGGGCGATCCGCTTTAGCGACGCCCACAGTGAGTCCGCACCGAGGAAGGCCGTGGCGGTCGACACCGTGCCGTCGCGGTAGCGGTACTGCAGGCGCAATGGCTGCACCGGCCGGCCGGTGTCGACCGCGGCCTGGAACACCGCGGGATGGAAGCGGCCGCGGTCCGGGCCGCAGAAGGTGGTCCCCTCCGGGAACGCCACGACGGTGCGTCCCTCCCGCAATCGATGACCGACCGTCGCGACGACCTCGGGCAGGGCGCGCAGTCGCGCCCGGTCGATGCTGATGATCCTCATCAGCCGGGCGGCCCAGCCGATCAGCGGCCAGTCCAGCAGATCGGCGCGGGCGACGAAGGTGCCCGGGGCCACGGCGCCGATGACCAGCACATCGCACCACGACATGTGGTTGCTGACCACCAGCATCCCCGGAAGGTTGCGGATCGGGTCGCCGGTGATGGTGATCCGCACTCCGAAGCTGAGCAACAACACCCGGCAGTAGAGCCGGCGTGCCTGCCGATTGCCCGGCACCGGGATTGTCAGCAGAGGAAGGGCGAACAGCAGCAGAGCGGCGAGCGGAAGGCGCCACAATGGTCGTAGCCAGTCCAGCACGCTGGGTACAGGCGCCACCACGCAGCGAGCGTCGCAGGAGGTGACGGGCAACCAGGCGTGCCCGAATTGAACTGTCTCAGTGGACATCGGTGTGCTGATGACCGGACTGGCGGCCGGCGTGGGCGGCGGCTGACCTGAGCCGGGTCAGATACCGGATGTCAACCCTTCTCTTGTCCAGCAGGGCGGGAAAGTCTGCCACTCCGAAATCCGGGTCATGGGCGGGTTCGCCGCAGATCTGCGCGCCCAGCCGCAGATAGCCCCGCAGCAACGGCGGCATGGTCAACCGCTCGGGTGCCGGGATGTCCTCCAGGGCAACGTCATCGACGATCACGGGTCGATGGGGATACACCGTGAGTTCCGGTGCGGCCGAGTGCCGGGCGCGGACCACGTCGCGGACCCCCCGGATCTGGCTGCCGGGGTCCCCCTCGCCCAGCACCGGCACCGACACGCATCCGGTGACGTAGTCGTAGCCGCAGCGGTCGAGGTAGGCGAGGAT
>JAGQTS010000404.1 GCA_020438895.1 Mycobacterium sp.
CCGGTCGGCGCGGTCACCGTCGGACTGGACGGCCGGCAGCTCACCGAGATGGGGCTGATGGCCGCCGGCGAGGCGCGGGTGCGGATCTTCTCCGACGACGGCGTATGCGTAGCCGACCCGCTGGTCATGCGCCGCGCGCTGGAGTATGCCGCCGGACTGGGAGTCCTGATCGCCCAACACGCCGAGGACCCACGGTTGACGGTTGGTGCCGTTGCGCATGAAGGTCCCACCGCCGCGAGGTTGGGACTGGCGGGCTGGCCCCGGGCCGCCGAGGAGTCGATCGTGGTGCGTGATGCGTTGCTGGCCCGGGACGCCGGAGCCCGGGTGCACATCTGCCACGCATCGACCGCGGGCACCGTGGAGCTGCTGGCCTGGGCCAAACAGCAGGGGATCGCGATCACCGCCGAGGTGACACCGCACCACCTGATGCTGGACGACAGCCGGCTGGCCAGCTACGACGGCCGCAACCGGGTCAATCCGCCGTTGCGGGAAGCCTCCGACGTTGCGGCCCTGCGACGGGCGCTGGCCGATGGGGTGATCGATTGTGTGGCCACCGATCACGCACCCCATGCCGAGCAGGAGAAGTGCTGCGAGTTCGCCGCCGCCCGGCCGGGAATGCTCGGACTGCAGACTGCTTTGTCGGTGGTGGTCGAGACGATGGTGACATCGGGTCTGCTGGACTGGCGCGGCGTGGCCACGGTGATGAGCGAGAACCCGGCCCGGATCGCCGGACTCGACGACCAGGGCCGGCCGTTGGAAGTGGGTGAGCCCGCTAACCTCGTTGTCGTTGACCCCCTCGCGCGCTGGACGGTCGAAGGGACTGAGCTGGCCAGCAGGTCGGACAACACCCCGTACGAGACCATGACACTGCCGGGGACGGTGACGGCGACCCTGCTACGCGGCAGGATCACCGCGCGCGACGGGAAAGCTGTCACGAGGGCCGATCGCCGGTGAACACCCACACCGCCGTCGCCACGTACGTGTTCGGCTGCGTCGTTGTGCTGCTCATCGGACTGGTGATCCACAGGATGCTGCGGGGCTGGAAGCGCCGATCGGAACGGCAGGCGGCGCTCATCGGCGTTCTCCCCGATCTCCCCGACCGGTTCGGCCCCGCCGTGCTGGCTCCCACCCGCGGCCTCTACGTCGGCAGCACGATCGCCCCCGACTGGCTCGAGCGGATCACGGTGGGGGATCTGGGCTACCGCTGCAGGGCGGTGCTCACTCGGTACCCGGAAGGAATCCTGCTGGAACGCTCCGGCGCCGGCCCGCTGTGGATACCCGCGGCATCGCTGATCGGGGTGCGTATCGAGCAGGCTCTGGCCGGCAAGGTGATCCCCGGCAACTCCCGGTCGGAAGCGCCCGGCGGGCTGCTGGTGATCCGCTGGCGGCTGCCCACGGGTACCGAGATCGACACCGGATTCCGCGGCGACGACCGCCGCCACTATGCCCGATGGACGACAGGAGCAGCAGCGTGAGCCAACCGAGAGCAGTTCTGGTGCTGGAGGATGGGCGCGCGCACACCGGCACGCCGTTCGGAGCGATCGGGCAGACCCTCGGCGAGGCGGTGTTCTCCACCGGTATGTCGGGCTACCAGGAGACCCTGACCGATCCCAGCTATCACCGGCAGATCGTGATCGCGACGGCCCCGCAGATCGGCAACACCGGATGGAACGCCGAGGACAGCGAAAGCCGGGCCGACCGGATCTGGGTGGCGGGCTACGCGGTACGCGACCCCTCACCGCGGGCGTCGAACTGGCGGTCCACCGGGACGTTGCAGGACGAACTGGTGGGTCAGGGCATCGTTGGCATCGCTGGTATCGACACCCGCGCGGTGGTCCGCCACCTGCGGACCCGCGGTTCGATGCGGGCCGGCATCTTCTCCGGCGACGCCCTCGGCGGTTCTGCCGACCTGCTGGACCGGGTCCGGAACCAACCCGCCATGCTCGGCGCTGACCTCTGCGGCGAGGTCAGTACCCCAGAGACCTACATCGTGGAACCGGCAGGGCCGCACCGGTTGAC
>JAGQTS010000405.1 GCA_020438895.1 Mycobacterium sp.
GAGCCGATCTTCTCGACGAGGTCGCCGCGCGGATCACCGACGCCGGCGGCACCGCCGTGGCACTGCCCTGCGATCTGGCCGACCTCGATGCCGTCGACGCTCTTGCCGACACCATCGAGCGGCGTTTCGGCGGGGTGGACATCCTGATCAACAACGCCGGCCGGTCGATCCGCCGGCCGCTGGCCGACTCCCTGGACCGCTGGCACGACGTCGAGCGCACGATGCAGCTCAACTACTTCTCCCCGCTGCGGCTGATCCGGGGGCTGGCGCCCGGCATGATCGAACGCGGCGACGGGCACATTATCAACGTCGCCACCTGGGGTGTCCTAAGCGAGGCTTCTCCCCTGTTCGGGGTGTACAACGCATCGAAAGCCGCGCTGAGCGCCGTGAGCCGCGTCATCGAGACGGAGTGGTCACGCAGCGGGGTGCACTCCACCACGCTGTACTACCCGCTGGTCGCCACTCCGATGATCGCACCGACCAAGGCCTACGACGGGGTCCCCGCGCTGAGTCCCCGGGAAGCCGGTCAATGGATGGTCGATGCCGCCCGGCGACGGCCGGTGCGCATCGCCCCCCGGTTCGGCATGAGTGCCCGGGCTCTCGACGTCGTCGCACCCGGAATGTTGAACAGTGTTCTCAAGCGCCAGCGGATGCAGCCGAGCTGATATGGAGATCCTGTCCAGCCGGGTGCTGCTCCGGCCCGCCGATTACCAACGCTCGCTGGCCTTCTACCGGGATACCCTGGGCCTGGCGGTCGCTCGCGAATACCCCGGAGGCACAGTCTTTTTCGCCGGTCAATCCCTCATCGAACTGGCCGGGCACGGCGAGCCCCGGACATTCTCCGGTGCATTGTGGTTGCAGGTGCGCGATGTCTACGACCTCCAGGACGAGCTCCGGCGACGCGGCGTGGAGATCGCCCGCGCGGCCCGTCAGGAACCGTGGACGCTGCACGAGATGCATGTCACCGATCCCGACGGCGTCACGCTAATTTTCGTCCAGGTGCCGCCGGAGCATCCACTGCGCAGGGATTCGCGCGGTTAGCGCACGACCTAGCCGCGGCCGGCCAGCGGCCAGCCGACCATCGCCAGCCTGCCCGCCACCTGATTGATCTCATCGGCGGTGGGCTCCTTCTCCACCGCCTCGCGGATGGCCTCCCGAATCCGCTCGGCGGTGACCGGGTCGTCCGGGTCGCTGTCCTTCAGCACGGTGAAGGTCGCCTGCACCACCTCATCCTCGGACAGCGCGCGCTTCAGCAGTGCCAGCAGAGGGTA
>JAGQTS010000406.1 GCA_020438895.1 Mycobacterium sp.
TGCGCGGCCTCGATGTGGTCCGGTTCGGTGGTCAGCAGAAGGGTGTAGCGCGGTCGCGCGGTGGGGTCGGTGTCGGCATGGTCCGGTGCGATGAGGACGGATGAGGTGCTCACGGGCGCAACGATGAGCGACACGTCTGTACGGACACCCACGAGACGGTGATGTGTCGGTGTATTCGGGGCGACGTGCTGGTGGCGCCTGGCGGGTCAGGGCTTTGGTTCGATAACCAGGACCGGCACCGGCGAGCGCTCGACAAGGAATGTGGAGACAGCGCCCGCCAGACCAGCTGAGCTGCCCCTTCCACGGCGACCGACCACGAGCAGGTCCATGTCCTGTTGCTCGGCGAACCGGCTCAGCGTAGGGCCTGGTGGGCCGGTCAGGACTTCGGTGTGTACCTCACCCGCATAGGTGAGGCCAGCGGCGATGTCGGCCAGGCGCCGGGAGGCGTCGTCGACCGCTGCGTTCGTAACCCCTTCGGTGGCATCGAAGGTGACGACTTCGGCGAGTACCAGCAGACCGCAGTGATCCCCGAACAGTCCGAGGACGGTTTCCAGTGCCCGATGGGAGTTCTCGGATCCATCGAGTCCGACCAGCACGCGGGTTCCGGTGACCTGGCCGAGGCGTTCCGGCGGTTCACCCGTGGCGCCGAATGCGACCACCGCAGGTTGCCGCCGAATCCGCTCCAGGGCGATGGGGAGGAACAAGAGACCCAAGGGCAGCGCCACCAGGATCCACAGGGGATCGTAGCCGCGCCGGGCCATGAGAATCCCGGACAGGACCCCGGTCAACGGCCAGACCACCGCAAGGATCAGCATTATCGAGGTATCCACGTTCTCAACTCTTCCCGAGCATCCCCTCGGCCGCCAATTCCGCTGGATGCGCCCCGCCGGTGCGAACCTGCCACCATTTGTGCAACCCCACCGCGACGCTGACGGCCGCGGCGATGCCGAGTATGCGCAGCCAGGCGGGCCCACTGATGGGCGCCGTCTGAAATACGGTGTTCATCGCCGGTAGGTAGGTGATCGCGAGTTGGGCCTGCACCTGCACTACCACTCCGACGATGAGCCATCGGTTACTGAACAGCCCGATGCGCCAGGCGGAGCGGGTCAGCGATCGACAACTGACGAGATAGAACATCTCGATGACGACGAACAGGTTGAGTGCCGCGGTACGGGCCTCGGGCAGCGTCGCGCCATTGGCGATCTCCCACTCGAAGAGGTACCAGCAGGCGACCACCATCAGGGCCGAGACCAGCGCGATGCGAAACATCAGCGCTCGGGTCAGCAGGGGTTCGGTGGGATTTCGCGGCCGGCGGGTCATGATGCCGGGTTCTTTCGGCTCGAAGGCCAGCATCAACCCGAGTGCGACGGCGGTGGTCATGTTGATCCACAGGATCTGAGTGGGCAGGATCGGCAGCGCGACTCCCAACGCGATGGCCACCAGGATCACCAGACCCTCGCCGACGTTGGTGGGAAGCGTCCAGGTGATGAACTTGGTGAGGTTGTCGAAGACGCCGCGGCCCTCCTCGACCGCGGCTTCGATGGTGGCGAAGTCGTCGTCGGTGAGCACCATGTCGGCGGCATCCTTGGCGACTTCTGTTCCCTCGCGTCCCATGGCTACCCCGATACTGGCCTGGCGCAGTGCGGGGGCGTCGTTGACACCGTCACCGGTCATCGCGACCACGTGGCCCCGGTTCTGCAGCGCCTCCACCAGTCGCAGCTTCTGTTCGGGGGAGACCCGGGCAAACACCCGTGCCCGTTCGACGGCCGCGGGCAGGTCATCGGCGCTCAGCTCGGAGAGGTCCGCACCGGTGAGCACAGCTCCTGGGGGTGGGTCACCATCGCCCAGAATCCCGATGCTGCCCGCGATCGCGCTCGCGGTCCCGGCGTGGTCTCCGGTGATCATCTTGACGTCGATACCGGCGCTGTGACAGGCGGCCACCGCGGTGCCGGCTGCGCTGCGCGGCGGGTCGAGCATCGCCTGCAGGCCGGTCAGGGTGAGGCGGCCGCGCAGGTCTCCCGTGCGGAAAGCTTCGGGGTCGAGGTCGGTGCCGATCCCGATCGCCAACACCCGCAACCCCTCGCGCGCGAGCCGGTCCACCTCGGCCAGCACCACTGCGTCCTCCAACGGTCGCTGGGTACCGTCGGCGCTCATCTGGCGGCCGCACAGCTCGAGCATCCGCTCGACCGAGCCTTTCACCAGCACGATGTGACCGCCCGACTGATCGGTGTGCAGGGTCGCCATGAACTGGCGTTCGGAGCTGAACGGGATCGTGGCGGTCCGCGGGTAGTCGGCGTCGACCCGGTCGCCGGTCATGCCGGCCTTGGCTCCGGCCACCAGCATGGCTGCCTCGGTCGGGTCACCGGCGATGGTCCATCGCCCGTCGTCGCGGTTCAGGGCGGCATCGTTGCAGGCCACTCCCGCCAGCACTGTCCAGCGCAGCGCGGCATCGTCCCCGACGCCCGCCGGGTGGCCGTCGCGGTCATGCAGTTCGCCCTCGGGTGTGTACCCGTTGCCGGTGATCCGGACGGCGGAATCCGGCGTCCAGATCTCCCGCACGGTCATCTGATTCTCGGTGAGAGTGCCGGTCTTGTCGGCACAGATCACCGTGGTACTGCCCAAGGTTTCGACGGCCGGCAGGAGGCGGATGACGGCCCGCCGCCTGGCCATTCGAGCGACGCCTATCGCCAGGGTGATGGTCACCGCGGCGGGCAGTCCCTCGGGGATGGCACCCACAGCCAGTGCCACCGCGGCGGTGAATGTCTCGGCCAGATCCTGACGGCGGAGGAGACCGACGGCGAAGGTGACCGCGGCCAAAGCCAGGATGACAACCGTGAGGGCCATGCTGAACCGGGCGAGTTTGGCGGTCAGCGGGGTTGCCAGCACCTCCGTTGCGCCGACGAGGCGGTGAATCTGACCGATCTCGGTCGTCGCCCCGGTTCCGACGACGACGCCGACTCCGCTTCCGGCGGTGACCAAAGTCCCCGAGTAGGCCATGTTGAGTCGATCGGCGACGGGCGTCGACTCGGGAAGTGCCAATGCGCCCTTGCTGACCGGGAGGGACTCCCCGGTCAGCGCGGATTCGTCCACCTGCAGTTCGGTCTGACGCAGGATCCGGATATCGGCGGGTATCTTGTCGCCGGCCTCCACCACGATGACATCCCCGGGTACCAGGCAGTCGGAGGAGGCTCGGCGTTCATGTCCGTCCCGAACCACCCTGGCCTCGGTGTGAACCATGGCCTGGAGACCCCGCAGAGCGGCCTCGGCCTTGGACTCTTGGACCAGGCCGACGATGGCGTTGATCATGACAACGCCGAAAATCACGGCGGAATCAACGAATTCGTGCAGCAGTGCGGTGATCACCGACGCAATGAGCAGTACGTAGATCAGTGGATGGTGGAACTGCCGGAGAACCGTGAGCAGCATTCCCCGGCGGTGCGGGGCCGGGAGGGTATTGGGGCCGAAGCGGGTCAGACGCGCGTCCGCTTCGGCCGCCGACAGTCCGCGATGGGAATCCGTTTCCAGCAGCAACACCACCTCGTGCACCGGAAGCGAGTGGTGCACTGCGGGGACCGTGCTGGACTCCGACATGTCAGCCTGAGGACGCCTCATCGACGACCGAATGGATGAAACGCATCTTCTCCAGCACCGCGACCGGCAGGACGAACGGATAGAGGTCAGGTTTCCCCATCGTCCTGTTGACCATGTTCAACGACCAGGCCAACGGCAGCCACATCTCGATCATCGTGTCGAATCCACTGGGGCCCAGCACTCCCCGCTGATACGTCGCGTTGGCCGGAGCCAGGCCGTAGGCGGCGGCGGTGTCCAGGGTGCCGCGGATGTGCAGATAATGGGCGAAAGTCTCGGCCCAGTCCTCGGCCGGATGCATGGTGGCGTAGGAGGACACGTACCGGTCTTCCCAACCCGGCGGAGCACCGTCACGGTAGTGCCGGTCCAGCGCCTCCTGATAGTCCAGATCGGGATCGCCGAACAATTCGGTGAACCGCGACTTGCCGGGTGAGCGCTCCAAGAGTCGAAAGTAGTAGTAATGCCCGATCTCGTGCCGGAAGTGACCCAGCAAC
>JAGQTS010000007.1 GCA_020438895.1 Mycobacterium sp.
GCGTCGTCGACGACGACGGCGAGGTTGTAGGCGGGAACGCCGTCTCCCCGGCGCAGCACGAAGTCGTCGACAGGACCGGTATAGCCCCCGTGGAGCGCATCGGTCACGGAGTATTCGGAGATTTCAGAACGCAACCGCAGGGCCGGCGGGCGTTCGTTGCGTCTGGCCGTGCGCTGTGCGGCGCTCAACTCGCGGCAGGTACCGGGGTAGGCCCCCTCCGGTGCGTGCGGCGCCCGAGGAGCGTTCAGTATCTCCCGACGGCTGCAATAGCACTCGTAGAGCAGTCCGCGGTCATTGAGGTGGTCGATCACGGCGTCGTATCTGCTGCGGTGGGTGGATTGCCATTCCGGCTCGGCGTCCCAGGTAATCCCGATCGCGGACAGATCGGCCAACTGCCGCTCGGCGACCCTCGCGTGGGTGCGGTCATCGAGGTCTTCGACCCGAATCAGGAATCGGCGATTCGTCGACCGTGCGAACAGCCAGGCGAGCGCAGCCGTGCGTAGGTTTCCGACGTGCAGATCGGCCGACGGGCTGGGGGCGAACCGCCCGGCACTCAGAGCTGGGGGGATGACCATCGAAGCAGAATCTACGGGGCTGAACAGGTCTCACTTGCCGAATCCGCAAGGCGAACCCCGCAATCCCTGCTCTCGCGCGTCAATGCGTCAGGTACCCCAGGGGGTATAGTTGAGCCACTACAGGTTCATCACAACGACGCAGGAGATCGCGATGACAACACCACCGGAAGAGGTAACCCCGGCCGTCGGAATGCCGCGGATCGGGGATGCGGCCCCATCCTTCACCGCTGAGAGCACCCAGGGTCGGATCAACTTCCCTGGGGATTACTCGGGTAGGTGGGTCATATTCTTCTCCCATCCCGCCGACTTCACTCCGGTGTGTACCAGCGAGTTCATGACCTTCGCATCGATGCAGGACGAATTCGCCAAATACAACACTTCCCTGGTGGGGCTGTCCGTCGACGGCCTCTACAGCCACATCGCCTGGCTGCGGACGATCAAGGAGAAGATCGCCTTTCGTGGGATGCGGGACGTGGAGGTGACCTTTCCGTTGGTAGAAGACGTCTCCATGCGGATCGCGCGCGCGTACGGGATGATCATGCCCGGTGAGGACTCCACCAAGGCGGTCCGTGCGGTCTTCGTCGTCGATCCGAAAAGCATTGTGCGCGCAGTTATCTACTATCCGTTGAGCACCGGTCGAAATTTCGATGAGTTGCTGCGGCTGATCAAGGCCCTGCAGACCGCCGACCACTATGACGTCGCGACCCCCGCGGACTGGCGGCCGGGTGAGCCCGTGATTGTTCCGCCCGCCGGCTCATGCGGTGTCGCCAAGGATCGTATGGAGAGCGATGACTCCGGAGTGGAATGCGAGGACTGGTTCTTCTGCACGAAGGTGATCCCGGCGGAGGAGGTCGAGGCCGCCATCAGTCGCAGCAGGAGAGGCTGAGGGGAGGCGGGCGCATGTCGGCTGGTGGATACCCGGTGCCGGCTCCGCCCGCCGTCGGACCTCACACTCGACTGGTGTCGAGGAACCCGAACCGGCTGCTGCTGGCGGTTCTGCTCGCCCTCGCCCTGTCATGGCCGATCGGTGCCATCGGACGCGCCGCCGCTGAGCCGCAGCAACAGGTCGTGCTGTACTTCTTCTGGGCGGAGGGATGTCCGCACTGCGCCGCCGCCAAGCCCGTCGTCGCTGAGTTTCAGCAACGATTCCCGCAACTGGAGGTCCGTTCCTTCGAGGTCGGCGCCGATGCCGGCAACCGGCGCCGACTTGCTGCGATGGCCACGAAGTTCGGATTCGAGCCGACAGGCGTTCCGGTCTTCTTCCTCTGCACGCGGCATTGGGTGGGCTACTCGCAGTCAGTCACCCCGAAGGTGCTGGAGGCCGCCATATCGCAATGTGTGGCCTCGGGCTGCCCTGATGCCGGTGCAAACGGTACCGACGGCGAGACCAAGAATCCAACGCGCGATGTCGTGGAACTGCCCATCGTCGGGCAGGTCGAACCGGAGCGGCAGTCGCTGGTGTTGAGCACCGTCCTGATTGCGGCCGTCGACGGCGTGAACCCGTGCTCGTTGTGGGTTCTGTCAATCCTGCTGGCGCTGACGTTGCGTACCGGTTCACGGCGAACCACGGTGGTCACGGGATTGGTCTATATCTTCGTCACCGGATTGGTCTACGCACTTTTCGTCGGTGGTCTCTTCACGGTCTTCCAGGTGCTGAACTTCACGCCAACGGTCCGCGTGTTCGTCGCACTGCTTGCAGGGGTCTTCGCGGTCATCAACATCAAGGACTTCTTCTGGTTCAAGGCAGGGGTTTCACTGAGCATTCCGGAGGCTCGCAAGCCCGGAATCTACGGCCGAATGCGGCAGGTTCTCAGTTCGGCTCGATCACTGCCGGCCTTGGTCGCCTCGACAGTTGTCCTCGCAGCGGGTGTCTCTTTTGTTGAACTGGGCTGCACTGCCGGGTTTCCCGTGCTGTGGACCAGCATCGTCACCGACCGGGAGGTGTCGGCGGTCGGGTTCGGTCTCCTGCTTGCCTTATACATGGTGGTCTACCAACTCGACGAGTTGGTGATCTTCACGGTGGCGGTCGCCACCATGCGCATGACGAAACTCCAGGAACGACAGGGGCGTCTGTTGAAACTGCTCAGCGGCATGATGATGCTCAGCCTTGCTGTGGTGATGCTCGTCGAGCCTGCATTGCTCACCGAAGTGCGGACCTCGCTGTTCACCTTCGCGGTCGCTGGCGCGGCAACCATCATCATCCTGGCGGTCTCGCGGTGGTTCCGAGCACCGCAGCCAGAGGGACCGGTGGCCCGAGACGCAACGGCGGAACCCGAGATTCGCTGAGGGATCTGTGTGCGGATTGCGGTCAGCCGTGACCGCCGGGGAGGACCAATGGCACCAGCGCACGAAGCACACGACTCCTAGGATGGTTGACAGGGAAGACCTGGAGGGGCTTGATGACACGCTCGGGAATCATTGTCGGAGTTGATGGCTCCGCTTCGTCGACCGCAGCAGTGATGTGGGCCGCGCAAGAAGCATGTTCTCGGGACCTGCCGCTTCTCGTTGTCACCGTGGTGGCGCCAATCGCGCCGGTCGGCGGGCCGTGGCCGGAAGTGCCGGTCCCTGAGAACTACGAGCGACGGCAGGCCTCCGAGGCCCAGGGACTCGTTGACGCCGCGGTCCTGACGGCTTCGGGCGGCCCGCACGGCCACTCCCTGCGGGTGGCCGGGGAGGTGATGAGCGGACCAGTGGTGGCGAATTTGGTCGACATCTCCAAGCAAGCCGACATGATCGTTGTGGGCTGTCGGGGCGTGGGCGGGGTTTCGCGCGCTCTGCTCGGATCCGTGAGTTCCGGTTTGGTGCACCACGCGCATTGCCCGGTTGCGGTCATCCATGCAGAAGGACGTCCCTCCGACCGGGCGCCGGTCGTCGTGGGTATCGACGGGTCTGCCACCTCGGAGTTGGCCACCGCGATTGCGTTCGATGAGGCGTCGCGGCGTGGCGTCGACCTCGTGGCCGTGCACGCCTGGAGTGATACCGGGCCGATCGAGTTTGCCAGTGCCAACTGGGCGCCGATCGAATGGCGCAATATCAGGGACGCAGAAGAGGAGGTGCTCGGTGAGCGGTTGTCGGGCTATGGCGATCGCTACCCCGACGTGACCGTGCACAAGGTCGTGGTTTCCGACCGCCCGGGCCCGCGTCTCGTGGAGAAGGCAGAGGAAGCCCAACTACTCGTTCTGGGTAGTCATGGCCGAGGGGGATTTCCCGGAATGCTCCTGGGTTCGGTATGCAGTGCGGTAGTCAATTCGGCTCAGATTCCGGTGATCATCGCCCGAACACCAGGGGGCGATGACAACTCGCCCTAGCCTGGCTCGTGCTGATTCAGGTGTGCGTATTTCGCAACAGAGTCGGCAGAAGATCGCCCAGCGCCGAGTTGGAAGGCTGGTCCAACTGCGCGAATGTGCATGACCTCGGGTCGCGGTCCGGTCGCCACCGAACGAACTGTGCGGTATGCCGGAAACGGGAGCCTTCCATGTGGTCGTAACGAACCTCGACCACCCTTTCGGGCCGGAGGGGAACGAACGCCAGGTCCTTGCCGGCGTTCCATCGCGACGGCCCACCGACACCGCTCCCCTGGTCCGCCCATTGCCAAGGATGTTCATCGAAACCTGTTGCCAATGACTGTAACTCGATGAACAGCTCTCGGCGTCGCACCATCGGGAAGGCTCCGATCACCCCGACGGGAGCCAATGTGCCGTCGGTGTCATACAGGCCCAGAAGCAATGAGCCGACAGCATTGGCGCTGGACTTGTGGACCCGGTAGCCGGCGACGACGCAGTCCGCGGTCCGTTGATGCTTGATCTTGAACATGACCCTCTTGCCCGGCAGGTAGGGAGTGTCCATCGGCTTGGCGATGATGCCGTCGAACCCCGCGCACTCGAGTTCGTCGAACCATCGCTGCGCGGTCGCCGGCTCATCGGTGGTCGGAGTGATGTGAAAGAACGGGCCACAACCGGACAGTGCCCTTGACAGTGCCCTGCGCCGCGCCTCAAATGGTTCGACCGTGTAATCATGATCACCCAGTGCCAACAGATCGAACGCGATAAAGGCGGCAGGCGTCGCTGCCGCCAGCAACTGGACTCGAGAGCGCGCGGGATGGATACGTTGTTGCAAAGCCTCAAAATTCAATCGGCCGCCTGCGGCGATGACGATCTCCCCGTCGATGACGCACCGGTCGGGCAGCTCTGATACTGCCGCCTCGAGAAGCTCCGGGAAATAGCGGGTGAGTGGGCGCTCGTTGCGGCTGCCGAATTCCACCGCATCGCCATCCCTGAAGCAGATCGACCTGAAGCCATCCCATTTGGGCTCGTAGCTCGCGCCCTCGGGCATCACGGACACCGTCTTCGCCAACATCGGCGACACCGGCGGAAGCACGGGTAAGCGCACCGGTTCATTGTGCCTCCTTCGGTGACATTGATGTGTGATCGCCGGGCTGGGGAAGGAAACGGACCCAGTGCCGCTCGTCGTAGGCGTAACTTCGAGGGGGTGAGCAGACACCGCCTGCCCAGGAGGAAGACTCGCCGTGAGTGATCTTCGGCCGGACCGCGGTGCCGCCCGATACCCGGGAGCCTCAGATGTCTGACGCCACCGAGATCGACGTCGACGGAGTGCCGGTGCGAATCACCAACCGCGACAAGCCGTTCTTCCCGAAACTGGGCCCCGGGGGGACCAAAGGCGCGCTGATCGACTACTACCGCACGGTTGCGTGTCTGGACAGCCGAGGTGGCAGTCCCATGCTCGCCGCTCTGCGTGGCCGGCCCACCCACCTGCAGCGGTTCCCCGACGGCATCGACGGTGAGCAGATCTACCAGAAGCGGGTTCCCAGGAAGCATCCCGATTACCTCCGCACCTGTCGAGTAGCTTTCCCATCGGGGCGTACCGCCGACGCTCTGATGGTCACCCATCCGTCGGCGATCGTGTGGGCAGCCCAGATGGGCTCGATCACGTTGCATCCCTGGCAGGTGCGGTGTCCGGACAGCGACCATCCCGACGAACTGCGGGTGGACCTGGATCCGCAGCCCGGCACGGGATTCACCGAGGCGCGCGCGGTTGCCGTAGACGTTCTGAAGCCGCTGCTCGACGAACTCGGTCTGATCGGCTACCCCAAGACCTCCGGAGGCCGGGGAGTGCACGTATTCCTGCGGATCTCAACCGATTGGGACTTTGTGAGCGTACGGAGAGCCGGCATCGCCTTGGCCCGAGAACTCACACGACGAGCGCCGGATCTGATCACCGCAGCCTGGTGGAAGGAGGAACGCGGCGCCAGAATCTTCGTCGACTACAACCAGAACGCCCGGGATCGCACCTTCGCGGCCGCGTATTCCGTGCGGCCGACCCCGATCGCCACGGTGTCGACGCCACTGACGTGGGATGAACTGGCCGCCGCGGCAACCCCCGATGACTACACCATGGCAACGGTGCCGGGACTGTTGGCCGAACGTGGAGACCCGATGGCAGAGATGGACGCGGTACGTCAGTCGATTCAGGTCCTGCTCGACATGGCTGACGCAGACGCCGCTCAGGGACTTGGAGAACTGCCGTACCCGCCCAACTATCCGAAGATGCCGGGGGAGCCACCCCGGGTTCAGCCGAGTAGGAGGGTCGCGGCTCACTGGGATGAGAGTGGTAGCCGGCGTTGAGAGGCACGCGTGGTGGAGCATCATCGCTGTTCCGTCAGTTCGGTGGGGATGCGGGGGTACTTTCTGGTCGTGGATGTCGACCCATCGGAATCGGCCAGCTTTCCCTCGCTCCGAGTCGGCCGACGCTGGTTCAGTGCGCTGTGGTTTTTTCCTCTGACAGCAGCCGCTCTTCTGGTCGCGGTGGCGATCGCTCAGCAGTTACGTCAGTACGGCTGGATGCAGGAGTTCATCGTGCGCTACCCGGGAACTGCGGTGGTTGGAGAACCCCTCGAGCCCGGCTTGCCGGCCTGGCTGCGCTGGAGTCACCTCTTCAACATCGTCTTCATGATGTTCATCATCCGGGCCGGTGTGCAGATCCTGGCCGACCACCCGCGCTTGTATCTGAATGCCGGCAGCGCACCGGGAACAGCGTGGCTGCGACTGCGCGGACCGATCCCACCGGATCGGATCGCTCCCGCGGATCCCGCCAAGCAATGGACCGCCAAGGACGATTCGGTATCGCTGCCGCGATGGCTCGGTATACCGGGAACCCGGCACACCATCGGACTGGCCCGCTGGTGGCACTTCACATTCGACGCGCTCTGGCTACTCAATGGGGCGGTGTTCTATGTCCTGCTGTTCACCACCGGCCAATGGCGGCGCATTGTGCCGCAATCGTGGGACGTCGTCCCGAATGCGGTATCGACGTTGGTGCAATACATGTCGCTGAACTTTCCCGTCAACGACGGCTTTGTCGCGTACAACGGTCTGCAGTTGATCGCGTACTTCCTTACCGTATTCGTCTGCGCGCCATTGGCCTTCATCACCGGCATGCTGCAGGCCCCCTCGGTGGCGGCACGGTTCGGATTGGCTCGTGGACCAACCAACCGCCAGGTGGCGCGTTCGATCCACTTCATGGTGCTCGTATGGATGATCTTCTTCATCGTCGTGCACACGGCCATGGTCTTCACGACGGGACTCGTCGAAAACCTCAACCACATCGTTTTCGGTACCGATACCGATTCGTACTGGGCTTTGGCCGTCTACCTGGTCGTGATGACGGTAATCATTGCGCTGTGGTGGTCGGCGTCACCGTTCACGCTGCGCTATCCGCGAGTGGTGCAGCGGATCGGACAGCTGGCGGTCGGGTGGATCAAGGCTCTGATGGAGCGGATGCCGCCCCGCGCGACCTATACAGAGGCGGATATTTCTCCGTACTTCTGGGCGAACGGCGCCCTGCCCACATCGGAGGAGTATCGCCGGCTTCGGGAAGGCGGTTGGTCGGACTACCGGTTGCGGGTAGGAGGTCTTGTCGAGAACCCGCGGGAATTCCGCTATTCCGAACTCCTCGCGCTGGACAAGCACGAGCAGATCACGCAGCACTATTGCATCCAGGGCTGGTCGGGGATCGCCAAGTGGGGCGGCGTGGCGATGACTGACGTCCTGGCTGAGGTCCGGCCACTTCCGCAGGCGCGGTGGGTCGTGTTCACCTCGTTCGCCGATGGGGCCGATCCCGGCGCTGGTCGCTACTACGACTGTCACCGCATCGACCACATGCGCCACCCCATGGCAATGCTCGCGTATGAGATGAATGGCGCACCGCTAACGGAACTTCACGGTGCGCCGCTCCGGTTGCGGAACGAAGTGGAACTGGGGTTCAAGCAAGTGAAGTGGATTGAGTCGATCGAATTCGTCGACAGCTTCGAGACCATCGGCAAGGGTCGCGGAGGATATAACGAGGACCAGGAGTTCTTCGGCTACCGCATGCCGATATAGGAATGGCCGGATGACGATGACCGGCGGGGCCGATAACCGGAAACCCGCCGGTCATCTATCGAACGTTCGCTCGGCTCAGTCGGAATCGACGGTGGTCGGGCCGATCGAGGTAGCCGCCTTGGTATGGGCTACTTCGATGCGCCGGGCCTTGGCTTTCTCCGCCATCGGGATCGTCACGGTCAGCACGCCATTCTCGTAGGTGGCGGCGATCCGGGTGGTATCGACGCCCTCGCCGAGCGCGAGTTGGCGGCGGTAGGTGCCAAAGAACCGTTCGCTGGTCAGCCACTGAACCGAGTCCTCGGACCGAGCCGAGCGATGCGCCGTCAGGGTCAACGTACCGTTGTCCACCGTCACGTCGACCGACCCTGGATCGACACCGGGCAGATCAGCCGTCAGTACGTAGTGGTCGTCGACCTTGTAGAGGTCCATAGGCATGAAGCGGGGGCTTCGATCGGTCCCGCTTTGGGTTAGCAGGCCTCTTGTCATGGCATCAAGGTCACTGAAGGGATCAAAGCGCAGCACAGCAGTTCACCTCCCGACGATCAGAAGCCCGCCACCCTGGCGGGCAGCCATTCACTGTGCATCATCAGGTTAGCACTCGATGGCCGCGAGTGCTAACAGTGCTGCTCGTTTCTGTGGTGTTCCCGAGTTTCGGTCGCCGGTTGGATCCGAGAGAAGGCCTAGGGAACCTGAGAAAAATGTGATAAAAACCTTAGGGGAAGTCTCAGCGAAATCCACCTGACAGGGGTAGAAGCCATGTCCCGAGCAGTACGCTCCCGCGCCAAGGCTCGACGGATTCAGCCCTATGCCTGGCTGGGGGCCAGCGCGGTGACGCTGGGTCTCGGAGCGGCGGTGGTTGGTGGCGCCGCTGTGGCCTTCGCCGATGCCGGTACCGCCGATGGCGCGAGCGCCACGGCGTCCACATCGGCGCCCGGGTCCACGTCGGCGCCTGGGTCCTCTGCCGCGTCCACTCCCGCCTCGACAGGCGAGACCGCTCCGGAGTCGAAACGGAAGAAAGCTGCGACGCGGGCGTCTCGAGGCCCGATCGTCGACACCGCCACACCGTCTGGCGCCGCATCGAAGACGCGCGCCTCGGTCAACCCGGTCGGCGATGACGTCGCCGACGCCGCGTCGGACTCCGGCCGCGCCCTTGGTCCAGCAGCGGCCGTGGCCAAGCGGGCAGCGGCGGCCACCGTCGCGCCGGCGGCAGAAGCCCCCGAAGCACCTGTGGCACCGGCGACCTTGGAGAGCTCAGACAATCCGCCGGCGCCTGCTGCTCGCACTCTTGCCGGCCGCGGCCAGCGCACGCCGGAGGCCGAACCGGAGGCGCTCATCGATCCCGTCGACGTCACACCCGGTCCGGCAGCCGCGGTGCCCGGCGCGGCGGCCAACCCCGCCCCGAACATGACCTCCTGGTTGCCGGACACCCCGATCGTGCCGGGTGCTCACGTCCAACTGGCGTTGCAGGAGATCGCGGCGGCGCAGGGCGTGATCCAGGAACAGACATGGGGCTCGGGCAACTTCATCGCTGGGCTGGCGGCGATCGTTCCGCAGGTGTTCCTCGCCGGGGCGGCGTTGTCGCTGACGGCGTGGCAGGCGACCAACCCCGCCGCCCAGCAGTTCCTGGCCGCCGTCGCCGGTATCCCCATCGTCGCGCAGGTAGCCCAGCTGAACTTGGTCGGCACGATGCTGTGGCCCAGCTTCGCCGATCTGTCCCTGGCCGGTGCGGAGTTGTTCCTGCCCGTCGTTGGACTCTTCGGCGCGCCCGAAGCGGTCGCGCTCGGCCAGCCGTTGATCGCCGCGGCACGGGAAGACGGCAAGGTCTACGCTGTCGTCCCGCTCCAGATCAAGGTCGGCACACAACCGGTGGCCACCGTGTCGATCAACAACGGATCACGCGCACCACTTCTGGTGGACACCGGCGCCTCCGGGATCGTCGTTCTGCCCTCCGTCGTTCCCAACATCAATCAGCTGGTCAATGTCGGCAGCGGCGACAGTTGTTTCAGTGGTGGCCTCTGCTATCACTACGAGACCTATGAGACGTCGGTGGACTTCGGTGGCGGCGCGGTCGCCGACTCCACCACCGTCAACGTGGTGACCGACAATGATGAGTACCCGGACAGCGTGGCCGCCTTCGAGGAGTACTTCAGTTGGGGCGCTGACGGCATCTTGGGGATTGGCGCGAACACCGCCGGACCCGGTCCCGCACCCATCCCGAACACCGATCTGCCGGGCGAATTGAGCGATGGTGTCCTGATTTTCCAGAACTTCCTGCCCTTCGGGTTGGGGGGCCTGATGGTATACGGGCCGAACCCGTTGCCCACCCGCGTGTCGCTTCCGGGTGCGCCGGACGCCTACGTCACGGTCAGCGTCAATGGCGGGGCGTTGACCGACGCCGGTTCGATCATCGACTCCGGCGGAGTCTATGGAACCCTGCCACTGGCCAACGCGCCGGCGGGTTCGGTGGCGGGTCAGAGCTTGCCGGCCGGCACCCAGATCGCGGTGTACGACCCGGCCGGGACGAACTTGCTGTACACGTTCACAACCTTGAGTGGGTTGAGTGGCACCCCGGTCATCGCCACTGGTCTGATGAACACCGGAAACGCGCCGTATCAACAGAACCCGATCTACATGAATTACGCGGGGCCGGACGGAATCGGGTCGACAGACTTCTCCATCTGGTGACGTACCTCCAGCTTTACTGAACAAGCCCTTAAAGTTCCCCCACTACCGGGCTAGTCTGCGCTCGGACGGTCGGGTTGAGTGCGAATTCCGGAGGGAATCGGATATGGGTGCTTCACGTTTCGTCGGTCGGGTCGGAGGATTGGCGGTGGCACTCGGCGTCGGTGTCGCGGTGTTCTCCGGCCAGGGGGTCGCCTTCGCGGATGCCGGAGACTCCGCCCGGTCAGAACCGTCCACAGAATCAACGGACTCGTCAACCGCGGGCAACCCTTCGCCGACACATGCGTCGCGCGGGAAAGCTGCCGGCCGTGTTGCCGCCACCGGCGTAGTCCGCGGCGCCCGCGCCAACGGCGCGACGCCGAATTCGGTGAATCGGACCGGCCTCGCACCAGCGCCCGCCGCCACGACACCGGCCCGCGCCAGTGCCCAGATCTCGACCGCATCGGCTTCCTCCCCGTCCACCGTCAACGCCGCGGCCTCCGACACGTCCGGCGACAATGTCAGCGGTCTGAATCTCGACTCCACGCCGAGCGGCGTGGCACCGCCGGCCGCAGAGCCAGTGCCGGATCCTGTTGCTGACGAAGACAATTCAGTGGCCGCCAT
The DNA here is from genome assembly GCA_020438895.1 of Mycobacterium sp. Classification (GTDB taxonomy): domain Bacteria; phylum Actinomycetota; class Actinomycetes; order Mycobacteriales; family Mycobacteriaceae; genus Mycobacterium. The sequence goes on from JAGQTS010000007.1 coordinate 11,258, forward strand.
TGTGACGGCCGCCGACGATCTTGAAACCGGCGACGCGGGTACCGATCCGTTGGCTCCCGCAGGTTCGCCGATGTCATGGGCGCTGCTGTCGGTCGCCCGCCGCGAGACGATCGGCGCGGCCGCGGCAATCGAGACCCCCGTCGCACTGGTAACCGCCTCAGCTGAGCAGTCCAACGGCGGAATCACAGTCGATCCCACGGTGGTGCTTGTCGACGGCGTGGTCGAGGGCACCCTGAATGCAACGAGCGACCGGGGTCTGCCTATGGCGTACAGCTTCGTTGGCAGCAGTGCAGGCGGGAAGATGGACATCGGCAACGTGCCCGTCACTCCGTCCCTCCTGGATCCGCAGAGCTACACGATCCTGCCGTACGCCAACTGGTTGGACTCGGGGGTCAGGGGCAGTGAGGTGTTCACCGTCCGGGTGAGCGAGGTCACTGATTTCGATACGTTCATCACTGGTCTGCCGGTTGTGGGTGGAGCCTTCGGTTCGCTCATCAGCGTGCTCCAGGACACGCCCCTGCTGGGCACTCTCCTTGCCCCGATCATCGGCAGCGCGATGGTGGCAGTCATCGACGTGGCGGTGGACGAACTGGCCCCGGCTGACACGCCGATCGCCTTCACCTACGACGTCATCTCATTCGATGGCACGCCCATCAGCACCAATTACTTCCCGGCCAGCGGTCTGATCGACGGTGAGGATGCACCGACTGCTCTCAACCCCCCGGGACTGGGTTCGGCCGGTGCCACCAACCCCTACACAAAGAACAGTTCGCAGTCCTATTTCCCGACCGTGGGCGAGATCCGGGGGGCTGGCTACAACCTCATCACCTGGGATCCGCGCGGTGAGTTCGCCTCGGGAGGGGTGCTCCAACTCGACAGCCCGTTCTACGAGGGCCGCGACACCTCGGCCATCGTCAGCTGGTCGGCCTCGAACACCCCGGCGCAACTCAACGGCCCGGACGATCCGAAGGTCGGCATGGTCGGCGGATCGTACGGCGGCGGTATCCAGATGACCACCGTCGACCCGCGGATCGACGCGATCGTGCCGGGGATCGCCTGGCACTCGCTGGTCGAAGCGCTCTATCCCAACGAGATATTCAAATCGGCGTGGTCGATTGTGCTGGGACTTTCGCTGATTGATGCCCGCATCAACTCTCAGATATACGAGGGTGTCTTGACCGGCCTGCTTCTCAACTGGCTGAGCCCCACGTCCGAAGCGGTGCTCGCCAGCAGTGGCCCGACCGTGCTGCTCAACGAGATGAAGGCCCCGACAATGTTCGTTCAGGGCACCGTCGACGCGCTCTTCCCACTGAATCAGGCGATCGAGAATGCCCAGACGATCCTGGCCAATCCCTACGGCACCGAGGTGAAGATGACCTGGTTCTGCGGTGGCCATGGCTACTGCCTGGACCCGGTGAATCCGACCCAGACGAATCAGCTCGTGTCGAACACGATTGCCTGGCTGGACACGTACGTCGCCGGTACCGGCGACCCGGCAGAGGACATCCCGGTGTTCCAGTGGTACGACCAGAAGGGCATCTACCACGAGTCGGACCTGTTACCGTTCCAAGCCGGCTTCAATGAGCCGAACCCGTTCAGTGCGACCGGCACCGGCGGCATGCTGCCCATCATTCCGTTCGTCGGCGGCTCCGGTCCGCTGCAGGCTGCGAACGTGCCGCCGTACTCAGATCCGCCGTCGGCGTACCTGTCCTGGCCCGTGAATCAGGTCTTCGCGACCGAGGCCAACAACGCGCTCAACGTCGCGGTGAACCCGAATGTCGGCGATCAGATCGTCGGCGCACCGGAATTGACATTCACCTACACCGGCGTGGGAACCGGCAAGGGAGTGTTCGCCCAGTTGGTGGACAACTCGACGGGACGGGTACTCGGCAACATCAGTACCGCCGTGCCGGTGACGCTCGACGGCCGGGAACACACTGTGACGGTGCCGATGCAGAGCGTTGCCTACACCGTCGGCGCCGGAGACTCCCTCACGCTGCAGATCGCGGCATACTCGACGCTGTACTCGAACACGTCGATCGGCGTGATCGATATCTCCGATATTCAACTCGATCTGCCCATCAGGGCCGCCGTCTAGCGGTTCGGCGATCGGGCACCGGTGGCGCCCTGACGTCGGCCATTCGTTCCGGCGGTCAGCGGCGGAGTCGGTGCCGTTTCTTGCCCACCGGCCGGTTCCCGGACTCGCTTCCGGATGGTGATGAAGGCTGATCCGGCGGGCCCTCCACCGGCGAGTGCTCTTCGACCTTGGCCGCCGCGTCGATCTCGGCCGCCGCGGTGGAATCTGGCCCGGCCACTTCGTCGTCGGTCGAGAGCGCCGGTGTTCCGTTGTCATCGGTCTTTGACTCCGAAACCGCTTCGCTCTCGCCGCCAGCGTCTGCCATCGAGTCGTGCTCCGATGGATCCGTTGAGTGGGCAACACTGTCTTCGGAATCAGGCTGTTCGGCTGGTGCTTCGGTCTCCTCTGCGGACGCTTCGTCCTCCTCGCCGGGCGCCCCGGCCTCCTGCCCGGGTCCGTCTTCGGACTGCTTTCGGCCGCGCGTCCGCGTGCGCCGCTTCTTGGGGGCCTTCTCAGACTTCTTCTCGGGCCTGATCTTGGCCGGCTTGGGCGGCGGTGGGGGCATCTCCGCGGGGTAGGAGAGAACGAAGGCGAGGGCCGCGAGAACCGCGAGGGACCCGGCACCGCCATACACACCGAACAGCCACGGCGCCGCTGCCTGCGAGTTCAGCCAAATTTCGGCGACCGCAGTGGTGATGATCAGCACCCCAGCAACCAGGTGCAGCACCGCGGACCAGGCGCGAAGCCGGAGTGCCAGCTCAGGGATGCGGGACTCCTGTTTCAGCGAGTGCTGCAACGCCAGCCCTACCGGAACAGCCGCCGCTGCGATCGGAACTCCGGTGGCAATGCGTCCGAAGGTCGCCGCCGTGGCCGGAATGTCGCCGGTCAGAACCCACCATCGGGGGATGACGAACACCGCGTAGAGGAAACCACCGACGACCCACAGTGCGAGGTGCGTCGCCCTGGCAGCACGCCGCCCCATAAGTCTCCTTCATCGGTGGTCCGGGGTGCGGCCGTGAGTGGCCGCGCCCCGGACGGGCGCGGAGGATGCGGGATTTGAACCCGCGAGGGCTATTAACCCAACCCGCGTTCCAGGCGAGCGCCATAGGCCACTAGGCGAATCCTCCGTCGGTCATGGTAGCCGAACCGGGAGCAGGTTCTCGACCTGCTGCTCCTCGTCGGTCAGCCGGTACTAGACTCGGCGGCGGACCCCGCGCGGCGTCCAACCTGTGAACTCCCCCAGGGTCGGAAGGCAGCAAGGGTCAGCGGGCTCTGGCGGGTGCGCGGGGTCCCCTTTGGGTGGTCGTGCTCGGTGGGCGCGGAGATTTCACGGTGTAACGAAAGGCTCAATAGTGTCGTTTCCCTCTCTCAGCCGTGACGAACTGCAGAACCGCCACGACTCGCTCCTCGGTGAATACGCCGAACTGCGCGCCAAGCGCCTGGCCTTGGACCTCACCCGGGGAAAGCCGTCACCAGAACAGTTGGACTTGTCCAACGACCTGCTGACCTTGCCGGGTGAGGGCGTCTTCCGCGACGACGAAGGCACCGATACCCGCAACTACGGCGGCCAGCACGGGCTGCCGGGGCTGCGAGCAATATTCGGTGAACTACTCGGCATTCCGGTTCCCAATCTCATCGCGGGAAACAACGCCAGCCTCGAGCTGATGCACGACGCGGTGGTGTTCTCGCTTCTGCACGGGGGCGTCGACTCTCCGCGACCGTGGATTCGGGAGCCGGTGGTGAAATTCTTGTGTCCGTCACCGGGTTACGACAGGCATTTCGCGATCACCGAAAGCCTCGGCATCGAAATGATTCCGGTGCCCGTCCGCGAGGACGGCCCGGATGTCGATCTGGTGGAGGAACTCGTCGGCGCCGACGCGGCGATCAAGGGTATGTGGTGCGTTCCGGTGTACTCGAACCCGACCGGCGCCGTGTATTCATGGGAGGTTGTGCGTCGACTCGTGCAGATGCGCACGGCCGCGGATGATTTCCGTTTGTTCTGGGACAACGCCTATCCCATTCACACCCTGACCGGGGAGTTTCCCCGGCAGGTCGATGTGCTTGGCCTGGCCGCGCAGGCGGGTAATCCCAACCGGCCCTACGTGTTCTCGTCCACCTCCAAGATCACGTTCGCCGGGGGAGGTGTGAGCTTCTTCGGGGGATCGCTGGGCAATATCGCCTGGTATCTGCAGCACTCCGGCAAGAAGTCGATCGGCCCGGACAAGGTCAACCAATTGCGGCACCTGAAGTTCCTCGGCGACGCGGAGGGGGTCCGCCGGCACATGCTGCGCCATCAGCAGATCCTCGCTCCCAAGTTCGCCCTGGTCCTCGACACCCTGGACCGCCGTCTCGCGGAGTCCAAAGTGGCTTCCTGGACTGAGCCGAAGGGCGGCTATTTCGTGAGCCTGGATGTGTGGCCCGGCACGGCCAGGCGGACTGTTGCGCTGGCGAAGGACGCCGGTATCGCGGTCACCGAGGCCGGTGCGTCCTTCCCGTACCGGAAGGACCCGCAGGACACGAATATCCGAATCGCGCCGAGTTTGCCCTCGATAGCCGACCTGGCCGACGCGATGGACGGCCTCGCGACCTGCGTGTTGTTGGCGGCCGCCGAATCCTTGCTCGATTGAGCGGCGTCGGCCACGACGGGATCCCACCGCGTCCGGCCCTCCCGGCTGTCACGGCCTCCCTCCCCGGGATGTTTCGTCAGTCCGGGTGGGTAGCCTTCTGACGTGGCGCTCTACCGCAAGTACCGGCCGGCGACGTTCGCCGAGGTGGTCGGTCAGGAGCATGTCACCGAACCGCTGTCCACGGCGCTCTCGGCGGGGCGGATCAACCATGCGTACCTGTTCTCCGGACCGCGAGGCTGTGGCAAGACCTCCTCTGCTCGTATCCTCGCCCGGTCGTTGAACTGCGCCGCCGGCCCAACCCCCACCCCATGCGGGGTCTGCGATTCATGTGTGGCGCTGGCTCCCAACGGCGGAGGTTCGGTCGACGTCGTCGAACTCGACGCAGCCAGCCACGGTGGCGTGGATGACACCCGCGAACTGCGTGATCGCGCGTTTTACGCGCCCGCGCAGAGCCGCTATCGAATTTTCATCGTCGATGAGGCGCACATGGTCACGACGGCGGGCTTCAATGCGTTGCTCAAGATCGTCGAGGAGCCGCCCGAGCACCTGATCTTCGTGTTCGCCACCACGGAACCGGACAAGGTACTGCCCACCATCCGGTCGCGCACCCATCATTACCCCTTTCGACTGCTCGCCCCGCGCACGATGCGCACGCTCGTCGAGAAGATCCTCGCCTCGGAGGCGGTTGACGTCGACGATGCGGTGTTCCCGCTGGTGATTCGTGCCGGTGGTGGTTCGCCGCGGGACACCCTCAGCGTGCTGGACCAACTACTGGCCGGCGTGGAAGACAACCGGGTGCATTACCGGCGTGCCCTGGCCCTGCTGGGTGCGACCGACATCGCCCTGATCGACGATGCGATCGACGCGTTGGCGGCCGGGGATGCCGCGGCATTGTTCGGGGCGGTGGAGTCGGTGATCGATGCCGGACATGACCCCCGCCGGTTCGCCACCGACCTGCTGGAACGGTTCCGCGATCTCATTGTGCTCCAGGCAGTTCCGGATGCAGCAGACCGCGGAGTTGTGGATGCTCCCGCTGACGTGCTCGATCGGATGCGGGATCAGGCTGCCCGGTTCGGCCCGGCGACCCTGGCCCGGTACGCGGAGGTCGTGCATGCCGGCCTGGGGGAGATGCGTGGCGCGACCGCCCCGAGACTGCTGCTGGAAGTCATGTTCGCCCGGCTCTTGCTGCCGTCGGCCGCCGACACCGAGTCGGCGCTGTTGCAGCGCGTGGAGCGCATCGAGGCGCGGCTGGACATCTCCGTTCCGACCGGGGAGGTTCCGGCGGGCACCCCCCCGGCAACCGGCAAGCAGTACCTTCGCCGGACCCAGGTGACGGAACCGACCCCGGTCACCGACCAGCGAAAGGTGACGGCGCCGTCGGCTGCCACACCCACCCGGGCCGACCCGGTCACGGCTCGGTCGGCGCCCGTCGAAGCGGTGCCGCCGGGGCCTGTTGAGGCGGTGCCGCCTGCGCCTGTTGAGGCGGTCCCGCCCGCGTCCGCGCCGACGGCCGCATCCCCAGCGCCGCCGCCTGCCGACGCCGCGGTTGACCGGCAGGCGGAGAGCGCATCGCCCGAGGGGCTCGCACCGAATGCCGCGGCGGTACGCCAGATGTGGTCCACGGTTCGCGAGAAGGTCCGCGAGCGCAGTCGCACCGTCGAGGTGATGCTGGCAGGCGCGGTCGTTCGTTCGGTGGAGGGCAACACCCTGGTGCTCGCGCACGATTCCGCTCCGCTGGCCAGGCGATTGTGTGAGCAGCGCAACGCCGACGTCATCCGTGATGCACTCACCGACGCGCTCGGTGTGAGCTGGCAGGTGCGCTGCGAGGCGGGCGGCGGAGACCCCCCCGCGTCGCCGGTTCCGGCGGCACCACAGCCGCAGCCCGGTGAGGCCCGTCGCGAAGGGGACCGCGCCGAGGAAGACGACATGATCGCCGAGGCGGTTCGAGACGACGGGGACGTCGCGGCCCGGCGTGATCCGGAGGAGGTCGCTCTGGAACTGCTGAAAAGCGAACTAGGGGCCCGCCGTATCGACGGTTGAGCCGAATCCGCGCAGATCCAGGGGCTTGGCTACGCTCATCGGCAGCCAACCGCAACCTAGAGGAGTTCCATGGCGCAGGTCAGCTCGTCGAGCACCACCCTGATCGACGTCGACCCGGGGAGGGCTCTCGAAGCTGTCGCCGACTACCGGCAGGTGCGGCCCAGGATCCTCTCCCCGCAGTACAGCGATTACCAGGTGGTGTCCGGTGGGCAGGGCCGCGGCACCGTCGCGGCGTGGAAGCTGCGGGCCACCAAGTCCCGAGTCCGTCAGGTCCAGGTTGATGTGGACGTGGCTGGGCATACCGTCATCGAGAAGGACGCCAACTCGTCCATGGTGACCAACTGGACCGTCGCCCCGGCCGGCCCTGGCTGCAGCGTCACCGTCAAGACGACCTGGACCGGCGGGAGCGGGATCAGGGGGTTCTTCGAACGGGCCTTCGCTCCGCTGGGTCTGCGACGGATTCAGGACGAGGTTCTTGCGAACCTCAAAGAGCATCTGGAGAACGACCCGGAGAACGATCCGGAAAGCTAAGACGGTGAACGCCTAGCCACAGAATCGTCGGGGCCGGTAGAAACCCGGCTAGCTCGTCCTTGGCGGCTGGGTCTGCAGGAAGGCGACTACCCCATTGGCCACCGCCTGCGCGTATTTCTGACGGCCCTCGACGCTGGACATCAGTGTCGAGTCCACCGGGTTCTTCATGTTGCCCAACTCGACCAGGATCGAGGGGTATTGCGCGAGGTTCAATCCCGCAATGTCGGCGCGTGGGTTGAGTCCGTTGGAGCCGATGTATGTCGAAGGCGGTATCCCCGCGGCGGCAATTTGGTCGCGCATCATCCGGGCGAATTGCACAGACGGACCGGCCTGAGCGGCGTTCAGCGCCGGACTGGCGTACAGGATATGGAATCCTCGGCCGGTCGCGGGCCCGCCATCACCGTGGATCGACACCACCGCGTTGGGTTGCAGCGCATTCGCCATCGCGGCGCGTTCGTCGATGCAGGGCCCGACTTGGTCGTCATTGCCCCGCGACATCGCGGTCCGCACGCCGAGGGCGTGCAGGGCCGCGCGTATCCGCAACGTCGTGTCCCAGTTGAAGGTGTGCTCGGGATAGCCATCCTCGGTCGCCGTGCCCGTCGTCTGGCAGTCTTTGGTGCCGCCGCGTCCATTCGAAACCTGCCGCGTCAGCGAGGCGTCGTTCGCCCCGTTATGTCCGGGGTCGAGGAAGACGATCATCCCGGCGACGCTTCCTGGTACGGCATGAGCCGGGGGGGCCGGAGACAGCGCGCTGGCGAGCACCGAACCGGCGACGGTGATGGCCCCGACACGCAGGAGAGTGAACTTCGGCACGGCCGTCACGGTAGTACCCAGCCGTCTAGGCTTGGAAGTCACCGAACGGCCGAATCGCCTGTCCGCAACGAAGTCGAGACCACAACGCAAGGAGACCGACATGCAACCCGGTATTCCGCCAGGCATTCCGCCTGGCATCCCCGGTGATCCGGAAGCGCTCCGCAAACAGGCCGAACAGCTGCGCGACCAGATGATGCCGGGACTGCAGGCCGCGCTTGCGCAGGCGCAACAGGTGCAGCAGCAGTTACAGGATGCCCAGAAGAAAATCGCCGGCTCGGAGGTGCGGGGCCAGGCCGGTGGGGGCTTGGTGACCGTCACCCTCAGTGGCGCGGGCAAGGTGACCGCCGTGGCCATCGATCCGTCGGTGGTCAATCCCGACGACGTGGAGACACTGCAGGATCTCATCGTCGGAGCGTTCGAGGACGCCACCCGGGAGATGGCGGAACTGGTCAAGCTCCACCTCGGCCCGCTGGCCCAGAAGCGTCAACCGCACCAGGGCATCCCGGAGTCCTGACGGAATGTTTGAAGGTCCCGTCCAGGATCTGATCGACGAACTCGGCAAGCTCCCCGGGATTGGACCGAAGAGTGCTCAGCGAATCGCTTTCCATCTACTGTCGGTTGAGCCGCCGGACATCGATAGGCTCACCGCGGCGCTGACCCGGATCCGGGACGGCGTCCAGTTCTGCGAAGTCTGCGGCAACGTTTCCGAGGCTGAGCGCTGCCGTATCTGCGCGGACTCCCGTCGCGACGGCACCCAGGTATGTGTCGTCGAGGAACCAAAGGACGTCCAAGCCGTCGAACGAACCAGGGAGTTCCGCGGCCGGTATCACGTGTTGGGTGGGGCGCTGGATCCGCTCTCCGGCATCGGACCTGAACAGCTACGGATTCGCCAGCTGCTCAACAGGATTGGTGAGCGAGTGGACGGTGTCGACATCACTGAGGTGATCATCGCGACAGATCCGAACACTGAGGGCGAAGCCACCGCCACCTACTTGGTGCGCATTCTGCGCGACATTCCCGGGTTGACCGTCAGCCGCATTGCGTCCGGTCTGCCCATGGGTGGGGATCTTGAGTTTGCCGATGAGCTGACACTGGGGCGTGCGCTCTCCGGGCGCCGGGCGATGGTGTGAGGAGCGCCTCATCCGTGACAGCAAGGGCACCCAAAAGGGCTAGCGGCCCGTCGCGCGTCTGCTGTCGGCCTTCGTAGGGCTGTCGGCCTTCATCGGGGTAGCCGCAGTGGTCTCGGCGGCAGTGGATGTGCGCTCGGTGGGCGTGGTTCGCGGCACCCCTTCTCCCCCCTGCGGCGCGCTCCTGACTCCGCTGCGAACGGTCGCGGCTGCCGGTTCGGCGGTCGTTGCCGCCTCGACCGTGGCCGAGGGCCTTTCTACGGTCACGGGCTCCGATGTCGCCGAGTCGGTGACCGCGGTGGTGACCGATTCGGTGGCCGCGATCTTCGGAACCACACCGCTCGGCCCGATCGGCGGGATCAGGATCGGCCGGGTGGCGAGCGCCGCGGCAAGCGTGGTCTGGGCGGACACGACGCCGTCTATGACGGCCTGCGCGCCCGCGCCGAAGGCGGTGACCACGCCGGAAACGCCGGAAATTATCGCCTCAATGACGCCGCCGATGTCGAATGAGAGGACTGCGTCCAGCACATCTTGTCCGGCGACGATGAAGGCGCGGGACACGGTGTCGAAAGCGGTGAACAGGCTTGCGCCCAGTTCGACGGCGGCGACCGGTTGCGCTACCAGCAGGGCGGACTGGATGGCGAGCTGAATCTGGCCGACTTCGATGTTCGCGGCAACCGGGGGGACGAGCGTGGCCGTGGCGGCATCGACTGCCCACGTCTCGACGGTGGTCAGGGCGTCCAATGCGTCACCGCTGAATACCTGCTGGGCGGCGGTGAGCAGGGTCGCGGGCAACTGGGCCAGCGACTCCACGAGGCCCGTGCCGGCCTCAGCCAGGCCCGCCGTCCGGATCGCCACGAACTCGACCTCGTTGGCTATGGCCTGCTGCCAGGCGGGGAAGGTCAGGATGTCGAAGATACTGGAGGTCAGCGCGACGTCGGGCGCGTGGAATCGCGGGACTGCCGGAGTCGCAGGTGTCAATACCGGGACGGCAGCGATGACGGTGGCACCCATCAGCGCGGCGGCGGCGGCTGCGACGGGGCGGGTGGCGGCAAGCATGGTGAACTCCATCTTCTGGACCTAACGACACCTCAACGTATCCCGATACCGTTGTCCTGCCCAACCGGGGACGACGCGCGATGAGCCTGGACTACCCGCGGCGTGGGGCGGCCATCCGCTCGCGGCGCAATTGATCGACCTCGGGAAGAGGCAGTGGCGGCAGGTGTCCGACCACCCGTGAGAGCAGGGCATCAGCCAACTCTGGGTTGCGGGCCAGGCACGGGCCATGCAGGTAGGTGGCCACCACACTGCCCTGAACCACCCCGTCGATCCCATCACCGCGACGGTTACCCGCCCCTTTGACGACGGCTGCGAGGGGAGTCGCCTGGAAACCGAGAACCGTTCCGCCGCGATGGTTTTCGAAGCCCGTCAGCGGCTGGCTCAGGCCGGCGATGAGCGGCGTCGAGACGACTTCGCCGATGGTGCGTTCGGGTTGTGGTGTCGTGGTGACGTCAAGCAGTCCGATCCCGTCAACCCGTTCGCCGGCCGAGGTTTCATACCAGTGGCCCAAGACCTGGATCGCCGCGCAGATGGCCAGGACCGGGGCGCCGCGGCCGGCAGCCCGTTGCAGGCCCTGATGGCGCAGCAGGTGTGTTGTCGCCAATCTCTGGGCGTAGTCCTCCGCGCCGCCGAGGGTGTAGAGGTCCAAGGAGTCGGGAACGGGGTCGGCGAGGGTGATCTCGACGATCTCGGCGGCAATGCCGCGCAACCGCAAGCGCTGCCGCAGCACCACGGCGTTGCCGCCGTCGCCGTAGGTGCCCATGACATCGGGGAGGACCAGCCCGATCCGGACCGCGTCAGCCATTGCGCTCCAACGTTCGCTGCACGTTCAGGAACGCCGTGTAGTTGGCCACCACCTCGACGTGTCCCGGCGGGCAGGATCGGATCGCCGCGATGGTGTCGTGCACCAGTGTGTGCTCCACGCCGGCATACCCGAGCCGCACGGCGAGGTCGGTGCCGCGTTCGCCGGCCGCGACCACGTGGGTTCCGCCGAAATGCTCGAACCGCACATCCCACAGCCAGGACAGATCCTCCCCGTCGGGCACCTGGCCGTTGACCGCGATCACCACGCCGGTGGCGGACCTGTCCACCATCGCCAACGCCTCCTGCCATCCGGCCGGGTTCTTCGCGAGCAACAGTCGTGCAGTGTGGTCGCCGAACTGAACCGTGCGGTACCGGCCCGCAACCTCGTCGACACCGCATACCGCCGCAACTGCCTGCGCCGGGTCGACACCCATCGCCACCGCGGCGGCGACCGCCTGCGCCGCGTTGCCCCGGTTGACCGCCCCGGGCAGGGCGAGACGCATCGCCAGGGTGGTGCCACCCGGACCGTGGAGTGCCCGGTCATCGAACCACCACGCAGGATCGGGGCGGCTGAACTCCGCTCCGGTAGAACGCCAGTCCTTGCCGTCGCGGACGATGACCTCACCGCTGCGGGGGCAGCTCACCGAGTCGTTCTTCCATCCGCCCCCAGCGGCTACCCAGATGACATTCGGGCAGTCGTAGGCCGCCGAGGTCATCAGCACGTCGTCGCAGTTGGCGACGACCACGGCTGACGGGTGCCGGGCGAGTCCAGCGCGCAGGGTCCGCTCTATGTGGTTGATCTCACCCACTCGATCCAGCTGGTCGCGGGACAGGTTCAGCAACACGATCACCGAGGGTTCCAGGGCATCTGCTACGTGGGGTACGTGCATCTCGTCGACCTCGAGCGCGGCCAGGGGTGCCTCCCTCGCGGTGGCCAGCGCCGCAACCAGGCCGGCATCCATATTGGCGCCCTCGCTGTTGGTGGCGACCCGACCGGTGGTCGACAGTGCGGCCGCGAGCATCCGCGTGGTGGTCGACTTGCCGTTGGTGCCGGTCACCAGCGCAGTGCGCCTCCCGACGCCGAGTTGTCGCAGGACGGACCGGTCCAGCTTCAGCGCGACCAGGCCGCCGATCATGGCGCCTGCACCGCGGCCGGTGACTCGGGAGGCCCAGCGCGCGGTCGAACCGGCAGCTAGCGCCGCACGGCTGCGAACAGTCATTCTCATTGGTGAGAGAGCTTAGGCGGCGTGCCCGCGCCCCTTGCGCCAAGAGTGGTCGGACAAGCGGCTGTGCCCCCGACACGGTGGGGCCTCCACCCAGCTGTCGGTGACCCGTGCCATCCTGAATTTCGTGAGCCACACCTGGGGTCGGCCGGCCGAGGAGCACCGCGAGGGCTGGGTTGTCGTTGACGTGGAGACCTCCGGCTTCCGTCCCGGTCAAGCCCGGGTATTGAGCGTCGCCGCGCTCGCGCTCGATGGTGTGGGAAATGTCGAGCAGTCTGTGGTCAGCCTGGTGAACCCCGGCGTGGATCCCGGGCCCACACACATCCACGGCATCACCGCCGAGATGCTCGAAGATCAGCCGGTATTCGGCGAGATCGCCGGCGAACTTGCCGACCTGATGCACGGCCGGACGGTGGTCGCCCATAACGCTGCGTTCGACTACTCGTTTCTCACCGCCGAAGCCGAGATCGCTGGTGTCGTCCTCCCGGTCGACAGTGTGATGTGCACAGTCGAACTCGCCCGCCGCCTGGAACTGGGCCTGCAGAATCTGAGACTGGAGACTCTGGCTCGACACTGGGATGTTCCCCAGACCCGCGCGCACGACGCATTTGATGACGCACTGGTGCTCTCCAGGGTGCTGCGTCCTGCCCTGCAACGGGCCCGGCAGCGGGGTGTCTGGCTGCCGGTGCGGCCGGTCTCCCGCCGACGGTGGCCCAACGGCAGGGTCACCCATGAGGAGTTGCGGCCGTTGAAGATGCTGGCCTCCCGGATGCCGTGTCCGTATCTCAACCCAGGTCGGTACCGCAGCGGCGGTCCTTTGGTCCAGGGGATGCGGGTGGCCCTGTCGGCCGAGGTGAATCGGACCCATGAAGAACTCGTGGAGCGAATCATCTTCGCTGGGTTGGCCTACACCGACGACGTCGATCCGGAGACGTCTCTGGTGGTGTGCAATGAACCCGTCCCGGAGCGCGGCAAGGGATTCCAGGCTCGCGAGTTGGGCGTGCCTACGGTGGCCGACGATCAGTTCATGCGCAGCGTCGCAGAGGTGGCTGTCGGCGTCGGTGTCGACGAGTTCGTGCAACCGGTCGATCGAGGCCAGCAGTTCGCACTGTTCTAGTTTGGTTGTGCCCCCGGCAAGGGGATCACCGGGACGCCCGGGGTTCTGAGCCTGCCGGCGAGCCAGGGGAGAGCTGCGGCGAATCCTGCAGCGGCGGAGGCATAGTCGTGTCCGCCACCGTATCCGACGACCGAACACTCGATGTCGTAGGCCGCGAACAGCGTGCATAACTGCATCGCGGTCTTGGCGTGGTCTTCGGATCGGGTATCCCAGTCGGCGAGGGCATCGGGCGGTAACGGGGTGCCAGCTGGTATGTGTGTGGTCGGTATCTCCTCCGACACCGCGATCCAGGCCGCTTTGTCCTGGTAGGGGCCGTGGGTTTCGACCACGGTCTTGGGGTCGAAGGCCGCCCAGGCCTCGGCATCGCCACCGAAGAGCCTGGCGATGGTTTGGTTCTTCGGCCCGGCGTTGGGGCCGAGCTGGCCGTCGAGGTCGACGATGGCGCTGAACAATTCGGGGTGGGTGACCAGCAGCATGGCCGAGCAGGTACCGCCCGATGACCATCCCGATAGGCCCCAGCGGGACGCATCAGTGCTCACGCCGAAGTTGGAGATCAGATACGGCACAACCTCTTTGGTGATGTGGTCAGTGGCATTGCCACGCGGGCCGTTCACGCATTCGGTGTCGTTGGTGAAGGAACCGCTGGTATCCGGGAATACGACCACCGGTGCGGAGCCGCGATGACGCAGCGCGAATTGGTCGAGGATCCTCAGCCCCCCGGCATACAGCAGCCAGTCCGGTGGGGTGCTGAATTCCGGACCGATCATCATCACCACCGGAAGTTGGGGTGGCGGATTCGACGTGAACCACACCGGCGGTAGGTACACCAGTTCGTCACGGTGGGGAAATCCGGAGATGTCGCTCGGTGTTGTGATCGACACCACCGTCCCGCGGGCGGGACGGACGCCGTCCCGCCGCATCGCGAGCAGTTTCTCCTGATCGATCCACTGCGCCGGCTGCTGACCGGTGATCCGGAGCCACGCCATCCCGACGGTGGGCAGGTAGCTCAGTGAGGCGTTGACGGCGGTGGCCGTCGCCAGAACGCACAAGGGGACCGTCGCCAACGCGACGGCCCGCCGCCACCACGGCGACCCGCGCCATCTAAGAATCAGGACGGCCGCGGAAAAACCGGTCAGTCCGATCCACGGCCACAATCCCCATGGGTAATGCGGACCCCACCCCTGACTCACAAGGATCCACCACACCGCGGGAATCACGGCCGCCCCGACGGCGAACGCCACAGGAAGCCGTCGCAGCCGCCACGTCTTCGACCGCCATCCCGTTGCACCGATGAGCGCGCCGATCGCCAATACCTGGATGGCCATTGGCAACCAGCCGCTGACCAAGGACAGCCCAGCTGGTCCTGCTTCGGGCTGCGGCGAGCCGACCGCGGCTGCAGGCCCCTCGCGGTTGGGGGGCGTTGCCGCGTTCGCCGGGCTGAGCGGCTCCCCGCTCGGCACCGGCGGTTCGGATGGCGGCAGCGGATGTTCGGCAACGAACTCGGGACAGTCGTTGGGCACTGCGCCGTCCGCGGCGCGGGTGGTCATCCAATCCAGAATCGCCGGATCCGGGAGTGTCGGGGAGGGTACTTGGCTGACGGTGATCACATCGCCCATCGCGCAGGCTCGGACTATCGCGCGCTGCGTCCACGCCGCCGGGGTGAGTCGATCGTCGTCACCGAATACCACGAGCATCGGCTGCTTCGCGGGCCCCTGCGGGAGGGTGGTCTTACGCAGATAGCCGCGCAGCAGTTCCAGAGCCTGCGGAGTTGCGGGTCGCAGGTCGTCCGGGCTGATCTCGGCAATCACCGCTTCGCGTGCCGCGTCTTCGTTGGGGTTGCAGTTCAGCAACAGGTTCCAATTGTCTTTGGCCGGTCCGCGTCGGTAATCGTCCAAGGGGAACTGGCCTGCGAACTGCTTGTCCAACGTTTGCAGGTACCCGAGGTACATGGTGAGCTGATCGGGGGTGAGGGTGCCCGTGGCAGCGGCGTCGGCCAGGCCGTCGACTTCGGCGGTCGGGGAGATGCTGACGGTGCCCCGAAGCGTCGGATGCCCGTAGTCATCGGAGAGTTCGTTGACCGCCCAGGCACCCTGACCGCCCTGTGCTTCGCCGATGGCGAACCAGATCTCCGAGGTCTGGGGTACCAGCTTCCGGGTGGCCCGGACCGCGTCGATCAGGTTGTAGCCGGCGCTGGCCGAATCGAGGTACGGGTGGTAGACACTCGTTCCGTCCGAGGGTGTCCCCAGGCCCTGAAAGTCAGGCACGGTGACCACATACCCGGCATTGAGGAAACCGGCGATGGCTGCTGTTGCCGCCGCTTTGGCAGCGGGCGGAGAGAAGGCGCAGTCCGGACTGGGGCTGCCGATCGCTCGCCCGTATGCGACGACGGGAAAGCCACCCTGCGGGGGTGTGCCGCGGGGAACGTAGATCGTGGCCGTCACATAGGTGTATGCGTCAGTGACCCCGGACTTCGAGACGTAGGTGACTGCCCGAACCTCACCGGCACCCGCAGACAGAACGGGCTCCGGTTCGCGAACGTCGCCGGTGCCGATGACCGCACCCGGCCCGTCGGTCTGTTGAGGTTCAGACTTCTGGTGCTGCGGCGCGGATGCCCCGCAACCGGCGATTGCGATGGCGAAGGCGATCGCGAGGACACAGCGGAGACGGGCCATCGCCGCAGAAACTACCCGACAGTGGCACGTGAATCAGCCCAGTCGCGCGGCACGGTTGACCGCCGACACCACGGCACGTAGCGAAGCGGTGGTGATGGACGTGGCGATACCCACACCCCAGACCGTTCGCCCGCCCACGGAGGCCTCGACATAGGCCGCGGCGGCGGCCTCCTCGCCCGCCGACATGGCGTGCTCGGAGTAGTCCAGCACATGGACGTCGATATCGACGGTGCCGAGCGCATCGACGAATGCAGCCAGCGGTCCGTTTCCCTCTCCGTGGATCTGGGTCTCCACCCCGTCGACCGTGACGGTGGCCTCGATGACGTCGGTGCCCCCGTCGGTCTCCGAGCCGATCACCCGTTGTCGAATCCGCTCCAGGGGGCGCACCGGCGCCAAGTATTCGTCGGCGAAGGCGTCCCACATCTCCTTGCTGGATACCTCGCCGCCCTCTCCGTCGGTGATCTTCTGGATCACCTGGCTGAACTCGATCTGCAGACGGCGTGGCAGTACCAGGCCGTGGTCGGCCTTCATGATGTACGCCACCCCGCCCTTGCCGGACTGGGAGTTCACCCGGATCACAGCCTCGTAGGTGCGGCCGACATCCTTGGGGTCGATCGGCAGATAGGGCACCTGCCACACGATGTCGGCCTCGTCTCGGCCGTCTTGGTCCGCGGCGACCTTCATCGCGTCCAACCCCTTGTTGATGGCGTCCTGGTGGCTACCGGAGAACGCCGTGTACACCAGGTCTCCGCCGTAGGGATGCCGTTCGGGAACGGCCAACTGGTTGCAGTGCTCGACCGTCCTGCGGATCTCATCGATGTTGGAGAAGTCGATCTGTGGGTCCACGCCGCGGGAGAACAGGTTTAACCCCAAGGTCACCAGGCAGACGTTTCCGGTGCGCTCACCGTTGCCGAACAGGCAGCCCTCAATGCGGTCGGCGCCTGCTTGGAACCCTAATTCGGCTGCGGCAACGGCGGTTCCCCGATCGTTGTGCGGATGCAGGCTCAGGATGATGGAGTCCCGGCGCGCCAGGTTGCGGCTCATCCATTCGATGGAGTCGGCGTAGACGTTCGGCGTCGCCATCTCCACGGTTGCCGGCAGGTTGACGATCAGCGGCCACTGCGGCGTCGGTTGCACGACGTCGGCCACTGCATCGCACACTTCCAGGGCGTACTCCAATTCGGTGCCGGTGTAGGACTCCGGCGAGTATTCGTAGCGCCACCGGGTGCCGGGGTGTTTGGCCTGTTCCTCCAGGCATTTCCGGGCGCCGTCAGTGGCGATCTTCTTGACGTCGTCGCGGTTGGCCCGGAACACCACCCGACGTTGCAGGATTGAGGTGGAGTTGTAGAAGTGCACGATGACGTTCGGCGCGCCGTGGCAGGCCTCAAACGTCCGTTCGATCAATTCCGGTCGGCACTGGGTCAGCACCTGAATGGTGACGTCGTCGGGGATGGCACCCTGTTCGATGATCTCGCGCACGAAGTCGAAATCGGTTTGGCTGGCCGATGGGAAGCCGACCTCGATCTCCTTGTAGCCCATTCTGACCAGCAGATCGAACATGCGACGTTTGCGGGCCGGGCTCATCGGATCGATGAGCGCCTGGTTGNNTTGCCGTCGCGCAGGTCCACCGCGCACCACATCGGTGCGTGGTCGATGACGTGGTCCGGCCAGGTGCGATCGGGCAGAGTGATCCGCTCGACTTCGTCGGCAAACGGGCGGTACCGGTCCACCGGCATCGCGGTGTTGCGCTGGTTGTTCCAGGTGGGCTGGCCCGGCCGGCGCGGGCCTGACGGTTTGTTGATGGTGCGGGCGGATACGTAGGCGTCGACCGAAGTCGCGTCGAAATGGCTGTTCACGATTCTGCTCCGGAAAGTGGTGGTGGGGACTTCAGACTTGGCCGTCGCGGCGTGCCGCGGCGGGAAGACCGGCGCATCGCGACCACCCGCGACGGGAGGCCAGTCTGGATCAGACCCCGTCGCGGCGTCCGAGGAGGAGCACCCGCTGCACGCCTGTGACTGTACTCCGGTTATCTCAGCAGGCACAATCGCGCGGGTGACGCCGCCCGACTTGCCGCGGCTCCGCTACCAGGCATTCGATGCGGTGGCTACTGCTTTCCTCACCGGGTTCACGCTCACCGCGGTTGCAGAGCCTCAGCGCCAGGGCTGTCCCCAGGTGCTGGCGAATGCCACCTGTTCCAATGGCAGGCGCTCGCGGGGCAGGCTGTCGCGTTCGGCGATGTCCGGCGGGACCTCGGCCGGGTCGGCGAGAGAACCGACAGCGATGATCATCAGCGGCCGGACCTGGGGCGGTACCCCGAAGGCGGATCGGGCGCCGGCGGCGTCGAAACCGGCCATCGGATGGCAGACCAGGCCCCGGGAGACCGCCTCGATGGCGAGGTTCGCGGCCGCCGCACCCGCATCGACGGCGCTGTAGATCGCGGTGGGATCGTCGTCCCCTTCATCGGCGCACACCAGAATCAGTGCCCCGGCGTTGGTGGCGTAGGCGTTTCCCCGGTTAAGCAGAGCAGCCAGACGGTGGTAGGTCTCATCCCCGCGCGCTCCCACCACGAACCGCACCGGTTGGCGTCGGCCCCAGGTGGCCGCCCACCGGGCCGCTTCCAGCAGGCCGGTCAGAATCTCCTTTGTCACAACAGCTTCCGGATCGAATGCGCGCGGACTCCAGCGATCGGCGATCGGTCGGTGGATCGGCACCCGGGTCTTCGCCTGGCGCTGGCGGGGCTGGTGTGACGGGTGTTGTTGCATCGCCACGCAGATTACCCACCCGCGCTGTGGAAAATCATGCGACGCGCAACCCTTATCCTGATAGTTGCAAAACATCGCCCGCCGGCGGGCTGATAAGGCACCGCGCACGAATGCGGTGGGCGGAAGGGAAGACAGTGGCGCTCGTCGTGCAGAAGTACGGCGGATCCTCGGTGGGCGACGCCGACCGGATTCGTCGTGTCGCCGAGCGCATCGTCGAGACCAAGAAGGCGGGCAACGATGTCGTGGTCGTGGTGTCCGCGATGGGCGACACCACCGACGAACTCCTCGATCTGGCCCGCCAGGTGGCGCCGGTCCCACCGCCGCGCGAATTGGACATGCTGCTGACGGCTGGGGAGCGGATTTCCAACGCCCTGGTCGCCATGGCCATCGAGTCGCTGGGCGCCCAGGCCCGGTCCTTTACCGGCTCGCAGGCCGGGGTGATCACCACCGGCACCCACGGCAACGCCAAGATCATCGACGTCACGCCGGGCCGGTTGCGCTCCGCACTGGACGAGGGACAGATCGTTCTGGTCGCCGGTTTCCAGGGCGTCAGCCAGGACAGTAAGGACGTGACCACCCTGGGACGGGGTGGCTCCGACACCACCGCCGTCGCACTGGCGGCGGCCCTGCATGCCGACGTCTGCGAGATCTACACCGACGTCGACGGCATCTTCACCGCCGACCCACGCATCGTCCCCAATGCCCGGCGCCTGGATACCGTCACCTTCGAGGAGATGCTCGAAATGGCCGCGTGCGGAGCGAAGGTGCTCATGCTGCGGTGCGTGGAATATGCCCGCCGTTACCACGTTCCGATCCACGTCCGCTCGTCGTACTCCGATAAGCCGGGCACCATCGTCACCGGATCAATCGAGGACACCATCATGGAAGACGCCATCCTGACCGGGGTAGCCCACGACCGCAGCGAAGCCAAGGTGACCGTCGTCGCGCTGCCGGATGTTCCCGGATACGCCGCCAAGGTATTTCGGGCCGTCGCCGACGCCGATGTCAACATCGACATGGTGCTGCAGAACATCTCCAAGGTCGACGACGGCAAGACCGACATCACGTTCACCTGTTCCCGTGACTCCGCGCCGAGGGCGGTCGAGAAGCTGACCGAGCTGCAGCGCGAAATCGGATTTTCCAACGTGCTGTACGACGATCACATCGGCAAGGTGTCGCTGATCGGGGCCGGAATGCGCAGCCACCCTGGCGTCACTGCGACCTTCTGCGAGGCGCTGGCCGAGGTCGGCATCAACATCGACCTCATCTCGACCTCGGAGATCCGGATATCGGTTCTGATCAAGGACTCCGAACTCGACAAGGCTGTGGCCGCACTGCACGAGGCGTTCCATCTCGGCGGTGACGAAGAGGCCGTGGTCTACGCGGGAACGGGTCGCTAGATGGTGTCGATCGGCGTGGTAGGTGCCACCGGCCAGGTTGGCGTCGTCATGCGAAAACTGTTGGAGGAGAGGGACTTCCCAGCTTCGACTGTGCGCTTCTTCGCTTCGGCGCGATCGGCCGGGAAGAAGCTGAGTTTCCGCGGTCGGGAGATCGAGGTCGAGGACGCCGAAACCGCCGATCCGACCGGTCTGGACATCGCGCTGTTCTCCGCGGGCGCGACGATGTCGCGGGTGCAGGCACTGCGCTTCGCCGCCGCCGGGGTGACCGTCATCGACAACTCATCGGCGTGGCGTAAGGATCCGGACGTTCCCCTCGTGGTCAGCGAGGTCAATTTCGACCGCGACGTGCGCCACAAGGCCCTGCCCAAGGGCATCATCGCGAATCCGAACTGCACCACGATGGTGGCCATGCCGGTCCTCAAACCGTTGCACGAGGAGGCCGGTCTGGTGCGGATGATCGCATCCACCTATCAAGCGGTCTCCGGCAGTGGGATCGCCGGGGTGGAGGAACTGGTCACCCAGGCCCGAGCCGTCATCGACGGTGTCGAGCACCTCGTACAGGACGGTCACGCCGTGGACTTCCCGCCGCCGGAGAAATACGTCGCCCCCATCGCGTTCAACGTCCTTCCACTGGCCGGCGCGCTGGTCGATGACGGATCCGGAGAAACCGACGAGGATCAGAAGTTACGCAACGAGAGTCGCAAGATTCTCGGTATCCCCGACCTTGCGGTGAGCGGAACCTGCGTACGGGTTCCGGTGTTGACGGGGCACTCGCTGTCCATCAATGCGGAGTTCGCTCGGCCGATGTCCCCGGATCGTGCTCGCGAGATTCTCGCCGCTGCGCCGGGTGTCGCGCTCGTCGAGGTGCCGACTCCGCTGGCGGCGGCGGGAGGCGACGAGTCCCTGGTCGGTCGGATTCGGCAGGATCCCGGCGTCGAGGGCGGGCGCGGTCTGGCGTTGTTCGTCTCCGGGGATAACCTGCGCAAGGGTGCTGCGCTGAACACCATCCAGATCGCCGAACTGCTGGCGGGCCATCGGGTTACCCTCCGCGGCTGACCGCCCGCCGAATCCCGTTCAGCCTGGTGCCCCGCCTGTGTTCAGCGGCGCGGGGCTGCGCGGTCCGGACGTTCTTCCGGGCGCACAGCGAATGCATATCCGTGGCATAGCGCGGACCTCAACCGATGGGCGAGGGTATCCGTATGACCGAATCAACCGAATCAGCAACCGCATCCCCTCCCCAGCCCGTCGCCGAGGCCCCGGTGGGTCCGGTTCCGCAGTATCGCCCGAGCGGCCGGCCCAACCGGCTGTATCAGTCGGCTGCATGGGTGGCGATCGTGGCCGGCATCGTGTTCATCGTCGGCGCGATCTTCTTCACCGGCGTTGCCCTGGGGCGGCACGCCGGGCACGGTGGCGGGTGGGACCGACACCGTCATCAGGGCTGCGCGATGATGCCCGGCCCGCCCATGGGCCACCCCGAAGGCAGGGGTCCCGGTATGAGGGGACCCGGCATGGGACCCGGGATGGTGGGACCGGATGACCCCGAGATGCGGGGCCCGGGCGTGAGGCCGGAAACGCCGCCGCCGGCATCGTCGCCGCAACGGTGATCCACGGCGGCGCCCCTTGCCGGAGGAAGCTCAATCCCCTTTATGTGCGGTGAGCAAGTAGCCGGGCAACTTCGGCCGGTCTTTCTCGTCGTGTGGGACGCCACTGGATGGCAACGGCATTCCTTCGACAGGGTTGACGTGTATCCAGGCCGACCGGACGTCGTCCACGGTGAAATACGGTGACACCGCGTCGCGCAACTCTTGTGCGGAGACCTCGTGTGGCTTGGTCTCAAGCTCTGCCGGGAAGACACCCTCGGCGAATGCCAGGACGTAGTAGCGGGCGCCCGGCGCCGCGGCCCGACGAATCGAACGCAAGTACCCGTCGCGGCATTCCACCGGCAGTGAGTGGAACAGTGCGCTGTCGAAGATGGTGCGGAAGCGTTCGTCGAAACCGGTGAAGGTGGTGATGTCCGCGGCCACGAAGGTCGCGTTGTGCAGGCCCCGCCGGGCGGCTTCCGCCGTTGCCGCTGCCACGGCGGTCGGGGCCAAGTCGATCCCCACCACGGGGTGCCCTGCGGCTGCCGCCGCGAGAGCCAGCTCGGCGTGGCCACATCCCGCATCAAGGACTTCGCCGCGGGCCGCGGCGATCAGGTTCGCCAACTCGGGCTGTGGTTCTCCGAGGTTCCACGGCGGCGGGCCGGCGAAACCGCCCTCCTGCCGGTAGGCGCCGTCCCAGTCCATGACATCGGATTCCATGTCATCAACGTAGCGCGTCATCGGACGACGCAGTCAGTGCAGGATCAAGGCCAGGTGTGCACCGGAGCGTTGCTGTGCATCAGGTCGCAGTATCGGCGCAGCATTTCCGCCAACGCCTTCGGTCGGTCCAATCCACTGCGCTCCAACCGGTCCACCGTCTCGACCTGCCATGAAGAACCGTTTCGGCCAGTCTTGGCCCGGCCTTCGATGACGCCGAGATAGCGGTCGCGCACCTCGGCGGCGACCCGCCAACGGCGCAGGCCGTCGTCGGCCATCGGGAGCAGATGGCGCAGCACCAACTCGTCGGGTGTCACCTCACCCAGTCCGGGCCAGTACAACCGGGCGTCCATCCCGTGCCGCGCCGCCTCGATGAAGTTGTCATGGGCGGCAGCAAAACTCATCTTCGTCCACAGCGGCCGCTCGTCCTCGGACACGGTCCGTAGCAGCCCGTAGTAGAACGCGGCGTTGGCCATCATGTCGACGACCGTGGGTCCCGCCGGTAGTACGCGATTCTCCACCCGGAGGTGCGGGCGCCCATCGACCACGTCGTAGACCGGCCGGTTCCAGCGGTACACGGTTCCGTTGTGCAGACGAAGTTCGGGAAGCAGCGGAATGCGTCCGGCCGCCAGCTCGGCGCGGGGATCTTCGTCCGACAGTTCCGGCAGCAAGCTGGGAAAATAGCGCACGTTCTCTTCGAACAGGTCGAAGATCGAGGTGATCCAGCGCTCCCCGAACCACACCCTCGGCCGTACGCCCTGAGTCTTGAGTTCATCGGGCCGGGTATCGGTGGCCTGTGCGAACAATTCGACCCTGGTCTCCGCCCACAGCTGGCGGCCGAAGAAATACGGCGAATTGGCGCCCAGAGCCAGTTGCGGCCCGGCCAGCACCTGGGCGGCGTTCCAGTTGCTCGCGAAATCCGCCGGCGAAACCTGCAAGTGCAACTGCATGCTGGTGCACGCCGACTCCGGGGCGATCGACTCGGCGTGCATGCTCAGTCGCTCGGGGCCGGCGATGTCGATCAGGATGTCCTCGCCGCGCGCGGTGAAGATCGAGTCGTTCAATGCCTGATAGCGCAGGGACGGACTCATCCAGCCGCCCACCAGGTGTTCGGGCATCAGGGTCGGCAGAATGCCGATCATCACGATGTGGGCGCCGTCGGTACTGGCTTTCGTCTCGGCCGCATTCAGGCTGGTGCGAACCTCGGATTCCAGCTCAAGGGCCGTCCGCCCGGGCAAAGGTCTTGGCGGAACGTTGAATTCGATGTTGTAGGCGCCAAGCTCCGTCTGATAGGCCGGGTCGGCGATGGAGGCCAGCACTTCCTGATTCAGCATGGCCGGCTGGTATTGGGCATCGACGAGGTTGCACTCGATCTCCATGCCGGTCAGCGGACGGTCGAACTCGAAGCTGGACTCCGAGAGCATGGTCTCGAACACGTCGAGGCACAGTTGCACCTTCTGTCGGTACTCCTGCCGGTGCTTGCGGTTGTAGCTGGCGTGCGTGACCTCTTCTCCCACGGAGATGATGCAACAGGCTCGATGCTGCTTGCGCAAGCACCGCGCCGTCATTAGCCAGCGGAAACGGGGCTCAGGGGCGTCTGGCCACCGTCATCTGCCGATCGGGCCAGAGTGACCGGACTTCTACCCGGACGCCCACGTGTGCGCCGAGAGCCTGGAGGGCAGACTGACTGTAGGAGCGCAACGAGCTGATCATGCCGTCGTGGGCGAACGGCCAGATCGGAGCCAACGGGGCCATCGTCGCCACCCTGATCAGGTGTAACGGCGCCGGCGGGCGCGCCAGGTCGATGATGACCAGTTTTTTTGCGACCCGGGTTCCCTCGGCGAGGACCTGTGCGGCTGACTCCGGTGGCAGATGATGAAAGGACAGGGCGAACACCGCCAGATCGAAGGTTCCGTCGGGCATGTCGATATCGGTGGCGTCGATCGTGCGGACCACCGCCCGCGGATGCTGCCCAAGGTCCGAGGCGGCTATCGCCGACACCGAGTCGGCGTTGATATCTGACACCGTGACCGTTGCGGTGGGGTGTTGCTCGAGCAGCTTGCGGGATAGTCCACCGTGGCCGGCGCCCAGTTCCAGAATCGCCGGATCGGCGACCTCCGCTACTTCGCTCAGTACCAGAGCTGTGTTGCGGTCGTGTTCCCGGAAGAGCTCTCCGGCTCGGTCCAGTGCCCGGACCACGCTGCGCTTGACGTCGGCATCGACGTCGGGCCGATCCAGATACTCGGGCCGGTCGGTCTCCAACAGCCGGTCCAGCCAGCAGGCGTCGGGACCGCCCCTGGGCATACCGGATAGATTCGGCGTGGGCTTTCCCATGTGGACCATCATGGACGGTGGCAGACTCCCAGCACAGCCTTCCCGCCGCACCGCTGATTCGAGGAGCACCGTTGGCCGACTTCGTCGCCTCCATAGACCAGGGCACCACCAGCACCCGATGCATGATCTTCGACCACGACGGGAATGAGGTTGGCCGACATCAACTCGAGCACCAGCAGATCCTGCCGCGGGCGGGATGGGTCGAACATAATCCGGTCGAGATCTGGGAGCGGACTCAAAGTGTGGTGATGTCGGCATTGAACAACACCCGGCTTTCGGCCACCGATCTCGTTGCACTGGGCATTACCAACCAACGCGAGACCACCCTGGTGTGGAACCGGAAGACGGGCCGGCCGTATTGCAATGCGATCGTGTGGCAGGACACGCGGACCGACCACATTGCCGCCGCACTCGACCGCGACGGGCGCGGTGAGGTGATCCGCCGCAAGTCGGGTCTACCACCGGCGACGTACTTCTCCGGCGGAAAATTGCAGTGGATGCTGGAGAACGTCGACGGTCTGCGTGCGGACGCCGAACGCGGTGATGCCCTCTTCGGCACGCCGGACTCCTGGGTGCTGTGGAATCTCACCGGCGGCGCCTCGCAGGGCGGGGTCCACATCACCGATGTCACCAATGCCAGCCGGACCATGCTGATGAATCTGGAAACCCTGGACTGGGACGATGAACTGCTGGGGTTCTTCGGGATTCCCCGTCAGATGTTGCCGGCCATCCGGCCGTCCTCGTCGCCGGAGCCCTACGGCATGACTCATCCGGACGGACCCACCGACGGGGAGGTGCCGGTGACGGCGAGCCTGGGTGACCAGCAGGCGGCAATGGTGGGCCAGGTGTGCCTGAAGCCTGGTGAAGCCAAGAACACCTACGGCACCGGCAACTTCCTGCTGCTGAACACCGGAGAGAAGATCGTTCGCAGCAGCAACGGCTTGCTGACAACATTGTGCTATCAGTTCGCGCCCAGAGATGGAGGCGAGGCCAAACCCATTTACGCACTTGAGGGTTCGATCGCGGTCACCGGATCGGCGGTGCAGTGGCTGCGGGATCAACTTGGCATCATCAGTGGGGCGTCGGACAGTGAGACCCTGGCCGCTCAAGTGGAGGACAACGGCGGGGTCTACTTCG